>JADMJS010000335.1 GCA_018780435.1 Myxococcales bacterium
CGTCGATGCTCTACCGCTCCCCGGACGCCGCCCTCTCGAAGTGGGACCACGCCGCCTCGCTCGCGGCTTCGATCGCGTATCTGGTCCTCCGCCAGCAGGACTCCGTAGGGCTACTCCTGGCCAGTGAAGCTGTTCGAACCTGGGTGCCACCGCGTGCTCAGATGAACCACCTCTGGCCGCTTTGCGAAGCCATCGTCAGCCACAAGCCGAAGCCGCGGGTCGCGACGTCACTCATTCGAGCTGGCAGCGAGCTGGTCGAGCGCCTCGGCCGGCGCGGCCCCATCTTCTTCATCAGCGACTTCTTCGAGTCCGACGCGAGGTGGTTCCGGCAGTTCGAGGAGCTCGAACGGCGCGGTCATCACGTGACACTGCTGCAGGTGCTCGACCCGTGGGAAGCGAGCTTCCCGTTCGAGGACCTCACCGTATTTCGGTCGCTCGAGTCGGGCGTCGAGATCGCGACGGAGCCCCGGCTCATCGCCGCCACGTATCGGGCCGAGTTCCAGCGCTTCGTGCGTGAGCTCGCGTCGTCCGCGGCGACCGCCGGGATGGAGCATCGCGTCGCCTCGACCGACGTCCCCATCGATCGCCTCCTCGCGGACCTCTTCGCCCGCCGCGCCGCCGACGGGGCCACGGGAGCGGGGCGTTGAACTTCGAAGTCCCTGGACTCTTGTGGGGGATGCTCGCGGGCCTCATCCCGGTCCTCATCCACCTCATTCAGCGCAAGCGCGCGAAAGTGCACGAGTTTGCGGCGATGGAGTTCCTGCTCGGCATGAACAAGGCGGTCGCGCGCCGCTATCGCCTCCGGGAGCTGCTCCTCCTCGCGCTCCGGGTGCTGCTCATCGCGGCCATCCCCTTCTCGTTCGCGAAGCCCTTCCTCACGAGCGACGTCGCCGCGTCGCCCGGCAGTGGCACGCCGACGAGCGTCGTCATTGTCATCGACCCGTCCGCGTCGATGTCCGCGAGGCTCGACGGCGAAGCGTTGCTCGACCGCGCCGTGGACCGCGCGCGGGCCCTGATCGGTGACCTGCGTGCCGACAGCGACGCCGCGATCGTGCTCGCCGAGAGCCCCGCGAAGGCGCTCACCACGCGGCTGACCTACGACCGAACGCTCCTCCAGAGCGTGCTCGGCAGCATCGTCCCATCGGCTGGGCGCGCCGATCTCGCCGGGGCCCTCCGGATCGCCGAGCAGATCCTGGTCGAGGCGTCCCACGAGCGGCGAGAAGTCGCTGTCTTCACGGACCTTCAAGCGACGGAATGGGAGGGGCTCGGGCGGCCGTGGTCGCTCGAACGGACGCCGAGAGTCTCGCTCATCGACGTCCGGGACGGGGACGCGCCCGAGAACGCCGCCGTGACCAAGGTGGTCGCGGAGCCAGTGCCCGGGATGCCCCGTGACGTGCGGGTGGACGTGACCATCCGAAATGATCGCCGGACCAACCTCGAGGACGTCGTGACGGTCAATCTCGGCACCCGATCGGCCAAGAGCGCCCTGAAGCTTGGCGCTGGTGAGACGGTCACCAAGACCTTCACGCTCCGATTGCCGGAGAGCGGGCTCGCGGCAGGCACGGCCGAGATCGGACCCGACGAGCTGCTCCTCGACAACAGCCGCACCTTCGTCGTCGACGTCGGAAGGCGGATCTCGGTCCTGGTCGTCAACGGCGCCCCGCGCGGGGTCCCCCACCGAGACGAGACCTTCTTTTTGAAGGCCGCGCTCCAACCGGGCCGCGACGTCCCCTCGCGCACGGTCGCCACGATCATTCGAAGTGACGAGCTCGGGCCGGCCCAGTTGGCCACGAGCCACGTCGTCGTGCTCGCGAACGTGGAAGGGCTCGATGACGCCCAGGTCAAGGCGCTACGGTCCTTCGTCGAGAGCGGCGGCGGGCTCTTCATCTCGGGCGGGGACAACGTGACCGCCGACGGCTGGAGCGGCGCCCTCGGCGAGCTCTCGCCGCTGCCCATTCGCGGAATCCAAGACGTGAGCCGGGAGCCCGTCCACATCGGCACCGTCAATACTCAGCACCCGATGTTGACCGCCTTCGATGCCATCCCAGACGCGAGCCTGTTTTCGGCCCGCGTGAAGAAGTACCTCCTGCTCGCGCCGTCGCCCGAGGCGAAGACGACCGTGCTCGCCGCTTATACGGACGGCAGCCCCGCCCTCGTCGAGCGGCTGCTCGGGCAGGGTCGAGTCGTCCTCTTCACCACGACGCTCGACCGCGACTTCACGGATCTCCCCTTCAAGACCAGCTACTTACCCTTCGTTCAGCAGATCGTGGAGTATCTCGGCAGTCGCCTCGAAGGCCCTCGTAGTCGCGACCTCGTGGTGGGCGAGGCCCAGGCCATCCCCGCCACCGACGGCGTACGGCAGGTCGAAGTCACGCGCCCGGACGGCCACACCTTCCGCTTCGAAGGCGCCGACCTCGCTGGTGGTGACCTCCGCTTCCGCGACACGCGCCTGGTCGGGATCTACCGAGTTACTCAACGTCGTAACGCGCCGGCGGATGGCGACGGCGCCGCCGGGGCCGGCACGGCGAGCCCCGAGCGCCTCGATTCCGCGTTTGCGGTCGGCCTCGACCCACGCGAATCGGCGCTGCTGGCGGCCGATCCCGAAGCGCTGGCACGCTCCCTCGCCGGCGCCGAGGCGCACGCCGGCGCCGAGGCGGGTGACGCGCGCCCGCTTCGGTCCGCTGACGAACGCAAGTCCGATCTTTGGCCGCTCGTCCTGGCGGCGCTGCTCTTCGTCTTGGTCTTCGAGACGTGGCTCGGGTTCCGGCGGTCGCAGGACGCGGAGGCGTGAAGGTTCATTGAATATCGGCATCTACCGGTCGCGACGTGCGTCGGCTCGTGCGTCAACACCCCGAGTCCACCGCAATGCGGAGCAACACTCTTCCACGCCACGGCTCACAATTGGCATGCGCGTACACCACCTGGGCGCCTTTCACCACGTCGGTCCCCGTAGTGCCGCGATCTCAGAGGTGGCATGAGCCTTGAAGGGCGCTCCGGTGCCCCGCGCTCGGGCCTACCAGGAGGGTACTCGTGCATCACCGACTTCTCGTACACCCGGTCTCCAAAGGGCCACGGGCTCTGCCGGTCCTCCTCCTCGCCCTGTTCGTCCTCCCAGGTTGTATCGGCTGGTCGCCGCCCATTCGCGGCGCTCTCGACGGGATGCCCGAACGCGGCAACGCGGGTCGTGCGTCGGCGGCCATCATCGGGGCTGCCGGCAACGCGTTCGGCGCCGAAGCGGAGCTCGGCGTCCATGTGGATGAGACCACCCGTCTGCGGGTGGGTGGCGGGTGGTACACGGGGGCCGCGATGGGCTCCTTCGGTGCCCAGTTCCTGCTCGTGGACCGCCCCGCCGTGCGCTTCGGCCTTGGCGTCGACCTCGGCTTCGCCTTTGGTGGAGAGGAGGTCGATCAGACCGCGAATGAAGACGACAACAATCCGGCCAACGAGGGGCTCGCGATCGGTGGGGCCATGAATGCAGTGGTCGGCCTTCCCTTTCACCGCTACGGTCAATTGACCATCCCGTTACGACTCCAAGTGACGGACGTGCCGTCCAATACAATGGTCCCGACGACGCTCTACGTGCAGGGAGGCCTCGGGTGGCATGCGGACTGGACCTCGTGGTTCTTCACGCGTCTCGACGCGAACGTCACTTGGCTGCAGACGGTGGAGGCCATCGGAGAGCAGTCCACCGAGTCGCTCGTCGGGCTCACCGGGATGGTCGTGCTCGGCTTCCGGTTCGGGCCTGATGCGACGGATGCGCCCGCGGCCCCGTGACGTGGTGCTTCTGCCGGGAGCGGTCCGAATCAGAATGACGTTTCAGAAGGGCCGCGCATCGGGCAGGCTGTCGCGATGGACTTTGAAGAGCTACGCGCCTTCCTGGCGGTCGCTGAACACGGCTCGTTCCTGGCCGCCGCCGACACGCTCGGGGTGTCCCGCACGACCCTTCGTCGGCAGATCGACGCGCTTGAGGTGCGCTCCAGCGTCGCGCTCTTCCTTCGAACCCGGCAAGGGGTCGAGCTCACTGAAGCGGGGCAGCTCCTCGCGAGGGGAGGGCGGATGCTCGTGCAGGAGTCGTCTGCGCTCCTCTCCGCCGTCCGGGAGGCCGGGCGGTCGCCATCTGGGACTCTCACCGTCGTGCTTCCGACGGGGCTACCTGCGCATATGCTCGTGCCACTGTTCGGGATTCTCCGAGCACGCCACCCTCGCCTCTCGCTCGTGGTGAAGGTCAGCGACGATCCGGCAGCCGATCTCCTCGGCGAAGTCGACGTCGCAGTCTGCTTCGGCGTGTCCACACCGTCCGGTCCCTGGGAGACCCACAACCTCCTCGAGGTTCGCGAGTGGCTGGTCGCTTCAGAGGGCTATTTGCTTCGCCACGGAGCTCCTCAGAGTGTGGAGGAGCTCTCCAGTCACACGCTCCTCTCGTGGGAGGCGCCCGGGGGTGATTCGACGCGCTGGACCCTGCTCGGCGGGGGCTTTTTCGCCGTCACCCCCGCGCTCACGTCTCCCGACATCCACTTTCTTCGCATCAGCGCCGCGTCGGGCCTCGGGATCGCGTTCGTACCGGATGGGCTCGTCCCCGAGGCGCCCGAAGCCATGGGGCGGTTGGTACCGGTGCTGCCCGGCGTCGTGGGCCGCAAGCGACAGCTTCAGCTCATCGTCCCCGCCGCGCTGTCGAGTGTGCCGAAGATCCGAAGCGTCATCGACATCGTCACCTCCTTCCTGGCGCCCATGCGTCAGCGCAAGAGCTCGGAATGACGGCGATGTTTCGCAACCTGTGGCTGGTCTTGACCCTGCTCGGCGCGTGTGACGGCGCGAGCGAGGCGCCCCCGTCCGCCGACGCTCCCACAATCACTCTCGGCGTCATGATCGACGACGCCTTCGTCCCAATCGTGGACGGTGACCGCGTGCCGGCGGTGTTCGGGAGCCAAGGTGCGCTGATGGTAGTCGGCTCCTTCGAGCTACGAGGCGCGAGTGTCGATGGCAGTCTCCCCATCGAGTGGGCGACGGAACGTCTCGACCAGGAGGCTCGCCCGCACTCGGGGACCATTCGCCGAAAACCTATCGAGCTCCCCGGGGTGCCAGGGACCGGTTGGCGCGTCGAGTCGCTGTACTGGCTCGTCGAGTGGGTCGCGCTCGACTTCGACGCCACCATCGAACGTGAAGTCGCTGTCGCCGTCGCGGTCGACATCGGGGGGACACGTCTCGAGAGCCGCGCCACCGTGCTGCTCGACATCCAAGGGACGCCATTTCCGGCCCACGCCGGGGCGCCCGCTGGGGGGCGATGACGCCGCCTTGCAGTGACTCGTGACCCGCGACACACTCGGGAGCCCGCGCCGCACCGAAGGGGGTACTCTGATTTTCACTCCACCCGCTTCGGGTGACGCACCTTCGAGCGACTCCCTGCGCCGATCGGCGCCCGTGGTGATCGCGCTCGCGGTCGCGTTGCTTGGGGCGCTGTTGCGGCTGGGGCTCATCGATCTCCAGGAGCTCTGGCTCGATGAGGCGTGCACGGCGCACTTTGCGACGCTCCCGTGGCCCGAGTTCTGGGCGAGCTTCGCGCACGAGAGCCACCCGCCGCTCTACTACGCTGCTGTGCGCGGCTCGATAGCGCTCTTCGGGCTCGAACCGTGGGCGCTGCGCCTGCCCTCTTGGATTGCGGCGACGCTCGGAAGTGTCGCCATCGGCCTCCTCGGCGCGCGTCTCGGCGGCTTGCGTGGAGCGCTGACGGCGTCGGTGATGGCCACTCTCGCCCCGATCGCCAGCTACTACGCGGTCGAGGCTCGGCCCTACGCGATGGCGGCGGGCCTCTGCGCCTGCTTTTTCGCCACGTGGGAGGCCGCGCTCCGGACTCGGCGCACGGGGTGGACGGCCCTCACGGCGCTGCTCGGCCTCGCGGCGGCCATGAGCCACTACTACGCCATGCTCGTGGTCTGCGTCGCACCTCTGACGGCGCTCGTGCCCATCCTCGATCGGCGGTGGGGTGGTCCTTCGCCGCGGGAGGCGGACCCGCCCCGAACCCGTCCCGTGGCGGCGGCGTTGCTCGTCGCTCTGTTACCCGCGGTGGCGACGGTCGCCTGGATCGCCTTCGTGGGGACCGCCGATGTTGGGGCTGGCTCGAAGCAGTGGCTCGTGGCCGCGTTCCCGGGCGCAGCGGCGGCCATTCGCGACAGCCTGCTCTCCTTGGCCGGGGCCGGGCCGTATCCTGAGTACCTCGGGGCGCTCGGACTGCTCCCGGTCCCCACGTGGGTCGCGCCGCTCGGGTCGCTCGGGGCCGCGGGGCTCTTCCTCTCGGCGGTCATCCGCAGTCGAGATGGCGGGATGGCCACACCCTCCTCTGCGCTCGGGCGCAGCGCGCTCCTCGCCGGGTGGCTCGGGCCGCTTCTCATCGCGATCGGGTTTTCGGCGCTCGTAAAGCCGGTGTTTCTCGCCGGGCGTTACGAGCTCGTCGGGCTCCCCGCGCTCATGGTGCTGCTGTCACTCGGCTTCAGCGAGCCGCGCTCTCGTCTTCGAGACTGGCTCGGCGGCGTCTCGTTTGCGGCGTGGACGCTCGCTCAAGTCGCCTTTACGGTCGTCTGGCTCCGCTCCGATTTCGCCCGGCCGACTGAAGCCGTCCATGCGTTGCTCCAACGCGTCCAGACCGTTGACGCGCCGCCCGTCGCGGCCGTCCATGCCGTCGGATTCAGCTACGCACCCCTCGCGGCTCTCGAGAAGCGAACGCCGACCGGGACCCCGGTGCTGGCGGTCCCCCGTGGGCTAACCGAGCACCCGGGCTGGTGGGCGACCCCGCCGTCAGGTGCGCCGGTCGACCCGACCGAGCTGCCGGTCCCGCCGATGGACGGCCGTGAGGTCTGGGTCGTTCGGCAACGCGGCGACGGCCTCTCCCGTTACGCCGACGCGGCGGGTCAGCGCTTGTTCGCGGCAGGCTACCGGCCGGGCGTGCCCATCGACATCGATGGGGTGGTGCTCGTCCGATTCTCGGCCGCTGACGCGTCACCGGATTCTGGGGCGCCCACTCGGCCGGGTCGCGCTGGGTCTCTCGTACCCCTTGGCGCTGGACCCTAGGCCGGGCGGGTCACGGCGCGAGGACGCCGCCGATGGGCACCGCGGTGAGCCGCATCCCGGACGTGAGCGAGTCCAAGGTGCCGTCGTCGTTCGCGTCGCCGGTGCCTACTTGAGCTTCAGCGTGAAGACTTCGAAGCAGACCCACGTGCAGGTCCCGTCGCCGTCCGTGCGGGAGTAGGGATCCTCGGCGGCATCTTCGCCGTCCTCGGGTGACGTAAATTCAGCGATAATGCAGTTCGTGACCTTTCGATAGTCCTGGCTGATATCGGTGACACCCACACTGACCTCGCAGGCGGCGAAGTCGGACTCGGGGGCTTTGCTCGGCTTGTCGACGGTGTTCTTGGTCGCGAAACACGTGCGCACGGCGTCGAGCTGCTTCGCGCACGTTGAATTGCAGTAACAGGCCTGGTAGGCCTCCAGGCAGGAGTCCTGGAGGCAGGCCCCGCAGGCGGGGGGCTCCGCTTCGGGCAAGTCGCAAAGCGGGGCGGCGCTGTCGTCGGCGTCCGCGCCATCCGTGCTGTCAGTGTCTTCAGTGCCGTCCGATGCCCCGTTCGACTGGGCGTCGGAGTTTGAAGCACGCTTGGCGTTGTCTCCGCACGCCGCCATCATCACGGCGCAGACGGCGCCGACCTGTAAGGTCCTCCACGTTGCCATCGTATGCTTCTCCTCCCAATGGCCACGATGGGCCGGACCAAGCGTATCAGTACGTGAAACGTCCGCCGTGTCGAGCCCTCGCCCAGTCCGCGGACGGCACGTGGAGACGCCCTCCTTGGAGGTCTCGAGGTCGACGCTCGCGCTTACCGCGTCGTGCGGCGTCGGCGGTGAGCATGGTCTGGCACCGTGTCATGATGGTCCCGAACTGCCCGGACCCTGGCAGAGCGAGACCGTCACTCACCTCCCATGTCGCGTTGACCCCTATCGTCTCGGCCTTCCCAGGCCAGGGCGAGCTCCTCGGGCGTGCTCGCGCGCGCACGAACGGGGCCGGGAGCCGAGACGAATTGGCGCCGCAGACGGTCGGTAGGGTCGGTCATGATTCGATTGTGGTGGTCGCGACCAACCGATGCCCAGCCGCATCGACTCGCCAGCCTCCCGCGCAAGTTGTCTCCCTCGCCGACTTTCGGCACAGTCCAAGCGCTGAGCCGATGGGTTCTAACCCCCGCACTGCGATACACGGAGCCCGAGCCATCATCCACCACCCCGAGAAAGCCGCGTTCGTCCTCGCAGCCTCCCCCTGGGCCGACGCGCCCGCTGACGGCCCGGACGCCGGGAGCACCGGCGGCGCCGTCATCCCCGTCTACCGCGAGGTCGTGACCGACCTCCTGACGCCGCTCTCGGCCTTCCTGCGCGTCGACCGAGACCCGTCGGAGCCGGCCTACCTGCTCGAGTCCGTCGAAGGCGGCGAGAAGTGGGGGCGTTACTCCTTCATCGGGATCGCGCCTCGCGAGCTCGTGCGCACACGGGGGCACGAGGTCTCCATCACCACGAAGGGCCGCGAGCAGCGCTTTCGGGCCGACGATCCGCTACACGTCGTCACCAAGCGGTCGGCGCGTTTCACGCCGGTCCTCGCCGAGTCGCACCCCCGCTTCTTCGGCGGCCTCGTCGGCTATCTCGGCTACGACATGGTCCGCTTCATCGAGGACCTTCCCGAACGTGCGACTCGGGATCTGCCCATCTGGGACAGCGCCCTCATCGATGCCGGCATCGTCATCGCGCTCGACAGCCTCCGTCAGCGCGCGCGCGTCATCTGCCCCGTTCAGGTTACGCCCGGCGCCGACCCGTCGGCGCTCTGGGAGCAGGCCCGCGCCGCCATTGACACGGTCGTCGCTCGACTCCGCACTCCCGAAGCGGTCCCGTCGCCCGGCATCGAGCTCGATCCGCTCGAGGTCGATCCCCCGGTGAACGTCGAGGGGCCCGAGTTTCAGAAGATGGTCGAGCGCGCCCGCGAGTATATCGCTGCCGGCGACTGCATTCAGGTCGTGCTGTCGCGACGCTTCGAGATCCCGACCGGACGCACCAAACCCTTCGACCTCTACCGTGCGTTGCGGCTCACGAACCCGTCGCCGTACATGTTCTTCATGCGCTTTCCGGAGTACGCGCTCGTCGGCGCCAGCCCGGAGCTGCTGGTACGGCGTCAAGGCGACGTCGCCGAAGTGCGTCCCATCGCCGGCACGCGCCGCCGCGGCAGCGACCCCGCCCACGACGTTGCCATCGAAGCCGAGCTGCGTGCTGATCCGAAGGAGATCGCCGAACACGTCATGCTCGTCGACCTCGGTCGAAACGATCTCGGCCGCATCGCCATCCCCGGCACCGTGAAGGTCCGCGAACAGATGGTCGTCGAGCGCTACAGCCACGTGATGCACCTCGTCAGCCAAGTCGAAGCGCGCCTTCGTCCCGGCACCAGCACCGAAGACGTCATCCGAGCGACCTTCCCCGCAGGTACGCTGAGCGGCGCGCCGAAAGTCCGGGCCATGCAGATCATCGAAGAGCTCGAGCCAAACGGCCGCGGCGTCTACGGCGGTGCCGCGGGCTACCTCGGCTACGGGGGCAACCTCGACCTCGCCATCGCGATACGCTCCGTGCTCGCCATGCCGGACCGGCTCTACGTGCAGACCGGTGCGGGCGTCGTCTACGACTCGGACCCGGCTCGCGAGCTCGAGGAGACCCGCGAGAAGGCGCGCGGCGTGCTCACGGCGATCCGGCTCGCGCGGGAGGCGCTCGGGCCATGATCCTGATGATCGACAACTACGACTCCTTTACTTATAACATCGTACAGTATTTCGGTGAGCTCGGCCACGCCGTCGAGGTCCGCCGAAACGACGCTCTGACCGTCGACGACGTCGTCGCGCTGCGCCCTCGCTCCATCGTCATCAGCCCTGGCCCCTGCTCGCCCGCCGAAGCCGGGATCTCCGTGCCCGTCATCGAGCGGCTCAGCGGCAAGGTCCCTATCCTCGGCGTCTGCCTCGGCCACCAGAGCATCACGCACGCCATGGGCGGCCGCGTCATCCGCGCTGGGCGCGTCATGCACGGCAAGACCTCGCCCATCGTGCACGACGGCGACAGCGTCTTCGCGGGCCTACCGTCCCCCTTCCGGGCCACGCGCTACCACTCCCTCGTGGCCGAACGCAGCTCCTTCCCCGAGTCGCTCGTCGTGACGGCCACAGCGGGCGATGACGGCGAGATCATGGGGCTTCGGCACCGCGTCCACCCGACTCACGGCGTGCAGTTCCACCCGGAGTCCATCCTCACCGAACACGGTCACCGCATGCTCGGCACCTTCCTCGGCCTCGCCGACGCCTGGTGGGCGGGGCAGGGCCCACCGTGACCACGTCCGTCCTCACGACCCTCATTGGGCGCTTGGTCTCGGGCGAGCGCCTCGGCGCCGACGCCATGGAGGCGGCGATGGGCGCCATCGTCCGCGGCGAAGCGACGCCCGCGCAAATCGGCGCGCTGCTTATCGGACTCCGCGTCCGCGGCGAGACCGCCGACGAGCTGCTCGGCACCGCTCGCGCACTCCGGGCCGTCGGCACGCGCGTCGAGACCGGCCTGCCGAAGCTGCTCGACACCTGCGGCACCGGCGGCGACGGTGCCCACACCTTCAATCTGTCGACCACGGTCGCGTTCGTCTGCGCGGGCGCCGGAGTCCCAGTGGCCAAACACGGCAACCGCGCCGTGTCGAGCCGTTCGGGCAGCGCCGACGTCCTCGAAGCGCTGGGCGTACCGCTCCTCGATGTCGCCGCCGACTGCGCCGATCAGGTCATCCGGCACGGCTTCGCGTTCCTCTTCGCGCCGCACCTCCACCCGGCGATGCGGCACGTCGCCGGGATTCGCAAGGAGCTCGGCGTGCGGACGATCATGAACCTCGTGGGTCCGCTCGTGAACCCGGCCAGCGCGACCCACCAGCTCGTCGGCGTGTTCGACGACGGGAAGCTTGGCGCGATGGCCGAAGCCTTCGGCCGCCTCGGCTCGGAGCGCGCCATCGTGGTGCGTGGCGTCGATGGGCTGGACGAGATCAGCCCGGCAGGCGTCACGCGCTGGGCCGAATGGCGCCGGGAGACCGGCGAAGTGCTCTTCGGCGAGACGCACCCGAGCGAGCTCGGGCTCGACGTCGTCCCGGTGTCGGCCATCGCCGGGGGTGACGCCCACCAGAACGCCGCCATCACCCTGGCGGTCCTGAACGGCGAGCCCGGCCCCTATCGCACCGCGACGCTGCTCAACGCGGCGTGGGCGCTCTACGCCGCCGACGCCGCCGAGAGCCCGTCCGCCGGGCTCGTGCTCGCGACCGAGTCCATCGACCGCGGCGCCGCACGCGCCGTGCTTCAGCGTGTCCAGAGGACGCCATGACCGACACGTATCTCGACGAGATCCTCGAACGGAAGCGCAAGGAAGTGCGCGCGCGTTCGGCCCAGCTTGACGTCGCGGAGCTCCGGGTCGCGGAGCTGCGCTGCCAGCGGGACGCGCTCGCCGCCCTCCGGGCCGCCGAGGGCCTCGCCGTCATCGCCGAGCACAAGCGCGCCTCCCCGAGTCGCGGCCCCATCCGACCGGGCTCGAACGCCGCCGAGATCGCGCGGGGCTATGAGCTCGCCGGCGCCAACGCCATCTCCGTGCTCACCGACGAGGCCGGCTTCGACGGCCGTCCCCAAGACCTCATCGACGTCCGGGCCGCGGTGCAACTACCCGTGCTCTGTAAGGATTTCATCGTCTGTCCCTCCCAGATATGGGAGGCGCGGCTCTGGGGCGCGGACCTCGTGCTCCTCATCGTCGCCGCGCTGAACAAGAAGGAGCTCTCGGGATTGCACCGGCTCGCCACTGGGCTCGGGATGGCCGTCCTCGTCGAGGTCCACGACGCGCAGGAGCTCGCCGCCGCCGTGGACATCGGCGCCACGCTCATCGGCGTCAACAACCGCAACCTCCACACCTTCGAGGTCGACCTTGAGGTGTCGGAGAAGCTCGCGCCACGATTCCCGGACGGTGTGTTTCGGGTGAGCGAGAGCGGGATCCGGACGGCCGCCGACCTGGTTCGCCTCCGCGACGCCGGCTACCACGGCGTCCTCATCGGCGAACGCTTCATGCAGGAGCCCGATCCGGGCGCCGCACTCTCGGGGCTCCTGAAGAGCGCGGGCGTCCCTCGGAGTGCGGCGTGATCGGGCGATGTCTGGTCAAAGTATGCGGGATCACGACGTTTTCGGGCGATTCGGAGACGTGGGCCAACGTCGACTGGATCGGGCTCAACTTCTGGCCGCGTAGCCCACGACACCTGACGCTCGACGCTGCCGAATCGCTCGCGCCGCAATTACCGGCGCACCTTCTTCGAGTCGGCGTCTTCCTCGATCCGGTCGAGACGCTCGTTCATGACGCCATCGCCGCCGCGGGGCTCGGACTCCTGCAATTTCACGGGGATGAGTCGCCCGAGTTCTGCCGTCGCTTTGGCTTGCCCTTCGTCAAGGCCTTCGCGGCCCGCGGCCCCCAAGTGGCGTCGCGGGTGCCGGACTACGTTGACGGCCCCGAGAGCTGGTATCTACTCGACGCGGCGGCGGGCGGGGGCTCCGGCATGCCGGTGGACCTGTCGCTCGCCCGCGCGCTCCGGGAACAGCTCCCCGGCCGCATGATCCTCGCCGGTGGTCTCCGGCCCGACTCGGTCGCCGCGGCTATCGCCGCTGTCGAGCCCGCGGGCGTTGATGTGGCGAGTGGCGTCGAGAGCGCGCCGGGCGTCAAGGATCCCGCCCGCGTCCGCGCCTTCACAGACGCGATAAGGAAGGCTCCGTGAACCCGCTCTGGCTTGCCCTCACCTTGGCGGTGACGCCTCTCCCCGCCTCGGACGCCATCGAACGCGCCATCGTCGATCTGCGCCTATGCACGACCGTCGAAGACGCGGTGTGCCAGTCCGCGCCGGGTCGCCTCGCCGTGTGGGGTGCTGACGCCGTCCCACGCCTCGTGACGGCGTTCCCGGAGCTGCCGCTGGCCGGCCAGATCCTCGCCGTAGCGGCCCTCGCTCGCATCGAGGGACGCGAATCGAGCCAAGCGCTCGTGGCGTTGGCCAAGACCACGTCCCCCACGCTGCGAGCCGTCATCCTGAATGGGCTCGGCGGCCGCGGCGGCAAGGAGAGCGACAGCACGCTGATGGCCGCCCTCACGGCCAAGGAGCCCAACGTGCGCGCTTCCGCCGCTGAAGCGCTCGGACGCAGCGCCAGCGAACGTGATCTCAAGCGGGTCGTCCCGGCGCTGGCCCGCGTCTGCGGCGACCGCAGCGAGCAGGTCGCCGTCTCCGCGGTCGAGAGCCTCGGGCTCCTCGGCGACGCCCACGCCGTCCCGCCGCTCCTCGGCGCGATGGGCTCCCCCCGTGTCTCCGTGCGCCGTGCTGCCGTCTTCGCGGCCCGCTCCATCCGAGACGCCCGCGTCATCGGCCCACTCATCGAGCTGATCCGCGACGAAGACCCCGTGGTCGCCGACGACGCTGTCCGGGCGCTCACTGCGCTGACGGGCAAGTTCTTCGGGTCGGACTACGTGGTCTGGCGCGACTACTGGCGGGACGCCAAGGGTAAGCTCGAGGCGCCGGCGCCCTGACGCGCGACTAGGTTCAGAGAGCGCTTGTGGGCGCCGCCAACGCCGACCGAGCCCCTGCGGCGCTGGCGGGTCATCGGCCGAAATGGCCAGTCGGCGATAGTCCTAACGAAAAGGTCGATTGGTCCCGAAGCACTCCGCTATGAAGCGGCCCCTCAACGCCCGGCCGACCTGGCACCGACTCTACTTCTTCCTGGCCGCGCTCGACGTGCTGACGGTGGGCCTGAGCCTGCACCTCAGTCACCAGCTCAGCGACGCTTACCAAGGATCGGTGCGCCTCTCGCAGCAGCTCTCCGAGCTTCGCGGGCTCGCAAGCGCCGTCAATGCGCCCGGGAACAACGTCTTCGAGACGGGTGACATCGCCGGTGAGCGCTCGGAGAGCTTGCGAAACTTGCCTCAGTTCTTCCAGCAGCTCGACGCGCTTGAGATCCCCGCCGATCTGCGGCACCACACCCAGGCGGTGCGCGTGGCCATGAAGGACATGGCGAGCGAGGCGGGCACGATCTTCGCGTCGCTCAGCGCGGGACGACGGGACGAGGCGGGTGCCCACATGGCCTCGATGGACCAAGCGTTCGCGCGCACCGGTGCGGCCATTGGGGTCCTTGAGTCGGCCGTTCGCCAGCAAGAACTGAGGAGCGTCGAATCCAAGCAACGAATCGAGATGATCATCGCCGTCCTCGTGGTGGCGATGGTCGGAGGCGCGCTCTTTTATGGCCATCGAATTCGCCGACAGGTGCTAGCGCTCGATGCGGCCAAGGCGGAGCACACGGCGGGCCTCGAACTAGCGCGCGCTCAGGCGGAATCCGCCGTCAGAACCAAGTCCGAGTTCCTGGCCAACATGAGCCACGAGATTCGAACCCCAATGAACGGCGTGATCGGCATGGCCGGACTGCTGCTCGACACACCTCTCGACGCCGAACAGCGCGAGTTCGCAGACGGCGTACGACGATCCGCAGAGTCACTCCTCGGGCTCGTCAACGACATCTTGGACTTCTCGAAGATCGAGGCGGGGCGCCTCGACATCGAAGCCGGCAATTTCGACCTCACCGAGATGCTCGATGACGTCGCCGAGATCGTCGGTGACACCGCGCAGCGACGCGGGAACGAACTCAACACCCTCACTGACGACGACGTGCCGTGTGAGCTCATCGGCGACCCGTGGCGACTCCGCCAGGTCCTCTTGAACCTCGTGGGTAACGCGATCAAGTTCACCGAGAACGGTCGTGTGCTGACTCGCGTGAGCCTCGTCAGTCGAGACGAGCGCGGCGTGCTGTTGCGATTCGCGGTGGAGGACTCGGGGATCGGGATTTCGGAGGCCGTTCAGGGGCGGCTGTTCACGGCGTTCACGCAAGCCGACAGCTCCACCACGCGGAAGTTCGGCGGCTCTGGGCTCGGACTCGCCATCTCGAAGCGCCTCGCCGAGCTCATGGGCGGCGCGATCGGTGTGGAGAGCGCCCCCGGCAAGGGGAGCACGTTCTGGTTCACGGCGAGGCTGGGCGTGGCCGTCGGATGGGTCCGTGAAGAGTCCGCGACCCTCCAAGGCCAACGTATCTTGTGCGTCGACGACAATCTGCTGAACCTCGACATCGTCGCTCGGCAACTCCGCGCGCTCGGCGCCACGCCGACCTGTACCGACGGCGCCACCGCAGCCCTCGCTGCCTTCGACGCCGTCGCCAACACGCCGGAACGCTTCGATGCCGTGGTCACCGACGGCTTCATGCCCGAGATCGACGGCATCGATCTCACCCGTGCCCTCCGCCAGCGCCCCGCGGGCCGGAGCATTCGCATCGTGCTTCTGACCTCGCACGAGCTCCTCGTCACAGCCGAACAGGCCCGCGCCGTCGGCGTAGACGTGCGCCTGATCAAGCCAGCTCGTCGCGGAGCACTGGCCACGGCGCTCACAGCGCGCTGCGCGAACGCGACCGAGACGAGCCCGGCGAAGACGAGCCCAATCGCTGGTGCACGCGTCCTCCTCGCTGAGGACAACCTCGTGAATCAGAAGGTGATCACGAAGCTGCTCGAGAAGGCCGGGTGCCACGTGACCCTCGCGGTGGACGGCCATGCGGTCCTCGACGCGATGTCGCTCGGCCCCTTCGACCTGGTGCTTATGGACTGCCATATGCCTCGGATGGACGGCTTCGAGGCAACGCGAGCCTGGCGCCTGCGAGAGGACCGGGCCTCGCGCACGCCCATTGTCGCCCTAACGGCGAGTGCGCTCGACGGCGACCGGGAGCTGTCACTCGCCGCCGGTATGGACGACCATCTCACCAAGCCCATTCGCCCTGCCGAGTTCGTGTCGGCGCTCGAACGCTGGTGCGAGCCCGTGGCGACACGTCGCGCGGCGTAGAGGACGGGGCCGCAGGAGCCGGATGAGGAAGGCCCTTCGATGGCGTCGCGACTGAGCCGCGCCCTGACCTACTTCCCGAGATAGGGCTGCAACCAAGCGGGTCGCGCCGGCGCCTTGTTGGGCGACGACAGCATCGCCTCCCACTGGGGGTCGGTGAGGCGGTCCGATGCCGGCTGGGTGAACTCGTAGTAGCTGAAGGTCGGGCCCACGTAGATGGCGCGGTCGCCGTGGTTGTCGATGGCGGCCACGGTCAGGTCGACGTTGCCCGTGCCGACTTCGAGGACCTTGCCGGCGTCCGGATCCGTGTGGACGTCAGCGATGGTCGGGTGGGCATCGATGGCGTCCTTCTCGACGCCGCGACGGATGAAGATGAGCTTCACGTACCAGCCGTTCCACTCGGGTGTGGCGAAATAGGCGGTCCCGGCATCGGTCTTCTCGATGGTGTTCTTCAGAAACTGCTCTTCGGTCTTGGTGAAGGGGCGCCCGGCCAGCTCCTTGCCCGCGAGAGTGCGGAGCTGGGTCATCGTGGTCTCGAAGTTCTCGAAGTAGCTCATGTATCGCTCGAGCTGCTCAGCCTGGACGCCCGCGCTCTCGAGCCCCTTGAAGCGCCGACGGGCTTCGCCCGCGAAGCGGCCGAGCTTCTCGTAGAACGCGAGGTAGGGTTCGACATAGCCGACCGGGTAGACGCAGCCGACGCTCGCCGTCTCGCTCTGCTTGGCGTAGAGGATGGTGTCGTGACGGAGCTGCGCCCAGCTTGCGAGCTGGGTTTGCGTCATCTTGCGCGCCCACGCGGTGCCCTTCATGACCTCCGGGACGCCGTTCCCGGTCGGCGTCTCGTTCAGGCTGCGCAGGGCGTCGAGCCACATCGAATAGAGGTTGTCTTGCCAGTGAGCGCCACTCCACGACTCGATGACGTCGCGGAGCGTCGCGAGGTTCTGGGCGTAGTTCCACGCGTCGAGCTCACTCATCAGGAGGCGGGTCGCCTCGTCGCTGCCCAGAGCCGCCATCACGTCGAGGCCCGTCGGCATGCGGCGTTCCTGCTTCTTTCCCTTGAACAGGATGTCGTCATAGACCACCTTCGAGAGCACGAAGCTGTCGAGGATGAAGGCCTGGCCGAAGAGCTGGAAGACCGGCGGGAGCTCGGTCTTCTTCGGGTCTTCGGGCAAGGACACGACGTATTGGCTGCGGATGCGCTGTCCGGCGAGGTTCGACGCCGCGATCACGTCGGCTAGCTCCGTGATGGCCTTGTCGGGGCCGAGCGCGCCCGCGGCGAGGAGCTTCTGGTCCCGGAGCACGGGCAACAGCGCGTCGGGCCCGAGGTTGTCGGCGCGGCCGACCATCAGTTCGACCACGTTCCGCACGACTCCCATGCGCTTCGACGCGCCGGATTCGTCCATGACGCGCGTCAGCACGGACGCGGCGCGCAACTGCCGCACGTCGTCAGCCTCGAAGCCGGTGTCGGCGCGACCGAGCCACATCATGGCGCGGAAATAACGTTCGAGCTGGACGCTCTCGGTGTAGTGGCCGCGGGGCTTGAACTGCGACCAGTCGACCGCGCGGGAGCGGCCGTAGAGTGGGGTTGAGTCGCCACCGAGGCCGGGGTTCTCGAGCTTCAGCGAGTGGACCTTCGTGAGAATGGCCTTCACGTCTGCCGGCGCCGAGAGGCGTGGCGCCATCAGCAGGCTGCCGTGGTTCGGCTCGGACTCCAGCAAGTTCAGCGCGACGGACAGGTAGAGGTCGGCGTCCTGTGCCGCGACGGCCAGCGACGGCTCACGTCGTGCGAGGTCGGGCAGGGCCATCTGAGCGGTGAAGAGCGCGTCTTTCACGGCGGCCCGGAGGACGGTCACTTCGAGGTCGGTGAGGATCGAATCGAAGCTTCGGTGCATCGCGTCGAGGATCGAGTCCGTCGTCACGAGCAGCGGCATGTCCGCGGTGTAGATGCGATAGAGCGCTGCCGCCATGCTGTAACGATCCGTCTGCGGCATGATGACGAGACCGTCCTTCTCGAGCTGCGCGACCGCCTCTTTGGAGAGGGAGAGGGCCTTCACGACGTGGGCATGGAAGGCTGCGGCCGACGGCTTGAAGCGAAGCGGGGCGTCCGCGAGGCGGCCGATGTCCCAATGCTTCAGGAGGTCACGCGTCGTCATGTCCGGATAGCGGCCGACCCACGACTCGAACATCTCACCCTCGATGGGCGCGGGCGGAGCGGCGAGCGCGCCTCCAGAGACGGCGAGCAGGCAAGTAGCAGTGACGAACTTCACGAAACGGCGGGTCAGTGAACGCATGGGCGTGCGGCCTCCGAGAGAGACAAGGGCAAGTGACCATTGGTGAATTCGTCCGCGTCCGGGGTCGGAGCGGCAGCGTGGGGGCTTGAGACGCGCCACGCGCTCAATCGATCCAACCACGGTGGATTTTGGTCGCTCGCGTGCTCTTCCTTGAAGCGCAGGGGGGCCGAGGTGCACAATCCCGCCTCCGGCCCCGATGGCCGGCCTGGAGGTCCATTGAGACGCGACCGCGTGCGACGCACGACCTTGATACGTTCGGCCCTCACCGGCGGCCTGACTGCCGGCGCCCTAGCTGCCGGCGCCCTAACTGCCGGCGCCCTAACTGCCGGCGCTCTAGCTGCCGCGCTGGTCGGGTGCGAGAAGAACAACGACACCGTGAGCCTGACGCGTGACGCGACGGCTCAGGCCGACTCGCGCTCCGACGACACCGGTGGCGAGACATCCACCGAGGACGTCACCGAGGACGTCGCCGAGTTCGACGGTTCCGCGGTGGAGCCCGACGTAACGGACGCCGCCGACGTTGGGGAGCGCCTCGACACGTGGACCGCCGACGACGACGTCGCCTCGGCACATGACACCGCCATCGTGGAAGCGGACGTGTCGGGACCGGACGTCGCCGAGTTCGACGCCGTCGACGCGAACGACGTGACCGCGAACGACGTGACCGCGAACGACGTGACCGCGAACGACGCGGCGATGGGTGACGCCGCGGCCGAAGCCCTCGACGTCGTTACCGACGACACCATGACCGACGACATAGTGGCAGACGACGTCGCCGTCGCCGATGCCGGCGGTGCCTGCACCGGCCCGACTTGCGTAGGCGCGGACTGGCCGGCCTGGACCCTGACTGACCTGAACCCGACGAGCCCGACCTACAATCAACCCTACACCCAGCCAGGATTCCTCGGGAAGGCGACGCTGCTCGCCATCCTGAGGAGTGGGTGAGGCTTCTGCGTTTCCCAGGCTGGGAAACTACAAGAGACGAAGACCGAGCTCGTGACCGCGGGCCTCGCTGTCGAAGTCGCCGTGGTCAATGAGATCGGATTTGCGGACTCGATCGGCAACCTCACGGCCAAGGGCACCTTCCCGGTGTTTCAGGACAGCGCCGAAGCCGGCGTCTGGCTCCTTCACGGGGCTGGCAAGGACGACATGATCGTCTACACGCCCGAGGGCAAAGTCAGCGCGTTCCTCGACTACGGCGGGCCGGTGCCGACCAGCCTCTCGACGCCCGAGGGGTGGGCCGCAGTGAAGGCGGCTTGGACGGCGGCTCTCACGCCGTGATCCCGCCCACCGGGCGCTCCTCGCTGCGGAGCTCCGGCCCTCGATCTCGATCTCGATCAAGCCTACGTACCTGTTCGTCTTCGGTCCACCGACGTCAAGGATGAGCTGAGCCTTTCTGCCTGTAAAAGACGCAGATGCTGCTTTTCTAATCAGCGCGACGGACCAGGATGCCGCGCCGGTGGCCACGTCGCTTTGGATTGGGTTTTGCAGGGGCCGGGTCTCGCGTGCGAAGCAGTGAGCGGATGGAGCGGCGCCGTTCCTCGCGGAGCGCTGGCGGGAAGGCCGTTCACGGCCCTTCCGGAGACGACTACAGCCGACTGGACGATGGCAGGAGGGGCAGATGACTCGACAGTTGATTGGTCTTTGGATGGGGTGCCTTCTGGTTCATGGCTGCGCGGACGATCCCGACACCACGCCGCCGCCAGCACCGGTGGTGGACCCGGTACACTCGCCGACGAGCCTCCCGTCCCAATCCGTTACCGGAACTGCCGAGCCCGGAGCGACGATCGAGATCGCCGGTGGCGCCCAGATCGCCACGACCCTCGTCGACCCCTTCACGGCCCAGTTTCGAGCCACCGTCATGCTCGATCCGGGAGAGGCGACTGACCTCGAGGTGACCGCGATCGACGGCGCGGGAAATCGCAGCGAAGCGACGGTCGTCCAGATCCAGCACGCGCTGCCGCGTCCCGAGGGGCTCTCGCTTCGGCTCGACGCGTCTCAGGTCTCCGCGGATGACGGGAGGCTGGTCGCCCGAGCCACCGTGAGCAATGATGAGCCCGGGGTTCCTCTCGATGGACTCGAAGTGCGCTTCGAGCTGACTGGGCTTGAGGGCTCCGCCAGCCAGACGGTCGCCGCTGACGCCCACGGCAACGCCATCGCCTCCTTTGACGGCCTCACCCAGCCGGGCGAATACGCGGTCACGGTGACGGCGGTCAGGGACGAGACCCTCACCACCGACGCGCCTTTCCGCGTCGTTGCCGGTCGCCCGAGCGAGTTCACGGTCGCGCTATTCACGCACGAGGATTCGGGCCAGCCGCAACCCGCGGCCTCCGTCGCAGCCGGGTCCAAAGTCGATGTGGTCGTGACCATCAAGGACGAGGCCGGCAACCCCGTCGACGCGGGCTACACGGTCGAGACCGACGCCCACGGCGTCTTCGTCGATGGGACCCTCGAGGGCCTCACGGTGGCGGGCGAGTACCGAGTGATCGCCCGACTGTCCGGCACCCAGGATACCGCTGATGCACCTCTCGTCGTCACGCCTGGGGCGCCTGTGTCGATCTCACTCTCGCTCGATCGAAGTTCGATGGTGGCGGGCGGCGGCGTCCTCGCTACGGCCGCGACCGAGGACAGTTGGGGCAACGTGGTGACGCGCCTCGGCGCCGACGCGATCGAGGTGGGCACCGAACCGTGCGCGCCGTTCGCCGTCGACGACTGCTTGACGGCGACGGCCGAGGAGGATGGCGAGCGCGTTGTCATCCGTCGTGCGGGCGACTTCGAAGTGGCCGTGAACGCCGACGCGGGAGCGGCCTCGCTGAGCGCCAGCCAGATCGTCCACGTCGAGCCGGGTGATGCAGAGGCCGTCGCCATCGACCTCGTGGACGCCACGGCCGGCACGCCTCTGGACGAGCTGGCCTCGATTCCGGCCGGACACGAGCTCGAGGTGCTCCCGACGGTGACGGACGGCTTTGGCAACGTGGTCGACAGCCCCGTCACCATCGCCACCGATGCCGAAGGGGCGTTGATTGGCGGCCTGCACGTGAGCCGCCTTGTCGTGGCCGGAACCTATCGGGTCGTCGTGGGGGTCTCTGGATCGGCTCTCTCAGCCACCGAGCCCCTCACGGTCGTCCCGGGCCCGGCCGTCGAGGTCGATCTCGCCGTGTCTCCGACGGCGTCGGTCGCGGGCAGTAAGGTCACCGTCGTGAGCGTCGTCCGAGATGCCTACGGCAACGACACCGGCGAGGCCGCCAGCATCACCCTCACGCCCACGCCGAGCGAGCTCGACGCACTCTCGCCGGGCTGCGCGGGACAGCAGGACCCGGCAGGGGCGACGTTCATACCCTGCGTCAGCTCTGCCCGAGTCGCGTCGGAGCTCGGGACCACGCTGGCGATAGCCGCTCAGCACGCTTCGGCGACCCCGGCGACGGTCGTGCTCACCGTCCTGCCGGCGCCCGCGACGACCATAGCTCGATTCGAACCGGATCCGGCGGGCGCCGCTGCCGACGGCCACATCTCGGCGGGCGATGATCTTCCGTACCACTACCGCGTGGAGGATGCGTACGGGAACCCAGTGGATTCACCCATCGCGGTCACAGTCACGGATCCGGACGCGACCACGCTCGACGACGGGGTCTCTGGGCAGGGCCTCATCGCCGGGCTGGTTCGCGCCTCGCCCGTCCCCTACCAGGTGACGGCGCGAATCACGGGCACGGGCGTGACGGCGAGCTTCCCGGTGACCGTCCATCCCGCCATCGGAGAGCGTTTCGTGACGCTCGTTCCGTCGACGACGACCATCGCGATGGGGGACGAGGTCATCCTCAGCGCGACTGCGCGCGATATCTACGGAAACCTCCTCCCCTCATCGACGTTCACGTTTACCGTCGACACCTCTGGTTGTGAGCCGCTCGCGCTCGCGGAATGTGTCACGCCATCGGCCACGCAGGTCGGTGCCGGCGCCACCTTCACGATCTCGCGGGTCGGCGTCTTTGCGCTCACGGCGACCTTCGTGGAAGGTGCTGTCACATGGGCCGACACGCGTTATGTCGCCGTACAGCCGGTCCTCGATGTCACGCCGCCCACGGTCTCGCTCAAGAACGTTCGCCGTAATGGAGCCCTCTGCCCGTCTCCCGACGCCTGCACGTGGCAGACCGGGGACACGGCCTCGTTCGAAGTCGCCGTGGCCGATGACCACGGCATCTCGGAGGTGTCCTACTCGGCGTTCTTCGCGTCCGCCGGGACGTCCGGGACGCTCCGTACCCGCATCATCCTGATCTCCAGCGGTACCACGGCTGCCGCGCCCGCTTTCACGTTCACGATCCCAAACAACACCGCCTTCGAAGACACGGATCTCGTCGCCCAAGCGGTGGACCAGGTCGGCAACATCGCGAACTCGGCCGCTTGGCCGATTCGAGTCCGGGAGATCGACCCGGCCATCGCCGACGGAAAGGATCACGCGATCGAGATCGTCGGCGTGGTCACCGGCGGCGCCGACCTCGACGACGTCGTCATACTTCCCGACGGTGGGGTCGTCGCAGCGGACAGCAATAACGACCGACTGGTTCAAATCCTCGGTCCAACGTCGAACTTCACACTCACGAACCTCCCCGGTTCTCCGAACGGGCTCGTCGCCGACGAGGACGGCGCGCTCTACGTCACGGTCTCGGGCGTGAACAACGGTGGCGAAGGCGTCGTTCTAAGAATCGACGCCAGTGGGGACGAGGTAACCCTTCTCGACCTCGGGAACGACGTGAACACGGGGAGTGGAAATGGCGGCGCGTGTGAGCCCGGCAATGGCAATGGTGGCGACGCGACGGGTATCGCGATCGCGTCCGTCCTTCGCGGCTCGGTGCGGATCTCGCCGAACCCGCCGCCCACGGGCAACCACGTCCGCATCGCGGACGCGGACGGCACGCCGTCCTCAAGTTACAGCTTCGGTGGCGGCGACGTCTGCGCCGCGCGCGACGGTCTCCGAACGGCCTTCAACGCGGCCCCCTTCGCGGGCCTCGCCGCCCTGCGCGGACCCTGCACGACCGCCGGGACCGACTATGGCGAGCTCGCGTTCTACGGGACCTTCGCCCTCACGCCAGGAGCCACCGACATCACCAACATCTCCGGCAACCCCAACGTCACCGTCGATGGCCCGGTCGACTTCCAACCGACCCTCTTCGTCGGCGGCCGCAGCCGCTTCGTCCACGCTCTCGATGCACCGTCCACCGGCGCAGCGCCTCCGTGCTACGGGACACGCTTCGACTACGGAGGTGGAGACGTCCGCGGTGTCGCGGTCGCTTGGGAAGGGAACCCGCTCGAGCTCATCGTCTACGGAGCCGAAAGGACGGGCGGCACCCTCCGCCGTCAGGTCGCATCTACTGGCGCGACCAGCAGCATCGCGAACATCAACCTGCCTCACGACCTCGCCATAGCGCCATCCGGATGCATCATCGCGACCGAGGAGACGTCCGGCCGCGTCATGATGATCGATCCTGTGAGCGCGAGCTGCGGCACGCTCCCCTGCGACACCGAGGTCCTCGCGGACGGCTTCGACGCAGTCCGAGGTCTCGCCATCGACTTCAAGAACGTCGTCGCGACGTGGACTCCGTGGGAGGCCGATCAGGTGCGACTCTCGGCCCGCATCCCCGGCGCCTCCGGCAACGGGACCACGCTGTCGAGCTCCTCCGGCGCTCTCACGATCGCGCCCTTCGGCGGCGGCACCGATGGCGCGGGCGCCGAGAAGGCCGTTGCCACCGTGACTGTCTCCGGGAACGTGGTCGACGGCGCCACGGTGTCGATCGGTACGCATGTCTACGAGTTCGACTTCAGCACCACGCTCTCGGTGGCACCCGGCCGGGTCGCCGTCCGCCCCGAGAGCGGGTCGGCTGCCGACGTCGCGCGGGCGCTGGCCCAGTCCATCGCCGAGACCGAGGCCCGCCTCCTCGTGACCGACCGCACGGCGGACGCGGTCATCGAGATCGGACCGTCGATCTTCGACACCACCGACTGCTTCTAAGGGCTCGGTCGTACATAGGTGGGAGAGTCGACCGCGCCGCGCCCCGCCCGGCCCCTTCCAAGTCCGAAGACATACTCCCCGTAT
>JADMJS010000542.1 GCA_018780435.1 Myxococcales bacterium
GGAAATCGAGCGCCGTGTCTCGCGCGTTCAGGGTCTCGGCGCCGAGGAGCGTGAACGCCTGCGACGTCTTCGGTGCCCCGAGCGCGACGGTCAAGGCGAGCGCTGCCAAGACGCGCTGAGCCGAAAACCGAGAGACGAACGACCGCCGACGAGCGGCGAAAGAAGGGCGATGCGAGTCATTGACGGTATTCACGGCCACGGGGTTTCGCACCGCTTCCCCGCTGGGTCAAAGAATCGGTCCGCACCACGCTGGACGCGATGCGCCGTAAGCGCAGCCAGCCGCAACGGCGATTTTCGCACGGCCTCCCCGCGCGGGTCTGATAGAAGGCCCGCGTGACCTCGCTCTGGCTCACTTTGGTCCTTTTGGCCACCCCGCCCGTCGCTCCCGTCGCGCCCGGTGGCTCCATCGACCTCGACGATCCCACCGGCACGGCGCTGGCGCCGTTCCACGCCTCGCTCAGGCGCACGGCCGCCGGCATCGAAAAGACCCGCGTCCTCTTCTTCGGTGCGTCCCACACCGCCGCCGACCTCCTCACCGGGCGGCTCCGCGACCGCCTGCAAGGGCGCTTCGGCGACGGCGGCCACGGCTTCTTCATGCCCGCCAAGCCGTGGCGCAGCTACCGCAAACAACACCTCGTCTTCGACGCGCCGAAACGCAGCAGCCACGGCTGGGACTGGGAGTTCGTTCGCATCAAGGGCGAGCCCCGCGTGGACGGCCTCTACGGGCTCGCCGGCATGGCGATTACGGCCACCAAGAAGGAGCAGTGGTCGAAGTTTCGCACTGCCACCGAAGGCGCCATCGGAACCCGCGCCGGCCTCTTCGAGCTCTGGTACGACCGCCAACCGAGCGGAGGCGAGCTCACCATCGCCGTCAAAGGCCAGAAGAAGCAGCGACTGAAGACAAAGGGCACTCGTGGGCTAGGTGTCTTCGAAGTGGGCTTCCTCGACCGCGCCCAGTCCTTCGAGCTCGTCCCGAAAGGCAACGGACCCGTCCGCCTCTATGGCGCCATCCTCGAGCGCCCCCGCGCCGGCGTGGTCCTCGACAACCTCGGCATCAACGGGGCGAAGGCGGCCAGCCAGCTCTTCTGGAACGAATCGCTCTGGCACACGCTGGTACAGCGCCGCAAACCGGCCCTCGTGGTCCTCGCGTACGGCACCAACGAAGCCTCGGACGAGAAACAGCCCATCCCGGAGTACGAGCTCGATCTCCGGCGCGTCCTCGCCCGCGTTCGCCGCGCCGCCCCTGGAGCGAGCTGCGTCCTGGTCGGCCCGTCCGATCACCCCGTGAGCCCCGCCGATCGCAAGGAACGCCGCGATCCCGAAGCTGAGCTGCGCTTCCGCCACCGGGTCCGCACCCAACACGTCATCGACACACAACGCCGCGTCTCACGCGAGTTCGGCTGCGGCTTCTTCGACACGGTCGCGGCGACCGGCGGCCGCTTCTCCATCGTATCCTGGGTCGACTCCGAGCCCCAGCTAGCCTGGCACGACTACGTACACCTTACGCCAGCGGGATATACAGTCCTCGGCGACCGCCTCTACGACGCACTCATGGCGGGCTTCGAACGATGATCTCGATCCTCGTTCTCGCCGTCCTGGCCGCGCCGCCGCCCGTCTGCACGACGGAGCGCCCCGCGCCCATCCCACGCGTCTCTCCGGCGATGCAGTCGGCCGCTTTTTGGTTGTCCCAGCTCGGCCCGACGGCCGACGCGGTCGTCTTGACCCCACCCGCCATCGCGCGGCTGAACGAGGCCCTCGTTCGGGTCGGCGCACGGCCAGTCGACCTCGACAGGCCACCACGGGCGTGCGTCGGTCGCTGCCCCGACGGGGCGCTCGACATCGGCGCCGCCGCTCGTGACCGCTACGACCGCTTCGGCGCGTCATTTACGTCGGGCGAGCTGGTCTCGACCCCCGACGGCGCCATCACGGACGCCGGCCGCATCGTCGGCACACTCGTCCCCGAGATGGCCGTACGAATCGCATTCGCCGAAGGCGACCTGCGCTGCTTGCCCACCATGGCCGGCTTCTGGAAGCGACCCATCGACACCGACTTCGACCGCAACCGCTGCACCGGCGTCCATCCCGGAGAGCGCGTCCAGGTCTTCGGCCGCGCCGACGACGGATGGCTCTACGTCTCGACGGGGCACGCGTGGGGTTGGCTGAAGTCCGACATCCTCGGGCCCCCGCTCGGCCCGGACGCCATCGCCCGCTACCGCTCGGACACGCCCTTCGTGTCCATCCTCGAGGACCGCCCGCCCCTCCGCCTTGGCGTCCGCTTGCCCCTCCAGAGTGACGACCGCGGCGGCACCGTGTGGCTCGCCACTCCACGCGGACCCGAAGCCGCGCCTCTGCCCCTCCCGGCCCGCACCCACGTCGGCTCGCTCCCGTTCACGCGCCGGCACCTCTTCGAGCTCGCGTTCACCCAGCTCGGCGCGCCCTACGGCTGGGGCGACCGCGCGGGACTCCGCGACTGCTCACGCCTGATCCTCGATCTCTTCGTCGCCTTCGGGCTCGACGTCGGCCGCAACTCGCTACTCCAGAGCCAACACGGCTCCCGCATCATCGAGCTCGCGGGCCTTGACGAAGCCGCCCGGCGACGCGTCATCGAAGACGCCGGACGGGACCACGTCGTCCTGCTCTACATGCCCGGTCACGTGATGCTCTATCTCGGCACCGCCAATGGCCAGCCCTACGCGATGTCCGCGCTCTCTGAGTTCGCCGCCATCTGCGACGACGGCCGCGAGCAGGTCATGCGCACCGACCGCGTCGCCGTGACGGATCTCGAGCTCGGGCGCGGAACCAGCCGGACGGCGTTCATCGAACGCGTCACCCGACTCGTCCTCTTCGGACCCGGGACCGGGGTCGACATCCCCCGCCCAACCTTACCCGTCGGAGTCGAGTGATGCGCCTCCTCGCGCTCTGTCTCCTGACCGCCTCGGTCGCCATCGCGAAGCCTCCCGCGCCCACGCCCTGCAGCGACTCGCGCGACGCCGCCATCTTCGTCCTCCCGCGCTCGCCCGATGTACGCCGCCCGGTCCGCCTCGTCTTCGCCGCCGAAGCCGCACCGGCCCGGGGCACGCGCTTCGCGATCACAGGTCCATCGGGCGAGGTGCCCGCGGGCGACCTGCTTCGCCTCGGCGGCCCTCCCTTCGGCCTCGTCGCGACCACGTCCACGCTCCCCGCCGGGCGCTACGAGCTGCGTGTGGTCAGCCCCACCGGCGAGCTCGCCTGCGAACGCTTCGAGGTGCGGCGCAAATCGGGCGCGGCCACACGACGGCGCGTCGGTGAAGATCCCGTCTGGGAGGTCCGCAACCGGTGGGGGCAAGAGTTCGAGAACCTCTACTCCCTCTTCGTCGAAGCGCTCTTCGAAGCGCCCGTGGAGGCCGAGCCTATCTGGCGGCCCCTACACGTCGTGCTTCGAGAGTCGTCGCGAAACCTCCTCTTCGACTATCTGAACATGGGCGAAGACGGCGCAGGCAAGAACGCGCTGCACCTCGAGCCGGACTGCGCTGATTTCCCCGTGGTTCTGAGGGGATACTTCGCCTGGAAGTTCGGCCTGCCCTTCGCCTACCGACAATGTAGTCGAGGCGTGTCCGGGCGCGCCCCGACGTGTTCTGACGATGTCGGAAGCCAGCTCCGCTTCGCCGAGAAGCCCACACGTGTCCGCGCTTTCGAGAAGTTCATCCGATGGCGCGCGGCGGGCTCGACTCACTCCGCGAGCGGCCGGGCGGCGCTCGACGCGGACGACACCGATCTCTACCCCGTCGAGCTCACCCGCCGCAGTTTACGCCCGGGCACGGTCTACGCCGACCCCTATGGCCACGTCCTGGTGATTCAGAGATGGATCCCCCAACGGTCTACGAACGGCACTGACGCCGCTGGAGGGCCCGACATCCCCGGCATCCTCTTCGCGGTCGACGCACAGCCCGACGGCACGGTCGGCCGCCGGCGCTTCTGGGAGGGCTCCTTCCTCTTCCCGAGAGACGGCGACGTCGACGGCGCGGGCTTCAAACGGCACCGGCCGGTCCGTATTCGTCGCCGACCCGCTCAGTCGCTCGCTGACGCGGAAGCGCGCCTCGCGGACGCAGGTGAAGCCCCGGTCGAAGTGCTGAAATGGGAGATAAGGCCCTATACGAACGTCCAGATCCGCGGGGCCGCCGACTGGGGTGACTTCTCCACCGAGCAGGGCAAACTCGCCCACCAAACCTTCTACGACCGCATGGACGCGCTCATCAACCCCGTGCCGATGCGCCCCGAGATCGCGCTGAAGGCCGTGATGGACGCACTCACCGAAGAAGTGCGCCGGAGAGTCCAATCGGTCGGCAACGCCGAGGAGTGGCACGCGAGTAACCGCGGCCGCTTCATCCCGATGCCCGAGGCCGCCAAGATCTTCCAGACCGTCGGCCCCTGGGAGGACTACGCGACCCCGTCGCGCGACATGCGCCTCCTCATCGCCATCGACACGGTGCTGGCGTTCCCGGGCCGCATCGTCCGCTCCCCAGAACGTTTCCGGCTCGCCCCCGGGGAGACGCCGGAGTCGGTCAAAGCGCGCATCGAGAAGGCGCTCCTCGCGGACGCCAGGGCGCGCAAGTTCGACTACACGCGCTCGGACGGCTCGACCTTCACCCTCACGGTAGGCGACGTCTTGGACCGAAAGCGGGCCTTCGAGATGACCTACAACCCGAACGACTGCGTCGAGTTGCGCTGGGGCGCCCCCGAAGGCTCGTCAGAGCTGGCACCGTGCAAGCGGAGAGCACCGACGGCCCAGGTGCGACTCATGGAGTCCTACCGAAGCTGGTTCGC
>JADMJS010000743.1 GCA_018780435.1 Myxococcales bacterium
ATCCCGGTCGCGATGGGGATCTCGGAGACGGTCGTCGTCCACCTCGGTGACGTCATCACGGACATCGACGTGGTCCTCGATATTCCGCTCCGCCGGACCGTCCGTGCTCACGTCTTCGACCTCCCGGTCCATGCCGGTGGCATTACCCCGATCTTCTACAATCACGGCCTCGACATGGGCTCCGAGGGGTGGCTCCCGATCCCGCAGGTGCCCGCGTGGACGGGCGGCCAGTACCAGTACTTCGTCGGCTTCCCCGAGTCCCTCGAGCCCTTCGGCGATGACGCCGCCTACACCTTTTACGCCTCCCTCAACGCCACGACCGGCGGGAACGTGCCGTCGAGTTACCGCCTCCTCGACGTGCTCGGCACCCTCGACGTCTCCCCGATCGTCGAGCGTGGGGACGACGGGTGGCGCTCGCCGGTGCCGGGGATGCGCTTCGACCTCTCGGCGGCACACGCCGTCGGCCCCAGCGACGTGTGGGCGGTCGGCCCCTATGGTCGGCTCGTTCACCGCGGTCCGCTGGGCTGGGCCATACAGCCGAAGTTCACGAACGAATCGCTCCTCTCGGTTCATGGTTTCGCGGGCGACGACCTCTGGGCCGTCGGTGAACGCGGGACGTTGCTGCACTTCGATGGCGTGACGTGGACGCCCGTCCCGAGTGGGGTCGGTTGGACGCTCCGAGGCGTCCACGGCGACGTCGTGGTGGGCGATGGGGGTGTCCTCGAACGGCAAGGCGACGTATTCGTGCCGAGAGAGCTCCTCCACTCGAAGGGGCTGAACGCCGTCGTGACGGCCGGGAGCGGCCCTTCCGCCTTCGCCGTGGCGGTGGGGGCGGCGGGGAAAGTGGCGGTTCGAGTGGGCGGCGAGTGGACGGTGACGCTCGCGGCGCCGGCTGACGTCGAGCTCCATGCCGTCGCGCTCGCGGGTGACGTGGTGTGGGCCGTGGGCTCCGGCGGAACCATCGGGCGCCGGGACGCGGCCGGGACCTGGACGTTCGAACGCGCCGGTCGCCGCACGCTCCGTGCCGTCATGGTGCTCGACTCCGGAGACGTGATCGTCGCTGGCGACGCCGGTACCCTCCTCCGCCGTGACGCGACGACGGGCCTGTTCCGTCCCGAGCGCGTCATCCCGGACGAGGTGGGCACCGCCGAAGAGGCCCTCGCGCGTGACGGCCTCGATTTGCAGGGCCTCACGGTCGCCGGGGAGTCCGTGCTGGCCGTCGGGCGGGGTTCGTTGCCGCTCGGCCCCTGGATGGCCTTCCCACTGCCGGAGTCGCCGCCCGTAAACGGCACCTGGGATGGCAAAGCGGCTGACTGGCGCTACGAAGGGCAGGGGGCCGAACCGACCTTCAATCAGCTCTTCATGTCGTCGAGCGACGGCTTCACGGTGTGGACCGTGATCGCTGACGGGCCTCTCGATCGCGTCGCGTTGCCACCTCTCGAGCAAGTCGTCGGCGGCCCGGTGGTCCCGACCGGGTCGAAGTACTTCAACCTCATTCGTGGTCTGAACCCTGACTTCGACATCGACGGCTACCGATTCAATCAGTTCAGCATCTGGCTCCGGACGGCGTGGTCGGTGGCATTTGGTGGTTTTTATTAGGCGTTGCCCGGCCGTCTTGGCGGTCCTCGTGATGACGGCGACCGCTTCGTGCGGCAGTGACACTATCGAAGGCGTCCCCGGCTTCGGAGGTGAGCCGGCTGCCGACACCTCTCACGCGGACACGTCACCCTCGAACACGTCGGACGCGAACACGTCGGACGCGGACGCGCCGGATGCGGACGCGCCGGACAATGTGGCCGGCGACGGCGATGCCCCGGGCACGCTGGACACCTTCCAGGGTGATGAGGACTCGGACGTCGCGTCCGAAGACGCGAGCGAGGTCGACGAAGGCGCGGGTGACGCTGACGTGGACGACGCCGGGGAACCCGACTCTGCTCTCGGCGACACCCTGGACGCCATGGACGAGGGGGACGTCGAGAGCCCGGACGTCGTCCTACCGGACGTCACGGACGTGGCCGACACGACCCCGTCGGAGTGCGACGATGAGAGCGAGTGCACCATCGACACCTTCGAAGACGGCGTCTGCAAGAACACCTACGCCTTCGGGATTTGCTGTACCGCGAATCCGATGTGCGACGACGGTGACGCGTGCACCGAAGACGTGTGCGCCGACGAGAAGTGCGTCCACGTCGAGCGTTGCTGCGAGTCCGACCTCGACTGCGCCGACGATGAAGGGACCTGCACGACCGAACGCTGCGTCGGTGGCATCTGCTCTGTGGTCGCTACGGGTGCCACGGGCTGCTGTAGCCCGGTGATCTGGTCGGCGTCCTTCGACGACGGCACCCTCGGGGGCCTCACGATCTTCAACGCCTACCTCGACGTCGGATGGCACCTCGCGGAAGAGACCGAGGCCACGTCGCCGCCGGGAGCCCTCCGCTACGGGATCCCGTTCGCGCCGGGTTATGATAACGGAATCGAACACAGTGGGACGGCCTCCTTGCCCCCGCTGCCTTTGCCGGCGGGCGTCCGAGTGGCCCTCCGCTTCGACCTCTTCCTCGATGTCGAGGTGAACAGCGCCTACGACATCGTCAAGGTCGAGCTCGTCGACGAGGCGACTGGGCAGGAGCTGAAGCTCTGGGACAAGACCCAGGCGCCGCTCTTCTACGACTGGTTCCCGGTCGAGATCGACGTATCCGCCTTCGCCGGAAAGTCCGTGCTCTTACGGTTGCGTTTTGACACCGTTGACGTCGAGTTCAACGAGGGGACCGGGATCTTCGTCGACAACCTCCGCCTCGAGGCCGACTGCACCCCGCTCTCCTGCCAGTCCGCGGCCGACTGCGACGACGGGTGGGCCTACTCGAGCGAGCTGTGCTTGACGGAGCCCGGCGAGAGCTCGGGGAGCTGCAGCTACGTCCAGAGCTCCACGTTCTGCACCGCGTCCACGGAATGCGACGACGCCAAACCATGCACGTTCAATAGCTGCACGGGTAACGAATGTGTCTACATTCAACAGGCGAACTGTTGTTTGTCCGACGCCGAATGCGACGACGGGAACCCGTGCACCACCAACGACTGCTCCGGGCTCGGCGGGGCCTTCGGCGGGCAGTGCATCTACCCCTTCAAGTTCGATTGTTGCCTGTCGGACGACTCCTGTAACGACAACAAATCATGCACCTTGGACGCCTGCCCGGGGCCGGGGCAAGCGTGCACTCACGAGCTGCTCCCGGGTTGCTGCGACGCCAACGCCGACTGTGACGACGGGGACGCCTGTACGACGGACCTATGTGGGGCCGGCGACTGCGTCCATGAGCCCTCGTGCTGCTCCACCGATGCCGGCTGCGACGATGGCGACACCTGCACCCTCGACCAGTGCGCCGACGGGCGATGTGAGCGGCTACTCGAGCCCGTGGGTGCGTGTTGCCTCATCTCCCCCTTCGCGGCCGACTTTACCGGTGGAAATAGCGGCGGCTTCCAGGTGCTCCTCGACGCGAACCCTGCGGACAACGTCACGTGGCACCCGACGACGGAACAAGGCATCAGCCTCTTCGGCGCCTTGCATGCGGGCGCTCCGGTGGGCACCTACGACACCGGGGAGCGCGTCGTCGTCGTCGCCCGAAGCGGGACCTTCTTCGTCCCGGTCACGGCCGCGTCCGAGCTCTCGTTCTGGGTGTTCCTCGGCAACGAGTGGGCCTATGGGCTCGGCTCCATCGCGTGGGACCGCCTCGACGTCTACCTCGACTACGAAGACGGCCCTGAGCCGTCCGTGCCGCTCTGGACCAGCGCTGCCGGCACTCCGATGTGGTGGACCGTGGATCCGGCCACTGGGACGCCCACTGGCCCCACCTGGACGCACGTCGACGACATCGACCTTGCGGCCTACCGCGGCCGGTCGGTCCGGCTCGAGCTACGCTTTGACACCATCGACGAGGAGCAGAACGCCTTCGAAGGCGCCTACGTTGACGACGTCTTCGTGTTCTCGACCTGCGACTGACGGCGGCCCTCGGACTCTCGTTCCCCTTGAATCACAAAGGCTTTGACACCCTGGGGTGCCGCGAGTAGGTTCCGCGCGCCAAAATTGGCCCAGGGAGGAACGATGTACGAGCTCACCATCCACGATCAGATCACCAACTTCGACAACCGCGCCGAGGCCGTCGCTGCAGCCAAGACGATGACCGCGCGTGCGGACGGCCCCATGACGGCCAGCGTGACTGACGGGGTCGAGACGCTCAACTTCCGCGAGGGCAAGCTGATCGCGTACACGTACGAGACCCGCCGCCCGGACGGCAAGAAAGAGAGCTTCGACGACGTCTAAGGGCTCGAGCGAGAACAAGTGGGAGAGTTGACCGCGCCGCGCCCCGCCCGGCCCCTTCCAAGTCCGAAGACATACTCCCCGTATTTCGAGGACTTGGAAGGGGCCGGGCGGGGATGCGGCGCGAGGCAAATCGACCCGATTGTTTTCGGTCGAACCCTGAGTCGAAGTTCTGGGAAGAGCACCCCGTTTCTGCGAGGGGCACTTCCTGAGCGGAGTTGCCCGTCCGCCGTCGCCTCTGATGGAGGGTGCTGATTTTCGGACCGAGCAGGCCGAAGCGATTCCCCGCGGGGGCAAGGAAGATGTCGAGAAACGCCCGGAGCGTAGCCAAAGCTACGTGAGGACGTATCGCAGACATCTGACGCCGCACCCGTGGGGAAGCGCGAAGGCATGCGACGGGAGAAAAACAGCACCCTCCTGCTATGGTTGGAAGTCAACGGGCGGGAGCCGAATTTCGCGCACCACCCC
>JADMJS010000117.1:0-19488 GCA_018780435.1 Myxococcales bacterium
GACATACTCCCCGTATTTCGAGGACTTGGAAGGGGCCGGGCGGGGATGCGGCGCGCGGCAAACCGAACTACTTATTTACGACCGAGCCCTCAGTTCGCCAGACGCCGTCCGCGACGGTAGACAGGGCGGCCATGGACCGTCTCGGTGGTGTACTCGAACACCGGCTTTCCGCTGGCGGCGAGCTGCTCGACCACGGCGGGGTTGGTGCCGGGCCGTACCCGAAACTCGGCGACATCTCGGTCAACGTGAACGTCGCCCCAGGTTTGAGTCTCGAAGTAGCCGCCGTCCATGTCGAGGTGAGGTCGCTCGTCGCCAAACGTCTGCGGCAGCGTCGACTGGTCGCGGATCGAGCCGCCATAAGTGTCGCCATTGGTGAACGTGGTTCGGTCGCGGACGTGCTCGTGCATGACCGCCATCACGTCGCCGTACGCGTCGATGTTAGTGCTCCCCCGAGGCGTCCCGACGGGTCGATCTGCGAGGACGTTTAGGAGCGCGTAGCGGGGTCGTACCGCGTTCGTGGGCGTCCTCCCAGACTGGTACTGCGGTTCGAGGTTCACGCCGGCGATCCGGGACTCGGCGCTGGCACGGCCCGACAGGTCATTGATGCCGCCGCCGGAACGTCCGACCTGGTGCGCGTTGAGTAGGCCGTCGCGCTGTAGGTTCGGGAGGCGCTGGTGGTCGAAGATCATGCAGATCTCCGATTGCGCGCGAAGCTCTGCACCCGTGAGCCCCCCGGATCCGGCGGGGCGAAGCGGCGTCGCGGCGCGGAGCTGCGCCACGCGAGCGGTGATGGAACGCCCGATCTGCTCGGGTGTGTACCGCTGGTAGATTTCAGCCGGCATTCCGGGTAGTTGGCGCATCGCGCGCTGCGAGGAGCGCACTTCGGTGGCCCACCAGGGTGGGACGTCCATTGCCATGATCTCCGGCACAAGGCCGTCCGTGGCTCTCGACGGGCTCTCCGCCGCTGGCCTATTGACCGCGCCTTCCGCCAGAGGGGGGGCGTGCGTCGGGGCGTCCGTCGACGACGCCGCCCCGTCTTGGGTGGGCACCGGCTCCCGGGCTGGCGCCGTTGCATCGTGCGCCGTCGTGGGCTCCACCCCAGTCGCCGGGGTCGCGTCACCGAGGACACGGGTGCGCGTTCGCACGCGCGTCACCCCGTCGCCAGTCACTCCCGTGGCCGTGGGCTCGACGGCGGGGCCCGCGGCCGGCCCGCCCACGGTGCGAGTTCGCGTGCGTACTTGGGTCACGCCCGAGGGCGTCGTCTCATGCGCGCTGGGAGCCGCGCCTAGTGACGCGTGCTCAGTGGGGGCAACCGCGGCGGGATCGTGTGCCGCGGTTACCGGCTCGTGCGCTGGCTGCGCTCCTCCCGCGTTCCGACGCCCGCCAACGGCCTGAGCGCCGTGCATGGCGGCGCCGAGGAACAACTGCACCACGCCGCCGTGAACGAGGTCTTCGATGATACGCGCCACGAACTGGTCCGCAGTCATCCGGCGGCCGCGCGCTAGGTCCAGTGCGGCGGACACGGCCGTGGCGAGTGGCGAGGTCAGCGCGCCCGAGATGAAATCCACCAGCACCCGCCGGCCCGCGCCCAGCAGCGCAGCCTCAACGGCCGGTGCCGTGGCGCTCGCGGCCCCGACGCGCTCCATCACCTGCGCGAGCTGCTCGGGGCGCATCCCGGCGGCCAGTCGGCGAGCCAAACCCGAGGTGAAGCGACCAGCGAGGCACCCGCCCGTGAGCGCGCCGATGAAGGTCGTTGCCATTTCTGCGCCGGCGTCGAAGAGCACACGCTCCACGTCCATCGTCGTCCGGAGTCCGTGGTGGATCTCCGACACTTGCTCCGCCGCGCCGTTGACGATGCGGAGACCGCCCGCGGTCGCCGCCGACGCGGTCGCACCCGCGACGACCGCCGAGGTCCCCGACAGCCCCGCCGCCGCTGCGCCGCCCGTGGCGATGGTGGCTACCAGGGCGCACACGGCGATGACGCCGCGCAGCGCGGTCTCGGACGTCTCTCCACCGCTCACGGTCCGCTGTTGGTATTCGACCACGCGTCGATGGCAGGTCTCGAACTCCGCGCGGGCGGAGTCCACCGCGCGTCGAACGCGCTGCAAGTCGCCATCGGCCCTCGTCGACGCGTAGCTTTGCACCGCCCGGTCGGCCAGGCTCAGGTGCGCCTCCACGGCTGCCCACATCCCCAGCGGCGGGAGCTGGACGTGCTCGTCGACCGTCCGTCGACTCTGGCGTCCCCGGACGCGATCCCAAAGTCGGCCCGCGTCTTCGCGCGCCTCCGCAGCAATGTTCGAGGCGGCCGCCACAGTCGGTTGCTCGGCGTGCGCTCGCGCCAACGTCTGGTGTGTCGTCCGGTCACCGGCCATGTGGTTGCGGAAACGCTGGAGGGCGTCGCGCAGCTCGCCGACGTTCTGCTCGGGCGTTCGCCCAGCCGCCGGCCCGGTGTTCCGTTGAATCGAGGTCGATGTGCGCCCGGCACTTGTCCCGTCCTGCCCCAGCCCGTCCAGGAGCCCTTCGACGTTCCGGCCGCTCACCACGGCGTCCGCGACGGCATCCGCATGGGCTTCGTATCGGTCGCCCGCAGTTCCGAGCCCCCCGGGGACGCTGATCCCTCGCCGCTGCTGCACCACGTGGGCCGCCTCATGCGCGGCGGTCCAGAGGTCGGTCGCGCCAGAGCCAAACGCGACGCGGTCACCGGCCGCAAACGCGGTGGCGCCGAGGTCCGAGGCGGCACGAGCCGCGTCTTCCCCTGTAAAGGCGTGGACTTGCGTGAGGTCGTGGCGGCCGAACGCGGGCTGCAGCGTCGAGAGGTGCGGGAGCGAGCCCCCGCTCCCCGTGAGGCCCAGCTCCGCCAAAGCCCGTGCATCCGCGCCACCGAGAGCGCTGGAGCCGCTCGCGTGACGCTGAACGATCGCCGGTGCACCGGTTGCGGCGCTTCGGCCGGTGGCCACCCGCCCTCCGGCGCCCTCCGACGGCTGCTGGGTACTGGCTGTGCGGTAGTCGTGAGACTCGAAGTCCATGACCGACGGCCGGCCTGCACCCCAGATGACAGGTGACCGGGGTCGATTGGCGCCAGTGCCAGCGTTCTCGCGTGTTCGCCGCGCCTCGGTCCCCGTCAGCTCCCGGGTCCGGTCAACCGAACCTACGGCACCGAGCCATTCCTGGTCTCCGGCGGCCGATCGGCTCCATCCCGTGGGCACCCCGGCAGTGAACGAGTTCCCCTCAATGGTGACCAGCCGTCCGCCCATAGGCTCAAAAGAGCTCACCATCGTGATGTGGTCGCCGCCGCCGTCGCCTGAGTTGTTCACCACCACGATATCGCCGGGCCGGAGATCGAGCGCGGAGAGATCGGGATGTTCCCGGTCCCGCGCGAGGGCAGCGTCCACGATCGCCCGAATTTCGCTCGCATTGCGCCAGGTGCGGAGCGCTCCGCGTCGTTCGTGCTCCTCGCGGATCGGCATCCACGTCGCGTCGGGCGGCTCGCTCACGCGCACTTCGAGGCGTCCGCTCGGGCCGCTGTAATCGAAGAACGCCGCGACGCCGCCCACGCCGCCGAGCCGGCCGGCGAAGCGCCGCTCGAAACCGCCTGACGTGCGGTAGTGGGTCGCTACGAACGCGCCACACCAGGGCTGGGAGACGTCATGAGCGTCTACGACCTGAAGATCGGCCGGAGTGCGATTCGGTACCGGCTGCCCGTTCACCGTCGCCGGGGTGCGCTGATGGGCGCCGCTTACTCCGATGTTGCCGAGGTACCCGGCGACGCGCTCTGGGTTCTGTGCCTCATTGATGCGGTCGTCTCCCACCGCACTGTCACGGGCGTTCTGGAGCGACATCGCGAGCACACGCTCCTGCACGCGCTGTAACGCAGGGCGCTGTGTCGCTTGCTCGTCGGGTGTGAGTTGGTCGAAGGATGCCGCTGCCGTGCGCAGCGCGTCGAGCGCCTCCCGTGGGGGCGTACCTGGCGTGGGGGCGGCTCGGGAGGCGCGCTCCGCTGCGGCGAGCTGTTCCGTGAACCGGGCCACGGTCTCCGGCGACCGCTGAACGGCCTCGTTGCCATGTGCGGTCGCGACCACGGGTCCGAGCAGAGCCTCTGCGCCATGTCCCGCCACGACAGCGTCCGCGACGGCGTCGGCCTCCCGTTCCCGCCGGTCGCCGTTGCGCCCGACCCCGCCCGGCGGCGCCTCTCCGCGTCGTTGCTGGATGACGTGCGCGGCCTCGTGCGCCGCCGTCCAGAGGTCCGTGTGGCCGGCACCGAACACCACTCGTTCACCGCTCGCGAATGCCCGGGCGCCAATCTCTGCCGCCGCGTCCTCCGATGTGCCCCCCACGCCGGCCCGCACTCGGGAGAGGTCGTGCGCTCCGAAAGCCTGCTGTATCCGTTCGGCGTGCGGCAGTGCGCCGGACGCGCCTGCAAGGCCAGCGCTCGCTAACGACTGGACGCGATCGTCGGACGGTCCCACGGACCCGCCACGCAGGCGCGATTCGAGTCCAGGTGCGCCGGGACCGAAGCCCAGCGACGCAAGCATTGCGAAGCGGCTGCTGCCGTCGCCGGCGCCCCCCGCGAGCGCGGCCGCCGCGTAGTCGATGTCGGCGAGCCCCACCGTGCCCGCCCGCACCCCGGCGGCGAGCCGTGCGGCCAGCTCCTCCGGGGCGGCATCGATCCAGGCGCCTACGCCTCGTCCACTCGCCCGTGACGTGTGGGATCGGCGAGCGGCGGCGGCCTTCCGGGCGCGCTCGTAGTGCGCGGTCATCCGAGGCGCTCACTCTGCGTGGCGCGAGGCGCGCTGGTGGAGTCCACCGGCCGCCGAGGTACGCTCGCGAGACCCGATCGAACCACGATCCCCAGCGCCTCGCACTCCACCCGTCCTGCGTCGACAAGGTGTGCCAGGGTGAGAGCGCCGCCTTCTTCCCAGGCGCGGTAGGACGCCCGTACGACGGCGTTCTTGATCGCGCCGCCAGCGAACTCGTAGAGGGCGCCCAGTCGCTCGAAGTTCACGTCGGACCCGAGCGGCGTCTCGGGCGGGATCAGGCGCTCCCAGATCCGTGCCCGCTCCGCTGCCCCCGGCATCGGGAAGGTCACGCGATACTGGATCCGGCGCCGCAGGGCCTCGTCCAGCCCGCCGAACAGGTTCGTAGTCATGATCACGATGCCATCGCTTCGTTCGATCTCCTGTAGGAGCAGGTTGACCTCCTGGTTTGCAAAGCGGTCGTTCGACGAACGGACCTCGGTGCGCGCCGAGAAGAGGCTATCGGCCTCGTCGAAGAGCAGCACCGACTGGGCAGCGCGTGCCCGCGCAAAGACGTCGGAGATGTTCTTCTCCGTCTCGCCCACCCACTTGCTCACCACGTTCGGGATGTGCACTCGGTACAGCGGTCGACCGAGCTCCGCCGCCAGCAGCTCGGCGCAGAGTGTCTTACCGGTGCCGGGAGGGCCGTCGAACAGAATGGCGATGCCACGGCCGGTCGTCAGGCGTCGTCCCAGCCCCCAGCGGTTCTGCACGAGATCCTTGTTTCGGCATGCCGCCGCAATCTCGGCCACCTTGAGCCGCTCGTCCTCCGGCAGCACCAAATCGGAGAGGCGCAAGCTCACCCGGCTTCGCTCGGCCAGGCCCTCCAGCTTCGAGCGAAGCTGACCCTCTGACGCACGCTGAAGGAGCGCCATGTCGACGATCGGGTGCTCCGGATCACGGTCCACTGCCGCACTGAGCGCCACGAGAACGGCGTTCTTGATCGCGCCACCGCTCAAATTGAAGAGGTTCGACAGGAGCGGAATGTCGACGTCCGGAGCGACGTCGGCCTCGGGCGGCAAGTGCATCTCCCAGATCTGCTCGCGCTCGGCGGGCTGAGGCAGCTCGAAGTCCACGCGATGCACGATGCGCCGCTCCACGGCTGGGTCGAGGCGCTCTGGGAGGTTGGTGGCGAGAAGCAGCACGCCGTCGAACGATTCGATAGCCTGAAGCATCGTCCCGAGGCGTGCGCCGCGCGTTCCGAAGAGTGCCTCGCACTCGTCGAAGAACAGGATGGCGTCATGAAGGCTCGCGTCCTGGAACAGCGCATCGATGGCCTCCTCCACGGGGCCCTCGGCTTCGGCCAAATGGTCGGCGCGAGCGCGCAGGAGTGGGCGGCCGAGGCGGTGGGCAAGCGCTCTTGCCAAGAGGGTCTTTCCCGTGCCGGGCGGGCCGCTGAAGAGCAACACCAGCGCCCGGCCGTACGGAATCGCGGCCTCGAAGCCGCCCCGCGCCAGGGCGCGCCGGAAGGCATGGCCGCTTCGAACCAGGCGTAGGACGTCTGCGAGTCGTTCAGGCGGGAGGACCACGCGATCGAGCGGAATAGTTGGGCGCTCCAGCGTACAGAAGGCGCGAGCGCGGTCATCGAGGCGAGGCAACCCGAGGAGCAAGTCCAGAGTGCGCCGAGGCACCACGAGGACACGCTCCAGGACGGCGTCATGGCGCGTATCAAGCGGCGCTTCGAGGCGCAGAATGCCACTTGCGAAGAGGGGGCGCTCTGGGTCGAAGCGCGCAAGCAGCTCAAGGCGACGTACATCACCGCGGCGTGCCAGCCGCATCGCCAGGCCGACAGTGCATCGATCGGCCAGCACCGACCGCTGTAGTGCGCGCAGTCGGTCCTTGAACCGCTCGTCCAGGTAGGGCGCTGAAGCCAGAAGCAGAATGAGCACGTCCGTAGCGTCCAAACGGAGGCGCCCCGCCAAACGTTGCAGTGCGACTGGCGCGGCGGTGAGGACGTCGTCCTCGAACGCACGGTGGCTGGCTTCAAATGCCGCGTCGAGGTCCACTTCGGGGTAGTTTCCCACGTGTTCCACAAGGTCGAGGAGTGCGCTCATGTGAGGAAGCACGACGTCTTCGAGGACGGCTGAGCTGGTACGCGGGCTCGGTTCAGCTCGCGTGACCTCTTCGCGCACGCTGGAGTCGAGCTTGGGCTGTTCGATATGGGCTGGGCTCACGTGCGACTCCTCGGCGCCTTCAGCCAGGGTGGCGTCGGGCGGAATGCGTCAATCGGTGGCGCTCCTCAGTGGCGTCGCGCGCTTCGTGAGCGTCGTCACCACCCCGGTGCGGCTTGAGCGATCGTTGGTTTCGAGTAAGGGCTCGGTCGAGAATAAGTGGGAGATTTGACCGCGTCGCGCCCCGCCCGGCCCCTGCCAAGTCCGAAGACATACTCCCCGTATTTCGAGGACTTGGAACGAGCCGGGCGGGGATGCGGCGCGAGGCAAATTGAATCACTTATCCTCGACCGAGCCCCAACCTCGCGTCGTCGGTCACGAGTCGACTCGTGCTGGGAATGACCGGAGACTGGAACCTGTTTCATGCCGTCGCTGGAATCGCTTCGCGTGGACACGAGCCGTCGTGTCAGGAGCACTCTGGCCACGAGCGAGTTGCACGTTTAGTATGCCGCGCGTTCAGGAACGCCGTCGCAGAGGAGGTCGAGGCCATGGCAAACACGGGACTAGGTACGTCTGGGTTGGGTTTGAGTGTCGCGTCCGATGGTTCGAGTGGGCTCGCGGACATCGAGCTGCTCCGTCAGCTCGTCGTTGACGCGCAGGCACTTCGCGACCAGATCGCGGCGCTCAAGACGGAGTGCGAGAGCCTGAAGGCCGAGGCCGCCGCGGCAGCTCAGGCGATCGGCAATGTGCAGGACAAGGTAGAGGCGGCCGAGGCCGCGGCGAAGCAGAGCGCCGAACAGGCCGACGTCTTCGAAGCCGCAGCCCGGCAGAGCGCCGACCAGGCCGCCGCCCTCGAAGCCAATGCGAAGCAGAGCGCCAGCCACGCGGACCAGTTCGAAGCGTCAGCCAAACAGAGCGCCAGCCACGCCGATCAGTATGAGGCGTCCGCGAAAGACAGCGCTACCAACGCTGATGCGTGGTTCGAGAGCGCGCGTCAGAGCGCCAATGATGCCGACGCCCAGTCGGTCGCGGCCGGCCAGCTCCACGCGACAGCGCAGACGCACGTCGACCAGACGACGCAGCTCCTCGCCATGACCCAGTCCATCCAGGAGGCGGCCGCGGGGCAGCTCCAGCTCACGCAGGCCAACGCTGAGGTTACCGCACAGCTCATGCAGGTGAGCCAGGTTCACACCGACGCGACGACGCAGCTCATGGCGTCGACGCAGGCCCTTCAAGAGGCCGCCGCAGTTCAGAGCCAATACGCCCAGGCGCACGCCGATCAGGCGATCGCCTACGCCAACGCGGCACGCGCCTCCCAGGAAGATGCCTTCGCTCAGGCAAATGCCACCGCAAGCTACGCCCAAGCGGCACACGCCGGCGTCACCGACGTGGTTCGCCACGTCGACACCTGCGCCCAGCTCAAGGAGTCGGCCGAGAGCCACAAGCAGCAGATCTGCCAGCTCGAGAACGAAGGCGAACATCTGGTCGCGCAGATTCGCCAACGGTCCTACGCCGTGTGAGACTCGGGTCCGCGTGATACCGTCCCTTACCGTCCTCCGCGATCTCCCGCTGCGCCTGGCTCTCTCGCCTGACCTCGCGGCGCGCCTCAAAGACTTCGTCACCGCCGCGAGTGGCGCGGAGGCCCAGCGGCCAACGCCCGCCCAAGGCGTCGCGCTGGTCGAGGAGTGCCTCTCGACGCTCGACGGCGAGTCGACCCGACTCGCCGAGCAGCGCTTCTCCCTCGGCGACCCCATGACGTTGAAGCAGAAGCTCGTCCTCGACCCGAAACGCCAAGCTGACCAGTTACTTGCGGCCCTGAAGCAGAAGCTCTCGGGCGAGCGCAGCGAGTGGACGCGACGCACGACGCGGCAGGCGTCAGACTTCCAAGAGTCGCTCGCAAAGCCCCTGGCGGCAGTCGAGTTCAGCTTGGTGCCGGCCTCGGATCGCGAACAGACGCTCGGCCTGTCCGACGCCTGGGCTACCGACTTCCAAGCCTGGTGGGCGACCAGTCTCGACGGTTGGGCCAAACTGGTCGACGGACTCCTCGATTCGCGTACCGACGCGGCCATCGCAAGCGAGCTGAAGGCGCTCGGCGAGCTCCTCGAGCGACCCTTGCCGCTGAAGCCGACGCCCGTCCCGCCCATGACGAGCCCGGCACGCGGCGCGATGGACTTCGCTCCCATCTCAGCACGCTTCGAGGTCCCCGGCGGCCGCGAGGTCATCCTCGAGAGCTTCAAGGGCGGCCTCTATGGCGTGGCGATGGTCTCGGGCATGGTCATCATCCCGCTGCTCACGGTGTTCTTGAAGGAGCAGTCGCCGATGTTGCGCGCCGGCGTCGCGGCCGCCGCGGTCATCCCGACCGCCGCCTTCGCGGTCATCAACGGCCGAAAGACCCGAAGCAAGCTAGTCAGCGCTGCCGCCGACAAGCACCGGGACAAACTGAAACGTGAGCTAGAGACGTTATTAAAACAGCGCGTCGACCGCTTCCGAGCCGACGCCGAACGCCACGCCCACGCCTGGCTCGTCGCTCGACAACGCGATCTGCTCGCGGTGCTCGAACCCCTGGTGACCACGGTCTTCGATGAGCGTGAGCGCGGGCTCGCGTCGCAGCTCGCCCGGACTCAGCTCGACTCGGAGCGGTTCGCCGATCAGCTCGGCCAGCTCCGGCAGATCAAGACGAACCTGACGGCGCAGGTGCTAGTTGACCTCCGTCGCCTCGCGGGCTGACCATTACATCGACTTCGCGCACCGAACCCCGAAGTAGAGCGACGTCGTCGCCGGCGGCGCCCAGCCGCGGATAGTCGCGCGTTGAGTGTTCACGTCGTACTGGTAGTTGCTGCCGCGCAGCGCGCGCTCCGTCCCGGACACCGGGCCCTTGGGGTCATTGAAGTCATCCGGCGTATAGGGCCCGTACCAGTCGGATACCCACTCGGTGACGCTCCCGGACATGTCGAAAGCGCCGTACGGCGATTGGCCTCCCGGGTATTGGCCCACGTCGCCGGGCATCTCGAGGGCGCCTTCTTCGGACGAGACGCCGACGAGGCCCGGTGTGAAGTCATTGCCCCACGGGTAGATTCGTCCGTCGGTCCCTCGGGCCGCCTTCTCCCACTCCGCTTCGGTCGGCAGGCGCTTGCCCACGAAATTGCAGTAGGTGGACGCCTGGTCCCAATTGATGTTGCGAATCGGGTGCTTGGGGGTGTCGGTCTGAACCCAATCGGATGGCGCGGGGAGGGTGCAGGCCTTCGCGTTGACGCAGGCCCAGTAGTCCTCGACCGTCACTTCGGTGCGGTCGATGGCGTATGCCGATACAAACACTTTACGAACAGGCTTCTCGTGCTCGTCGCCCTCGGCATAGCCCATGACGAACTCGCCCGCCGCGACAGGGACCATGCCCGCTGGGAGGGGTTCGGCGGCGGCCGTAGTCACCTTCTTATTGTCGGGTGCATTCTTCTTGGGCCAAAGGGCGAACGCCAGCACGCCGATAAGGACCACGGCGGCCCCGGCGATGGCGAGCCGGGTCGACTTGGGAAGCCCCGAGATGGTCGCAGCGATCCCCGTTCCCGTGCCCACGGGCGCGGCCGCGCTCACGGTGGGGCTCGCACCCCGAGGCGTCGAGACCGCCGCCGAGCCGGCCGCCGTCAAGGGATCGGAGGCCGTCGGCCGAAACGAGGCCACTGGAACGACGGTCGAGGCCATCATGTCTTCGCGCGGCTTACCGGTCGTCACGTCGGCATTCGACAGCGGCGAGCTCGTGATGACCACGGGCCCGAGGCGAGCGCCAGTGGCCTGCCCGCCGGTCGCCTGCCCGCCGGTCGCCTCCTGGAGCCGTCGCAACAGCACGCTGGCGTCGGTGGGCCTCGCGAGGGGATTCTCAGCGATGCATTCGGCGACGAGCGTGACGAGGGGCGCCGGTACCGGCGCGAAGCGGCCGACCGGCGGGATCCCCGCTTGGTGCGCTTGGAAGACGGCCCCCACGGCGGCCCAGGGCGTCGAGTGCGCGTCCGGTACCTCGAAAGCGGGTCGTCCCGTGAGCATCCGGTAGAGGATGAGCCCGATCGCGTAGACGTCGGCAGCCGGTGTCGCCGGGTGGCCCTTGAGCACCTCGGGTGACATGTAAGCGGGCGTGCCGACAGCGCTTCCGGCCGCAGTCATCGACTGCTCGGCGCTCGACTTGGCGAGGCCGAAGTCGAGGACCTTCACCCAAACGGGGTGACCTGCCTTCTGGGTCAGGAAGAGGTTGCCGGGTTTCAAGTCACGGTGCAGGACGCCCCGCGAGTGGGCGAAGGCCACGGCGGCAGCGGTCTGAAGCCCGACGGCGACACATTCCGCGAGCGCGATGGGGCCGGATTCACGTCGCAGCCTGATATCGAGGGGCTCGCCTTCGAGGCGCTCGAGCGGCAGGTAGAGGATCCCGCCCTCTTCGAAGGGCGCTTGGGCCTGAACGATGTGCGCATGTCGAAGTGTCGAGAGCAGCGACGCCTCTTGCAGCATTCGCTGGCGCAGCGAGGGGTCTTGCGCGAGCTCGGGGCGGATGACCTTCATCGCGAAGGCCCCCGGGAGTAGCTGGTGTCGAGCCTCGTAAACGATGCCCATGCCGCCGCGCCCTAGCTCGGCGCCGAGTGTCCATTCGCGGACGTGGGTCTCTGTCACGGTCTGCCTCGTCTCTTCACGGTGATGGAGTGGGGTTTCGCAGGAGGGCGGCGAGCCCCGTCCCGTGAAGGCGGAGTTCGACGAGCCCGTCACGCGCCACGAGGGCGACGCCGAAGCGCGTTCCCTCCGGAATCGTGGTCGCAGGGAACGGTACCTCGAGCGCCGCCGCGGCAGTCCTGAATGCGGCCACGGCTCTGCCGAGGTCAACGTCGAATCCGAAGAAGGTGCCTTTGGGATAGTGATCCGCGCTGGTCTCGGCCGGAAGCTGACCCCGCGCTGCCGCCGCGGCGCGAGCGACGGCGGTCGGCCCGAACGCGATCCCGACAGCGTCACCGGCGAAGGCGCCTGCCGCCTCGTAGCGAGGCCCGGTCGCGTTCACGACGCGCTCGACCCAAAGTCGAGACTCCGCATCGAGCCCCTTGGCTTTGTCGGCGTCGAAGGCAATCGCAGACGCCCAGGTGCTGACACCGTCGGTCTCGCTCCAACCTGCATCGAACCTCACGCCAACGGGTTCACTGCGAGGGTTCGTCGCGTCGAACACCTGCGCGAGGGTCGTCGCCGTCTGAAGAGGCGCTGGAAGGGTCGCCCGCTCCTTCGCCAGCCACTTTTCGACCAGGAGTGCGCCGGCGTCGCTCAGCCCCTGTTTGAATGTAGCGACGTCTGCCGCGCGAAAAGCGCCGACCGCTGCCAACGGGAGCTTGGACTCGGCATAGAGGGCGAGCCAGCCGGCGCCCAGGGATGCTGACGTGACGGTCCCCAGTGCACCGCTCACGGCCTCGATGTCGGCCGCTGGCAGCTCCACCGTCTTGGCGGTGAGCACCACTGCGGCTTCGAGGGCACTGGCGACGGTGAGGTGGGCGTCGGCGCTGCCCATGCGGAAGTAGGTCCCGGCGGGTGCCGACGCGACGATGCCGAGATCGGACGCCGTGTGCGCCAACGCGAGAGATTCGAGCGCGGAACCCGGGGTCGGCCGGAGCGAGAGGCGAGCGGTCATGGCGCCAGCGTCGTCAGCGTCGAGGACGAGAGACGCGGCGTCCGACGCCTCGACGGCTGCCGCGAGCCACTCTGATGCGCTGCTCACGAGTGCGGCCGTGACGTTGTGCGTGAACGAGCTGGGATCACCTGGGAGCCACGCCGCGAGCTCCGCCGGGAGCCCACGAGTGGATTGGCCAAGCTTCTGGAAGTCGGCGACGTCGATGTCTCGCCAGTGCTTGATGGCGACACGGAACTCGAGCTGGGCTGTTGGAATGAATGCCTCCACCGCCTCCAGGACTTGGCGCTGAGCCGGGACGAGCGCGGGATCCGTGGTGATGACGACCGCACCACCGACGCGATTGCCATATTGACGCACGCCGGATGCGGTCCAGGCGAGCTCGTTGCCCTCCACGTCGCGTTGGTGATCGGCGGGAAGTGCCGCCATGAACGCCGCGTCCGAGGTCACCGGAAGCAGGTAGAGGAGATCGAGCGACACTGAGTTATCGAAGCCGACGAAGGGCAGCGGACGCGACGTATCGAGCCACGCGACGCCCGAGAGGCCGTACGAGGCGCCGATGGACCCCAGCACGGCAGCGTCGTCGCCAGGCAGGGTCCTGCCCGTGGCCTCCGCGAGGTGGCGGATGACGACCATGGTCGCGTCGACGGACCTGAGGCCGCCGACGCCGAGGACATGGGCCGGCAGGAGGGGCAACCCGCGGCCGAGGAGCCCTGGGCCCGCCGGGAAAGCGGCCTTTGGGGTTGGTGGTGTTGGATCGGAGGCGCGGGGTCCGGGTTCGGCCGGAGCCGCCCGCGGCGGGGGCTCGGCCTGTGGGAGTGGCGCGGCGATCACCGCTGGCGGCGCCTCAGGCTCGGGGCTCTTGCGAAATGCGAAATAGAGCCCGACCGAGAGGGCGGCGGCCAGGACTGCGATGAGGACGGGCAGGTTCTTCGAGGAGCGGGGTGGCGGCGGGACCAAGGCGGTGGCCGTCGCTACCGCGATTGTCGCCGACGTTGGTACCACGGCGGTCGTCTCGCTGATGGGGATCTCGTGGATGGGCGTCGCGACCGTTGGCGGACGTTCGGGAAAGACCGGAATAGGCCCAATGACCGTGCCTGTGACGCCGATCCCGACGCTGGCAGTCGCCGCCGCAGCGGCGTTGGCGTCCGCAGCGGCTTTGGCGTCGGCAACCGATTTGGCGTCCGCAGCGGCTTTGGCGTCCGCAGCGGCCTTGGCGTCCGCAGCGGCTTTGGCGTCCGAAGCGGCTTTGGCGTCCGCAGCGGCTTTGGCGTCCGCGGCGGCTTTGGCGTCCGCGGCGGCTTTGGCGTCGGCGGCGGCTTTAGCGTCCGCGGCGGCGCGGACGTCCCCGATCGGCACCGCGTCCAAGGTCGGCGCGACGGGTGACACGATCGACGCGACGGGGGGTGCGACGACCGGCGCGGGCAGGTCAGGGAGGTCGCCGAGCGTGCGAAAGGCGGACTCGAGGTCCGCGCCGCTCTGTGGACGAGCGCCGGGTTCGACCGCGAGGCAGTTCATGATTAGGGCGTTCAGCGCCCATGGGACCGGCACGAAGCGAGTCAGCGGCGGGTAACCGGTCTTCATCGCCTCGAGGGCCTTGGGCATGACCGTCCAGACGGGGCTGTCGTCATCGACGCCGTCGCTGGGGAGCCGACCGGCGAGCATCCGGAAGAGGACCATGCCGAGCGAAAACACGTCGGCAGAGGCGGTCGCGGAGCCGCCTCGTAAGACCTCGGGCGCAAGGTAAGCGGGCGCGCCGACGAGGGTCCCGACGGCGGTCATCGCTTGTGCACCATCCGGGCGGGCGACCCCGAAGCCGACGAGCTTGCACATGGGGCTCAACGCGCTGGTGAGGACGATGACGTTGCCGGGATGCACGTCCCGGTGGACGATCTTCTGCGCATGCGCAGCGGCGAGCGCGCTCGCGAGCTGTTGCCCGATCGTCACGGCGAACGAAGGGGGCATCGGCCCCGGGCTCGCCGTAAGCAGAGCCGTGAGCGGGCGCCCCTCGAGGTGCTCAAGCGGGAGGAACACGCGGCCACCCTCGATGAAGGGAGTGTCGGCAGCGACGATGTTCGGGTGGCGCAGCGAAGCAAGGATGGTGGCCTCGCGTACGACACGCTGGAAGGCCACGGGATCACTGGTGAGTTCGCTCTTCAGCACCTCGAGCTGGAAGCGCCCTTGCAAGTGAATGTGGCGCGCCTCGTACACGTTGCTCGTGAGCGTGGTGCCGAGCTGCCGGCCGAGCTGCCATTCGCGGACGGTCGTCCCTTCCATCAGTTCACGACTCGTTCGGTGTCAGGGTGGTCAAGGGCCCCTACTCTGGCCGATCTACCGGAGCGCCGCAACGAGAGGCCTCTGCAGACGACGCGGCAATCAAACTTTGAGCCGACACGGTTGCGTGGGCCGAAAAGAGCTAGTAAGGCTCCGTTCATATCCACGTTGGGCCCAACACATGGGTCGGTACCTATGGAGACGCCATCATGTTCGAGTCCACGTCAGTCGGGCCACGGCGCCAGCGACCCACAAATTGGCCGAGTCGTCTGCTCGAGCACGCTGCCCCCTCGCTCCTCGGGCTGTCCCTCCTGGCGGCCACGCCGTCAGTGGCCAAGGTTGGTCCCGCTTACGACGCCTATTGGGACTCGCCGCCGGTCGCGGCGCGCCGTCCCCCGCTCAATTCGGCGCCACCGGGGGTCGCGGCCGGATACGACTCGCAGCGCGGCGTCCCGAACTTCCTCTGGGCCACGGCAGCGGCCCCGCTGGCGCCGGAGACCGAGCGCCGCACGCCCGAAGCGACTGCGCGGTGGTACGCGGAGCAGTACGCCCCGTGGTACGACGTCATGGCTCTGACGGTGAAACACGCGACGCTCCTTGGAGTCCACGACATCGGTCGTGGCGGAATCGTAGTGACGCTCGGTCAAACAGTCGACGGCATCGAGATCTACGGCGTCCGTCAAAGGGTGCTGCTCGACCGGTCCAGCCGGCTTGTCGCGATCTCCGGCAGCCTCCATCCAGGGGCGCCCGTGCGGCCCTTCTCCGGTGTCGACACAGACGCGGTTCGGGTGGCGCTGCGGGATCTCCTGGGACCGGCCGCGGGGACGCCCGTGTTCGAGCCGGGGAGGGCCGACTCGGCGGGCTTCAGCCGCTACACACTCGCGGAGCGCACTCCCGTTTCCTTTCGGCTTGAGGCGCCCGTCCGCGTGAAGCGCGTCTGGTTTCGGCTCCCGGACTCGCTCGTTGCAGCGTGGTGCGTGGAGCTCCAGGTCTCCTCGGATCGCGGCGACGACGATGCAGCGCTCCTTGTGATCGGCGATGGTGACGGTCTGGTGCTCCATCGCGCCAACCTCACCGCGGACCATCAGTTTCGCGTGTGGGCCGACACTTCGGGCGACAATCGCCCGCAGGCGGGGCCCATCGCCGACGTCTGGCCCCACCCAACCGGAGTGCCAGGCGGACAGTCACTCCAGCTCGTCGAGTCGTCGCTCATCGACCGAGCCCCGTTCAACACGGGTCCGTTCGGCGTGTCTGATCCGTGGCTCTCGACCAACCTTGCGACGATCGGAAACCACGTCGAGGCCTTCGCCGACCTGTACGCCCCCCAAGGGTTCACCAACGGGGACCTTTATGCCGAGGGCCTCGGCGGGATATTCGACCACCACTTCGACTTCGGCCAGGAGCCGTGGGGCACCTCTGAGCAGTCCATGGCTGGGGTCACTCAAGCCTTCTACACTGCGAACTGGCTCCACGACTGGTACTACGACTCCGGGTTCACCGAGGCGACGGGTGTCGCACAGGTCGACAACTACGGGCGGGGAGGGGCGGCAGGCGACCGGATGCAGATAAGAACCCTCGTTCCCAACGAGGTGAACAACGCCATCATGACGACGCCGCTTGATGGCGCCAGTGCCGACATGAAGGTCGGTGTCGCAATCCTCGGCAAGGTGACCGCCTCGACGGGCAGCGGGCTCGAAGGGGACGCCAACATCGCCGTGTTCGGCCCAGACGCATTCGATGTGTCGGCTCCACTGGTGATCGCGGAGGACGGGTCGCAGCCCTCGGGCGATGGGTGTGAGCCCCTCACGAACGACGTCGCCGGCAAGATCGTGCTCGTAGACCGAGGGCAATGCCTGTTTCTGACGAAAGTCAAGAACGTCGAGGCCGCTGGCGCGGTGGGTGTAATCATCGCCAATCACACGCCCGGTGCGCCACCGCTCTATGTCGACCTCCCCCCCGAGGGGTGGCCCCCCGGGATACCGGAGGTCTCAATTCCCGTGCTCGGGGTGACCTTCGAGTTCGGCCAGCTCCTTCGGGGGGCTGTCGCGGCCGGTGCCGAAACGGCTCGTCTGACTCGTTTCACGCCACCGAGCCTCGACATGGCGCTCGACACCGCCGTGGTGGCACACGAATGGGGTCACTATCTCCACAGGCGTCTCCAGAAGGACCAATCGACTGCCTTCTCCGCCGCGAGTGAAGGGTGGGCTGACTTCATCGCCCTCCATCTCGAGCTCCGCGAGGGCGATGCGCTTGAGGGGATCTACGCCTTGGCCGCGTACTTCGGCTCAGCCTCCAGCGATGATCCGACCTACTTCGGAGCCCGGCGGTATCCCTACTCGATCGATCTGTCAAAGAGTCCGCTCACGTTCGGCCACATACGCGCGTCGGCCACGCTGCCGCCAGGGGTGCCGTACAATCCAAGTGATTTTCCCATGAACGAAGTCCACAACGCCGGAGAGGTGTGGGCGGCGATGATGTGGGAATGCTACATTGCGCTCCAGTCCGACGCTCAGCTCACCGGTCGCCGTACGTTCGACGACGCTCGCCGTATCATGTCGGACTACGTCGTAGCCGGAATGCTGCTGGCGCCCCCGGGCGCGACCTGGACCGAACAACGCGATGCGCTTCTGGCGGTGGCGCAGGCGACCGATCCGACTGATGTGACGCTCCTCGCTACGGCATTTGCCAAACGCGGCGCGGGATCGTGCGCCTACGGGCCGAATCCATACTCAACGGACTTCGAAGAGGTCGTCGAGAGCTTCGAGCTGCGTGCCAATCCATCGGTGATCAACGCTTCTCTGACCGGCAATCTCAGTACCTGTGACGGCGACATGCAGCTCGACGCGGGCGAGATCGGCGAGTTATTGGTCGAAGTCGCCAACGTCGGGGTAGCGGCAGCGGAGGGATACTCGGTCACGGTGTCGTCGAGCGATCCGGGTGTGAGCTTTCCGAGCGGTGACACGATGGTGCTGGACGCCATTCCGGCGCTGGGCGTCGGGGTCGCTAGCGTCACCGTCGCCCTCAGCCCGGATTTCGTGCCGCACCAGGTCACGTTCACCTTGACGTATGACTTCGACGGTCTGTGCTCGGCGGCCGTGCCCCTCAAGTGGAGTCGGCTCATCAGCGTCGACATCGCGCCCAATGCGGGCACCATCGATGTCATCGGGCCTACGGCGGAGGGATGGAGCACCGAAGGTTTCCCAGAGCCGTTCCAGCTCACTCCCTACGGCGGCAGCTGGTTCTTCCAAGTCCAAGACCCGGCGTACACGTCGGAAGCCACCCTCCTGACTCCGAAGATCGAGGTCGGCCTCCAACCCTTCACGCTTGCGTTCGACCACCTCCACGACTTCGACTACTTCAACTCGGAAACCGGCGTCATCTATTACGACGGTGGTGTCCTCGAAGTCTCGAACGACGACGGTGCGAGCTGGGTGGACGTAGGCACGCTGACGAGCGATATCTACGGCGGTACCCTGGTTGCGCCGAGCTCCAACCCGCTCGCTGGGCGACCGGCCTTTGTCGGCAGGAACTCGTTCTATCCCAAGGGGGAACGGCGCTCGATTCAGTTCGGCACCTCACTCGCGGGTGAGACGGTCCAATTTCGCTTTCACTTCGGCAGCGACTCGGTGTGGGGTGCCGCTGGATGGCAAGTGGACAACCTTGAGGTCACGGGTGCAGCGACGCCTCCATTCGCTGGCCCGATCCCGAGCGTCCCAAGATCGATGTTCGTGGACGATGACGGCGACGGTGTCGGCGGCGGGAGACCCGTCGCGTCGTGCCCGCTCCCGACGAACGGCGTACTCGTGGATGGCGACTGCAACGACACAAACCCGGCCGCCTACCCTGGCGCCGCCGAGACGTGCGATTCGGCGGACAATGACTGCGATGGTGAGACCGACGAGGGCCTCGGGCTAGGCGCGGAGTGCAGCGTAGGCGTTGGAGCCTGTGCCTCCAGCGGCGCGCTCACGTGCGACGGCGCCGGAGGCGTCACTTGCGGGGCCGTTCGGCTGGCACCGTCCGACGAGACGTGTGACAGCGTCGACAACGACTGCGACGGCGCGGTTGACGAGGGTTTCGGACTCGGTGAATTGTGCACTGTCGGTGTGGGCGAGTGCGAAGCGACCGGGCTTACGGTCTGCACGCTGGACGGTGCGTTGGGTTGTGGTGTGGCGGCCGGCATGCCGGTAGATGAGACCTGCAACGGCCGCGACGACGATTGCGATGGCGAGACCGACGAGGGCCTCGGACTCGGCGAGTCGTGCGGTGTGGGCACCGGGGCGTGCGCCCGTGTCGGGGTCCAGGCGTGTGTTGCAGGTGCGGTGGGTTGTTCGGCCATCGCGGGTTCACCCACGAACGAGGTCTGTAACGCCATCGACGATGATTGCGACGGTGGCACCGACGAGAGCGCGGCGGACGCGGTCGTGGTCTTCGTGGACGGCGACGGAGACGGGTTCGGGGCGGGTCCGGCGACGCTCTCCTGCGCGCCCGCGAGCGGCACCGTAGAGAAGAACGGCGACTGCGACGATTTGGCGGCGGCGACCTACCCGGGCGCCCCCGAGGCTCCGGGGGAGTCGGTGGACCGAGACTGCGACGGCGCCCTCACGCCGGCCGAGCCGACCGACGGCAGTGACGCGACCGACGGCAGTGACGCGACCGACGGCAGTGACGC
>JADMJS010000117.1:19588-24210 GCA_018780435.1 Myxococcales bacterium
CGACCGACGGCAGTGACGCGACCGACGGCAGTGACGCGACCGACGGCAGTGACGCTACCGACGGCACGAGCGCCACGGACGGCACGGACGAGACGGACGGCAGCGACGCGACGGACGGCACGGGCGCTACCGACGACGTCGGTGGCGGCAATGTCGGTGTTGCTGAAGACACGAGTGGGACGGCGGCACCAGCCGGTGCCGCGGCCAGCAGCGGGTGCACGGCAGGTCCGACCGACCGCACGTTAGGCATCTTCTGGCTGGCCGGAGCAACGCTCCTCCTGCTGTGGCGGCAGAGGCGACGCAATCCCGTCGGCTGACCATCCCGCGGCAACCGAGAGCTCCTCTTCGCCCTCGGCTTTGCCCGCCGAGACTTACTTGCGCGCGAATTCCGACAGGTAGTGGGTGCCTTGAGTCTGCATGAGCTCCTCCAGTGCGAGCCGTGTCGCGTCGTTCAGACGCGACACGATGAGGTCATCGTAGAAGGCGGCGCGGCCGTCGTCGAGGCCGACCGTTTGCTGTGTGGCCACCATGATGGCCTCTAGGAGGCCTCGGCCGTGAGTGACCCTCGAAAGGGAGTCGTCGGAGGACGTGAGCGAGGACGGCCCGATGGCTAGCCCTAACGATGAGACGACTGACCGGCTCGTGCCGCCGATGATGAAGGCATGCTCCTGTCGAGAGCCGCGGCCCTCGGCTACGCGAGAGCGTCGCACCGTCGGCGCGAACGGCCCGTCATCAGAACCGCCTCGGCGGTCGACACCGCCTCGTCAACCCTCCCCGGGTCCAAAGACGTCGTCGAGGGTACTCGCCAGCGCCGCGCGGCGGATGTAGTCGCGGAGGCTGTCGGGGTCGGCGTCGGCATTGAGTCGTGCGACCTGCGATGGGGTCGGTGTGAGGCCGCGGGCGAAAAGGAACTCAAGGACCGCCAAGTGAAACGCGTTGATGGCGCCGACGCGTTCGCCCTCGGCTTTGCCCTCGGCTTTGCCCCTCGCTTCGCCCTCGGCTCTGCCCGCCGAGAAGTACTTGCGCGCGAATTCCGACTGGTAGTGGGTCCCTTGAGTCTGCATGAGCTCCTCCAGTGCGAGCCGTGTCGCGTCGTTCAGGCGCGACACGATGAGGTCATAGTAGAAGGCGGCGCGGCCGTCGTCGAGGCCGACCGTCGTTTGGATGGCTGCCATGACGGTCTCGAGGCCGCCCGGGTCATTGCCGTGTGCCAGCGCGGAGAGGACAGCGAGCTCCGGGACGACCGCTTCGTCGGGCCGGACCCACGGCACCTGTTCGGGACCGAGGACCATGGGGACGAAGGTGGAGCCCGGCCCGGAGAACGCGATCGGCTGTGATGCCCACGCCGCGACGACGCGATCGGGCGTGACAACCAAGAGAATCACCGGGCAGCCCCAGCGGTCCGCGAGCAGCGCGACGTAGCAGAGCCAGCGGAAGCGTTTCACCGGGTCGGGAGAGAGCTGCGCCTCGCAGACAATCCCGAGCACGGGCACCTTGGTGCGGAGCTGCACCACGAGATCCGCTCGGTACTCCGTTGGCGGCAGTTCGGCGAAGTTCGCGTCGCTGATGACCGCGTCGGTGAATGACGGCAGATCCACCGCGAGCGCGTCGCGGAGCAGCTCCGCGACGAGGGAAGGGCGGTCGCGCAGGAGGGTGAGGATGGACTCGTGGAGGGCGCTTGGCATGGCGGCCGTCTATCGGTCGAACTATGCCGGCGCAAGGGTCGGTGCTTCAATTCGTGCGCGACGCCATAACCGAGAGCGTATCGGCTCCTTGAACCCAGACGCCGCAATGAGCCGCCGGTCAGCACCCGCCGAAGTACTCGATCGTCACACCGCGTTTCTCCAGCTCGCGCAGAGTGTCACAGTCGGCGGGGCGTACGCCGTCCAGGTCTTCCTCGGGAGTGGCGCGGCAGCGGCTCCAATGGTCGACCGTGAAAGAGAGCTTCTTCAGCGACGTAACGCGACGGAGTGGAGAGAGCGGGACGCGGCCATAGTCGGCTGGGGAGTTCTGGAGATCGAGGTCGCGGAGGCGAGTGAAGCGCGCGAGCGGCGCGAGTGAACGCAGCGCTGTGCTGGCGAGCTCGAGGGTCTCAAGGGTGTCTTTGCTGGAGGACAGCAGGCCGAGGTCTTTGAAGGGCGTCATCGACAAGTCGAGGTCGGTGAGCTTCAGGCCGTCCAAGGCGCGGAAGTCGGCGCCCGGCTCGAGGTCGATGGAGCTCACGTGTAGCGATCGGAGGCCACGGAAGCGACCGATGGGCGCGAGCGACGGCAGTCCCGGGCCGTTCACGGTGAGGGCGGTCAGACCCGGGTTCGCGGCGGCCAATATCGCGCTGAGCTGTTCCGCGTCCATCCCCTGGAAGTGCACGAGCGTGAGGGACTCGAGCGCAGTGGCGGTCGCGAGGGCCGTCAGCGTCGGGAAGCCGCTAGTGTCGATGAGCGTCAGCGCCGTCAGGGCGTCTGTCGTTTTGGCGAGGCCGCTCACTGCGACCGTGTCCAGCGAGAGTAACGACAGCGCACCGAGCGGCGGGAGCTGGACGACGGAGCGGGCGCTCCCCTGACTGCGAATGGCGAGCGAGCGCAACTCCGCGAGCGATGCGAGGGGGCGGAGGTCCATCGGCGCGACCGGCGAGGTGGGATCGCGGCCGACGTCCAGGGTCAGCGAGGTCGCGCGGGGGAGGGCGGCGAGCTGGGCGATGAGTTCCGGCGTCGGTGCGGCGTCGAGGGTACAAATGACGTCGGTGGCGCCGCGGTAGATAGGCTGGTTGCACCAGAGCGCGGGCGGTCCGGCGAGACCCCACGCCGTCAGTGCCTCGGGCGGCGTCTCGGGACCGTTGGCGACGAGGGCAAGGAGCAGGATCGACGCGCTGAGCCCCATCGTTGGTTCAATAGATCGGCGAGGTCGGCGGTGCCTCGACCTTCAGCGCCGTCGCCAGCTCCATGACAGCTTCACCCATGTAGACGGCAAGGCGCTGGAGGCTCGGGAGCGTGTCGCGGCAGCCCGTGAGGCCGAAGTTCAGGGTGCCAGCGTAGCTCTGGCACGTGATGTTGAGGGCCTGGCCGTGGATCGGGATAGAGACCGGGTAGACGGCTTCGAGGCGGGCGCCGCGGAAATAGAGCGATTGGTCCGGGCCGGGCACATTCGACACAATCACGTTGAATTGCGGGCGCATACGGCCGCTGGTGCGCGTGATGTGCTGGAGGCCCGAAGGCAGCATGAGGAGCGCGCTGAGTTGGATGATGGCGTGGCGCGACATGCCTTGGAGCTGCTCCTTGGCGGCGCGTGTGGAGGCGACGATGGCGTCGAATCGGGCTTTGGGATCGGCGATGTGGGTCGCGAGCGAGGCCAGGATGGAGCCGACCGCGTTGCCGCCGCCCGGGTCGTCTTTCGGCCGAACGTTCACCGGCAGCATCACGATGAGCGGCTCTGGTGGCAGCACCTTGAGCGCGAGCAGGAAGCGGCGGAGCGAGCCAGCGCACAAGGCGAGGACCGCGTCGTTGAGCGTGCCGCCGCCAGCTTTGGCGATGGCGCGGATGAAGTCGAGCGGGTACTGCTGCGTCGCGAAGCGGCGGTTGCGCGTGATGCGGCGGTTCAGGATGGACATTGGCGCCTGGAGCGGGCCGACGAGGTCCGGGATGGACTTCAGGTTGCCGCGGAGGAGGTCCGACACGCTGCGTGACACCTCGCCCGCGGCCAACGCTTGGTCGCGCAGAATCGACAGCCAGCTCGAGGCCGTCGAGGGTGGGATGCGTGGGGGGACCGGCATCTCAGCGTCTTCCGCTGGGAGAATGTCGTTCTTGCGCTTGGCCGGCGCGGGCACCGCGAAGAAGAGCGGACGTTCACGTTCGTGCGGGTCGGTCGAGAGGCAGTTGGCGAGCAGCTTCGAGGCGGTGAAGCCGTCGATGAGCGAGTGGTGGACCTTGGTGTAAATGGCGAAACGTTTCCGGCCGTTGCGGTCGGCGAGTCCCTCGATGAGGTGCGTCTCCCACGGCGGGCGGGTGAAGTCGACGGGGTAGCCATGGAGGCGTGAGACGAGGACGCCGAGCTCACGTTCGTCGCCGGGCGCCGGCAGGGCCGAGCGGCGGACGTGATAGTCGAGGTCCGGCGAGTCGTCTTCGACCCAGGTCTGCAGCGGGTTCTTGAGGAAGTCCGGCGTGCGGAGGCGAAGGTTGAACGGCGCCTGCACCGGGTGGTTTCGGAGGTCGGCGACCAGCTGCCGCAGGAAGTCGGGCGGTGCATCGGCCGGCAACGTGAACGGCAGCATCGAGCCGACGTGCATCATCGTCTCGCGCGACTCGGTGACGAGGAAGAGGGCGTCGTTCGGGGTCAATCGTTTCGGAGACATGCTGCCTCACTGGGCCGGATTGCGCGCAGGCTATGCCTCGGCGGGCACGGCGGCAAGCATGGGGGCCGCCGGAGGCATCGCAACGTCCTCACCGTCGCCTCACCCACCCTCTTGCAGGGAAGGACAGATTGGCGAGGTCGGGCCCGCCCTGCAGGCGTTGAGCGCCGGGTGGCGGCGAGAGAGAGTTCGTGTCCCTCGCGCCTTGTTCAGGGCGAGCCCGTCGTGAACCCGTCGTAGAGCTCGAACGCGCCGACGTCGCACGCCGGACCCTGGGGGC
>JADMJS010000306.1 GCA_018780435.1 Myxococcales bacterium
GCTGCTTCGGCGTGCCCTTCCAGGCCTTCTTCTCCTTGGCCTGCATGCCGTTCCAAGCGCGGGCCGCAGCGGAGGCGTCATGCGCGGCGAGCGCGGCTTGGAACGCAGCGGCCGGGTCCGCGGGGGCGGCGGCCGGGGCCGCGACCGTCGGTGAGGCGGCGGGTGCAGCCGCCGGAGTCGCGGCCGGAGTCGGGCTGGTGGGGTCTGCCATGTCGTCGCCTCGTCGTCGTGCCCGGACGTCTGAAGTTCAGCGGCTGGGAGCGTAACCCTCCGATCGCACGGAAACAAGCAGCACTTGCCAAGGCGTCGACTCGCCCAGCACACTGACGTTCCACAGGCGTGAGACGTCGACTCCATGACCGGTTTTCTGACCCCCACTGAGCACCTTCGAAGCGGGGTCGACCTCGTCACGCTGCTACTGGCGCGTCACATCGCGGCGACGTGGCCCCGACTCGTGAACGCCGCTGGCGCGCTCTCCGATCTCTTCGTCAGTATCCCAGAGGTCCGTTGCGCCCTCTTTCCGGAGCGTTTTCCGGCGGACGCCGGCTCGGTTGGGCTTCCGTCCGTAGAGGCTGTCGACGCGCTCCTGACGTCGGCGAGTCAACACCTCGGAGAACGCGTCGCGGAGAGCGCCATTGACCTCCCCATCGAGAACGTCCGGGCCCTCGTGGGTCTTGAGCCGGTGGAGTTGCTCGCGCTCCTGACCGTCGTGGCGATACAGGTGGATCCCACGGTCGCTCGGCTCGCGACGCACGCGTGGTCCGACTTCACGATGAAGCAGCCGACGCTCGGCTTCGTGGCCGAACTCTGCGCCCGCACGCCGGACGAGCTCGCGCGGGTCCTCGCTATCGCTGACGGATCGCACGCGCTACGTCGTTTGCGGCTCCTGGAGACGTCGAAGAGCGACCGCTGGCGTGACGACACCCCAGCCGGCGCGCTCGGGCTCCGAGTCCCCGATCGCGTCGTCGCCTACCTCCGCGGCGAACCGGCACCCTTGCTGCCCGACGTTCTGCCCGGACCGCTCGACGGCGGTGCGGACGCCTGGCTCCGGCTCAGCGGTCCCCTCGAACCGTCGCTGTCGACCATCGCCGCCGTCGTGGAGGCCTTCCATGGTGCACTCCGCCTCGCGCACCGTGGGCGACAGCGTCACGCGGGTGGCGGCCGGGCGCCCGTCCTCGGTGAGCTCGTCCCCGTGGTCGTCTTGACCGGACCGAGCCCGGACGACGCTCTCGACTTGTGCCGCGTGGCCTTCGGTGGGGCGCGGTCGGTGCTGGAGGTCGATCTCACCGCCGCCCACCGTCAATCGCCACTGACCGACCTGAGAGTCGACGAGCTCCTCGGGCTCGCCTTCCGCGAAGCGCTGCTCATTGGAGCGCAGCCCCTCCTTCAGCTCAGGGACCTGCTCGCCGACGCGGCGGCAGCCGGCCCCATCCTGTCGGCATTAAGGCGAGTGGCACCCGTTTGGCGGGAGGAGCTGGTTCTTCATACCACGGACGTCTCCCGTGCCATGTCCAACTTGCTCGGCCCGGTGGCCACCCTGCCGCTGCTGCCCGCGCCCCCCGCCGCGCGCCTCGCGGTCTGGCGAGCGGCGCTCGGAGCCGCCGCGCTCGCCCGCGACGACGTCGCCCGCATCGTGGACGAGCTCGCGCACCGGCATGCCCTGCCCGGTCGTGCCATCCGCGACACCGTGGCCGAAGCGCAGTTCCAAGCCACGATGCGCCGCGCGCTCTCGCCGCGTGCATCGGCTGACCTCCTCGCCAGCGACGTCGCTCATGCGTTGCGAGGACAGGTCCAACATCGGCTTGGCGCCGTCGCCGAGCCCTTCTCGACGCAGCTCGGCTGGGCCGACTTCCAGGCGCCGGAGGAGCTCCGCGACCAGCTCGGCGAAGTCATCTCGTGGGCCCGCCACCACCGCCGAGTGCACGAAGACTGGGGCTTCGGCCGCATCTCCGGCTATGGCCGTGGCCTCACGGTCCTGCTCGCGGGACCACCCGGGACCGGCAAGACCTTCGCCGCGGCCCTCATCGCCAAAGACCTCGGGGCCGAGCTCTACCGAGTCGACCTCTCGCGTATGGTCGACAAGTACATCGGCGAGACCGAGAAGAACCTCGCTCGCCTCTTCGACGAAGCCGAGCGCAGCGGCGCCATCATCCTCTTCGACGAAGCCGACAGCCTCTTCGCGAAGCGTACCCAGGTCACCAGCTCGAACGATCGTTACGCCAACCTCGAGGTGAACTACCTCCTGCAGCGAATGGAGCACTTCGAAGGCACGACCATCCTCACCACCAACTTCGCCGAGAACCTCGACGAGGCCTTCAAGCGCCGCATCAAGTTCCGCCTCACCTTCGTCATGCCCACGCCCGTCGAGCGCGCCATCCTCTGGCGCGGCATGCTGCCACCCGAAGCGCCCATCGCCGGCCGCATCGACTTCGACCGGCTCGCACAACGCTTCGAGCTCGCCCCCGCCTACATCAAGAGCTGCGTCATCCGCGCCGCCTTCCGGGCCGCCCAGCTCGAGCGCCCCATTGACGACGAGCTGCTCTTCGCGGCCGCCCGGGCCGAATACCGCGAGCTGGGGCGTATCGTTCGGGAGGATTGAGGGACGGCATCAGGCTCGCCCATGCGGAAGTCCCCGCCGGGAGCCTGGTAGTGCGGCTCCCTTGACAGGCCAGGCTGCGTACTCCATCGTCAAAGAACGATGAAGATCCCCCAGGCATGTTGCCCCCCACCGAACGACGCCGCCGACCTCCGCCCCATCGAAGGCGACGCCGCCGACGAGGAGCTCGCTTCGTTGGGCAAGGCGCTCGGTCACCCGGCCCGGGTCAAGATTCTCCGAATTCTCATCGCGAGAAATGCTTGTATTTGCAGTGATATCGTCGACGAACTGCCGCTCGCTCAGTCGACGGTCTCACAACACCTGAAGGTGCTGAAAGACGCCGGTCTCATCCGGGGGGAGGTCGACGGGCCACGGGTTTGTTATTGCATCGAGCCGCGCACCCTCCGCCGGCTCCGCGCCTTGGTGAGCTCGCTATGACATCGTTAGCTGACGATACAAATCCCCCTCGTGGCCTTGCGGGCAAGCTGTCGTTCCTCGACCGCTACCTGACGCTCTGGATCGTCGCGGCCATGGGCATCGGCGTGGCTATCGGGGTCTTCGCGCCCGGCGTGCCTTCCGCGCTCAACCGCCTGAGCGTCGGCTCTACGTCCATCCCGATCGCCGTCGGCCTCATCCTGATGATGTACCCGCCGCTCGCGAAGGTCCGCTACGAAGAGCTGGGGAAGGTCTTCCGCAGTCCAAAGGTGCTGCTGCTCTCGCTCGTGCAGAACTGGCTCGTGGGGCCGATGCTCATGTTCGGGCTCGCCGTCACCTTCTTGCACGACTACCCGGACTACATGCTCGGGCTGATCCTGATTGGGCTCGCGCGCTGCATCGCCATGGTCATCGTCTGGAACGACCTCGCCAACGGCGACGCCGAATATTGCGCTGGCCTCGTGGCATTCAACTCGATCTTTCAGGTCCTCTTCTTCCCCGTCTACGCGTGGTTCTTCGCGACGCTCCTGCCCACGTGGCTCGGGCTCGACGGTGCCGTCGTGAACATCTCCATCGGCGAGATTGCGGAGAGCGTCGCCATCTACCTCGGCGTGCCTTTCGCGGCGGGCTTCCTCACGCGCCGCCTGCTGGTGAACGCTCGCGGCCGCGTCTGGTACGAGACGACCTTCTTACCCCGCATCGGTCCCGTGACGCTGGTCTCCCTTCTCTTCACCATCGTGGTCATGTTCTCACTCAAGGGCGACGCCATCGTGGAGCTGCCCTTCGACGTGCTGCGCATCGCCGTGCCGCTGCTCATCTACTTCGTCGTGATGTTCGCCGTGTCCTTCGTGATGAGCCGGCGCGTCGGCGCCGACTATGCTCAGACCGCCACCCTCTCCTTCACGGCCGCGTCCAACAACTTCGAGCTCGCTATCGCCGTCGCCATCGCGAGCTTCGGCATCCATAGCGGCGCCGCGTTCGCTGCGGTCATCGGGCCGCTGGTGGAAGTCCCCGTTTTGCTTGGGCTCGTTCACGTCGCGCTCTGGGCACGCACCCGCTATTTCCTGCCGTCGGGAGCCGTGCCGTGAGCCAGGGGCTCCTCTTCCTCTGCGTGGCCAACTCCGCCCGTAGCCAGATGGCCGAAGGGCTCGCCCGACGCCGCTTCGGCGACCTCGTCCGTATCCAAAGCGCCGGCAGCGAGCCGTCCACGGTCAATCCCTACGCCAGGGAAGTCATGGCCGAGATCGGGATTGACCTCGGCTCGCATCACTCGAAGTCGGTGCAGTCCATCGATCCCGCCACGGTCGACGTGGTCATCACTCTTTGCGCCGACGAGGTCTGCCCGGCCTTCCTCGGCCGCGCCCGGCGGCTCCACTGGCCCATCCCCGATCCCGCAAGCCAGGATCCCTCGCTCACCCGCGACGACCTGCTCGCCCGCTTCCGCGCGGCCCGCGACACTCTCGATGGGCTGCTGTCCCGCTACGAACCCGCCCCATGAACTTTCTTCGCTCGAGCTTGCGTCCTTTCTCGAGCGTCTCCGTCTTCAGCAGCAGGAGGTGACGAACATGAGTCACGAAACGAATCCCGAGATGTCCCCTGAAGAGCAAGACCGAGTCCGCGCGGCCGTTCGCGACCAATACGGCAGCGTCGCCCGCGCCAAGACCGCCAGCAGTTGCGCACCGGGCTGTTGCGGCCCGAGCCCCGACGCGAGCCTCGCGCTCGGCTACTCCCAAGACGACGTCA
>JADMJS010000204.1 GCA_018780435.1 Myxococcales bacterium
ACACGGGGAACCTTCCAGAAGTACTACACTCACGAAGAGTTACGCGACTATGTGGCCGCCGTAGTTGGTCGCGAACCGGTCTCCGTGTCGCCCGGGCTCTACTTCGTGTTTCGAGATGATCAGTCAGAGCAGGCCTTCCTTGAGCAAAGGCAAGGTCAGCGATACCGCGCCGAACCGCTCCCACCGAAGGCAGCGCGTGAACCTTCCGAGACGAGGGTACGCCCACGTCGAGAGCCAGCGGGCGAACGTGCACCGCGCGCTCCGAAGCCGTCAAAATGGGCCCTTCACGCCGACCTGCTCGAGACGTTCTGGCGTGCATGCCTTCGAGCAGGCCGCATCCCGACGACCGAGGAGTTCCCAGCCGAGGCGGAACTCAGAGAGCACCTCGGTGTTCCCAAGAGGGTGCTCAGCCACCTCATCGAAGAGCGGGGCGAAGCGCCGCTGCGGGAAGGACGACGACGTCGGCGGGAGGACCTGCTCGTCTTCCTTGCGCTCAACCTCTTCGAGCGTCGGAAGTCATTCTTCTCGCTGAGCCCAGCTACTCAAACGGATATTCGAGAGCACTGGGGGAGTTACGCCGCCGCTACGGAGGAAGCCCGTTCGGTGCTCTTCGGTGTCGCCAACGTGTCGCTGATCAAGTCAGCGTGCGAGGAGGCCGCCTCGCACGAACTCGGGCTGTACCTGCCAGGCGAATCTCTCACCCTCGACACGCGCCTCGCCAACGAGCTCCCGGCGGTACTTCGCGTCTACATCGGTTGCGCCGGCAAGCTCTACGGCGAAGTGGAGTCGGCGGACCTCGTGAAGATCCACGTGGGCACCGGAAAGCTGTCGGTCATGTCCTACGACGACTACGAAGGGCGCGAGATTCCGGACCTCATCGAACGGGTCAAGATCGACCTCCGGAAGCAACACGTCAGCTACTACCAATACGGCGACCTTCATGCGCCCCAGCCGCTCTACTTCAAGAGCCGCTACATGAACGCAACCCTTGATGGTTACGAAGTCCAGGAGGGGTTCGACGACGACCTGCTCACCCTTCCGAACCTCGACTTCAGCGGCTACGGTCCGCCGAGGAGCGTCGTCGATGCGGCGCTTGAGAAGCGTCGGCTCGAGCGTGGAGACGACGACGCGGCTTTGCGTACTCCGGTCGGCGTCAGTTCAATGCCCGAAGGCGACTGATGGCCGCGCTGAGTGCCACCACAGCGCGATCGATCTCGTCCTGAGTCGTCCTACGGCCCACGCTGATCCGGACGGTCGAGTACGCGTCGTCCTCCGTGAATCCCATGGCCATGAGAACGTGGCTCGGTGTCGGCGCATGCGAGTTGCAGGCGGAGCCTGTCGAGACCATGACGTCCGGTAGGTTGGCGACAAGAGCCTCGCCATCGACACCGTCGATCTTCATGAGCGAGCAGTGTGGTGCTCGAAGGGAACCAGCACCTACGACGGAGACGCCCGTAACGACCTCGCGCACTTGAGCTTCGAGCGATCCGATCAGACTCGCGCACAAGCGTGCATCGTCATCGAGCGACCTCGACGCGAGGGCGCAGGCCGCTCCGAGTCCAACGATGCCCGGGAGGTTCAGCGTACCTCCCCGTAGGCCGCCCTCCTGTCCGCCACCGCAGATCAGGGGTTCGAGCTGCGACCTGAACCTCGGCGACACCACGAGGGCGCCGACACCCATGGGCCCATTGAGCTTGTGCCCGCTCAACGCGAGCCCATCGATGGGAACTTGCCCGAGGTCGATGGGGATCTTGCCAACCGCCTGAGTGGCGTCGGTCACGAACGGGATGTCGCGTTGTGCGCACAGGCGGGCCACGTCCGGAACCGGCTGCATGACGCCGGTTTCGTTGTTGACCCACATGAGCGTGGCCAAGCCTACGTCTCTGCCGAGCGCCGCTTCGAACGCCCACGTGGCGACGACCCCATCCGGTTCCGGTTTCACCAGCGTGATGCCGTGGGCGCGTGCCGCGACGAATTCGAGGGTCGACAGGACCGCCTTGTGCTCGATGGCACTCGCCACAACGTGAGTCCCCGCCTTGCGAGCTGAGCAGAAGCCCCTGAGGGCGAGGTTCAGCGCCTCAGTCGCGCCGGAAGTGAACACGACCGACGACGGTTCAGCCCCGACGAGAGACGCCACTTGCTCTCGCGCCTTCGATACCGCCGCCTTCGCCGCACGACCCATACGGTGGGCGCTCGACGGGTTGCCGAAGACGCCTAGAAAGAACGGCTTCATCTCCTCGAACACGGCGGGATCGAGGGGGGTCGTGGCGCAATGATCGAGGTAGATGGCGTTCGGCTTCAATTCCCGCTTCCTGGCATGAGTTACCGGAAACTCCACTGCACAGCCGTTCCCTTCTAGTTCATGGAACCCGGCCTGTCAAAGCCACTAACATCTTTAGTATTGAGAGCTTGAGTTCCGGCCGCTTTCGCAGCTCCCGAAAACCGCACTGGACTCCTTTCGTCCAGCCCGTCAGGGTGCTAGCCTCCGCCGTCCTGAGAGGGGCGCCCTTGTACCACACCATTCAGTATCGAACCCTGAGCTTCGCCGGTCACGAGTCGTTCCCGTTGCGGTTCGCATGGCTCAAGAAGGGTTACGACGGTCTTGCCCGTGACCCAACCTTCTTCAATGAAGACGACGCCATGGTCGAGTTGGGCGTGGGCAAGAACATGGTGCGGGCGATCCGGCACTGGGGCTTGGCCTGTCAGCTTTGGGAGGAGGTCGATCGTAGCCGCGGCCGGGAACTGAGCCCGACCGACATGGGTCACCGCCTGCTTGCGGATTCGACTGGATGGGATCCGTTCCTTGAGGACGTCGGCACGATCTGGTGGTTGCATTGGCTCGTGGTGACGAACAGCGAACGAGCCACGACGTGGCGGTTCACCTTCAGCCGTCCGACCTCCAATCGCTTCTCGAAAGACGAGTTGCTCGCGGACCTGAAGGGCCTTGTTCGAGAAGAACGAGCTTCACGGATTTCGGACTCGACCCTGAAGGGCGACATCGCTGTGATGTTGAGGGGTTATAATCGACCCACCTCGACCCGAGGCGGCTTCGGCGAGGACGCGATCGATAGCCCGTTCAGCCTCTTGAACCTCATTCGCCCGGGTGGTGATCGAGGGACGTACGAGATCGTCCAAGGTCCCCAACCGACACTGCCGACCGCGGTCTTCGAGGCGGCACTCGTCGACTACCTCGCGACCGTTCGAGCCGAGCCCAGCAAGACGGCCACGCTCGACGAACTCCTCTACGCACCGCTGAGCCCAGGTCGCACGTTTCGACTGTCGGAAGAGGGCCTCGTTCGTCGGCTGGCGATGTTGGTGGATGGCAGCGGGGACACCTATGCCTTCGACGAGACCGCAGGCCTTAGGCAGCTCCTCGTACGCGGCGTCATGCCCACGCGCGAGCAAGTCTTGAGTTCGTACTACGCCTCGGAGGCCGCCTCGTGAGCCAACTACTCCGTGACTTCGTAAGGATTTCGCCGCGATTCCGGCGCTCGGCGAGTCTCGAAGCGGACTTCGGGACTGCGGAGTCCCTCGACGGGTACGTCGTCTCGCCTCTGGCACTCGAGGCCAGCGCACGGATCATCGCAGGACTCTCCTCGCCAGAAGGAAATCGGGCGTGGAGTCTCGTCGGCCCTTATGGCTCCGGTAAGTCGTCATTCCTCGTGTTCCTGGGCTCACTGATGACTCAGGGACCCACGGGCGACCAGGCCCGGCAGTTGCTGAGCGAATCGTGGGCCTCCGCCGCTGCGCAGTTCGAGTTGGAAGACGTACCACCCGACGTCACCCTCCTGCCGGTGCTCATCACGGGTGAGCACATTGACCTTCGAGTCGCCGTGCTGAAGGGCCTGTGCGCCGCAGCCGAAGGATACTGGTCGGGACGCGGACCAAAGCCGCATGTCGTCGACGAGATGATCGATCTCTATGGACGAGTGAGACGGGGCGACGACGTCAGCGACTCGGAGGTCGTGACGTGGACGTTGAAGCTCGCCGAGCAGGTTCGGGCCTCCTCAAAGCCGGGCGACGGCCTCTGCGTTCTCATCGACGAAATGGGCAAACTCGTCGAATGGGCGGCGCTGAAGCAGGCGTCATCTGACATCTACCTTCTTCAGCAGCTGGCAGAAGCCGCTGCCCGGGTGAAGGGCGCGCGGGTTTGCGTAGTGACCACGCTGCACCAAAGCCTCGATGCATACGCCGAAGGCCTTCCGCGCACGGTTCGGCGCGAATGGGCGAAGGTCGGGGGGCGCTTCGAGGTCATCCCGTATCTCGAGTCCCCCCGACACGTCGTTCGTCTCGTGTCAGGTGCGATTCGCACTTCCTCCGAGCTGTCCCAGTCGGCCTTGGGCAAGTCGGTGCGTCGAGACGCGCTCGCGCTTGCTGAGGTCGCTGGCACCGGAGCGACCTCAGCGACGGCCGAGAGCGAGCTGCCTGTAGACGCACTGGCCAACTGCGCACCATTGCATCCGACCGTCGTACTGACCCTGGGTCCGCTGTTTCGGGCGAGACTCGGCCAGAACGAGCGCTCGCTGTTTGCGTTCTTGAGCTCCCAAGAGCCCTACGGTTTTCAGAGCTATCTCGCCTCCACGGCTCTGAGCCGCGACGCGAGAACCTATCGGCTGGACCAGCTGTACGACTACGCGCTCGCCAACACGGGAGTTCGCGTCGTTGGTGCCGACAGCGACAGGACCTGGGCCGCTACGGAGCTCGCTCTAGCGAGACTCCCAGAGGCAACGACGTCCCTCGACGTACGGGTTCTGAAGTGCATCGCATTGCTGGGGCTAACCGGCGCAGGTTCCGGCCTTCGAGCAGACCGCCCGATACTGGCACTCGCCACGGGCGAAAGGGAGTCAGTCGTCGCCGATGTCCTGAAGCGTCTAGAGGCCACCTCCGCAATCGTTTTCAGGAAGTTCAAAGGGTCGTACCAAGTCTGGGACGGAAGCGACCTCGATATCCCCTCACTCATTGCTCAATCGCGAAACGTCGTACGTGCTCAGGGAAGGCTCGCTGAGAGACTCGAGCGGCTCTTTCCTCAATACCCGATCGTAGCGACACGGCACTACCAGCGTACCGGAACGCTCCGACATCTCACGCCGCGATTCGTCGTAGTACCGGTCAGCTTGAGCGAGCTGCCCTCCGGAGACTCGGGCGATGGCGACCTTCTCCTCGTAGTGCCCGATCGACTCGAGGAGCTTCCGAACCTGCGAGCGATGCTGTCGGCAGGCAAGGCCAACGCTGCTCTCGCCGAGGCCGGGTCGACTCGGCCTCGAATCGTGGCCCTACCCCGTCACGCGGAACAGCTCCTCGATGCCGTGCTGGACTTCTTCGCCATCGACGAAGCACTACGAACTACCCCAGAGCTGTCGAGCGATCCCGTTGGACGCAGAGAGCTGGAAGACCGACGCCTTCGCGCTCAGGACCGCGTCGCGGACGCAATCGCCCACGCGTTCACATCAAGTCATGATCGGAGTCCGCTCGAGTGGTACTTCCGCGGGGAAAGCGTCGGGCACGAGACCCGACCGTCCGTGCTGGCGTCGCTCGTCTGCGATCAAGCCTACAAGGCCGCTCCCGTACTTCTGAACGAGCTGATCAACCGGGCAGACCTCTCATCCGCGGCCGCCTCTGCTCGACGCCAACTCATGGAACGGCTCTTCACGCACCGGCACCTCGAACGGCTGGGAATCGAAGGATCTCCACCGGAGCTCGGAATCTACCGGTCGGTCCTCGAGCGTACCGAACTTCACTCAAAGTCCGGAGATGAGTGGGACATCATCGCCCCGAAGCCAGGAAGTCCCTTCGCGGCAACGTGGGCCACACTAGACCGCGCCCTCATCGAACATCGAAGCAGTCGCCTCAGCTTCGCTGACCTTCAGGCAGTGCTCGCGGCACCACCGATCGGCCTTCGCGATGGCGTCTCGGGCCTCCTGTTGCTCGTCTACTACCTCAGCCGACGCAACGAGCTGTTCCTGTACGAGGACAACTCCTTCGTTCCCAGCCCGGCTGATGACATCGTACAACGGCTCCTAAAGAAGCCCTCCACCTTCGAGCTTCAACGTTCGTCGGTTGGTCGCGGCCAGGACCCCCTTCTTGTTTCGGCTGCACAAGCCATCGGTCTGCCGGCCGATTGGACGCCGACCGTGCTCGACGTGGTCAAGCACATCATCGGTGTCGTCCTTCGTCTCTCCTCGTACGCGGGGACGACACAGGAACTGACACCTATCGCCCGACGACTTCGCAGCGCCGTCAAGGGCGCGCGGGACCCGGTGAAGCTCCTAAGAGTTCAGCTTCCTGAAGCGCTCGGGCTCACGGCCGAACGCACTCCTCAGAATTTCACCTCGGATGACTTCGACCAATTCGCGACCACGCTCCGGGAAGCACTCGAGGAACTCAAGGGCCTCGACGACCGGGCGCTTTCGAGAATCGAACAGACGCTGCGTCGCTTCTTTGGCGGTGACGCCGACGACGCCGAGTTCTTCACCCGTCTAATCGGCCGCGCCAAGGCGCTCCGCGGCGCTACTTTCGTCCCGATGGTTGCCCGCAACTTCCTTGACGTATCAGCCGCAGCGACCCGGGTTGATCCGGAGTACTTTCGTAGTGTCGCAACAGCGGTGGTCGGCAAGCCAGTCACGCACTGGACGGACGCCGACGCACAACACTTCGACTACCGAGCACTCGACGTCGCGCGTGCGTTCTGTGCCGCGGAAGAGATGGCCCTCGCTGTTGCACGAAGGCCGAGCGCAGAAGTCCTGCCCATGGTTCGCGTCTCAGTCGTCGACTCACACGGGCAGGAGCGCCATGGAGTCACTTCGCTCTCAGCGAAGGGGAAACTCTCCGGATTCCTCTCGGCTGTGGAGCGACTTGCTGACGAGCACGGCGTATCTGGTGATGACTTCGCCTACGCGGTGATCGCGACCATGATGAATCGAGTGGCCGCACCCGTCTCAGAACACGAGGACAAAGCCGCATGACTTCCGATTCAACTAACTTGAGACACGTCTGTGGAATTTCGGGCGGCAAAGACAGCGCCGCGCTCTCCATCTACATGCGCGATCGAGTCCCGAACATGGAGTACTTCTTCTGCGACACGCAGAAGGAACTACCGGAGACGTACGACTTCCTTGCGCGACTCGAGGGCTACTTAGGAAAGCCGATCGCCCGACTGAACGATGAGCGAGGCTTCGACCACTGGCTGAAGGTCTACGGCGGCTACCTCCCGTCCTCGCAGATGCGCTGGTGCACGCGCCAGCTCAAGATCAAGCCCTTCGAAAAGTGGGTCGGCGATGACAACGTGATCAGCTACGTCGGAATCCGAGCCGACGAGAACCGCTCGGGCTACGTGTCCACGAAGCCGAACATCCGCGCCGTCTTCCCGTTCGTCGAAGACGGCCTCATCAAAGAAGACATCATGCGGATCTTGGAGGAGAGCGGCGTCGGTCTCCCCAAGTACTACGAGTGGCGCTCCCGTTCCGGCTGCTACTTCTGCTTCTACCAGCGCAAGATCGAGTGGGTCGGGCTCCGCGAACGCCACCCCGACCTCTACGAGAAGGCCATGAGTTATGAAAAGGGCAGCAGCGAGGACGCGAGCGCCTTCACGTGGACTCAGAGCGAGTCGCTGGCCGAACTCGCGGAACCAGCGCGAGTGGCGGAGATTCGAGCGAAGCATGAGGCGTCGGCGAGTGGCGCCGCCAGGATGCAAGCGAATCGGCGACTGGTCGAAGTTTTTGCGGAACTCGGAGATTCTGACGGGGGCGAGAGGCCGTGCATGCAATGCCACATCTAGAGGTCCTGGCATTACCGGAGCCAAGTGCAAAGAACCCCACGCTTATCGAGAACGTTCGCGATTCGCGCGCGTCGGACATCGACGCCGCAGCAGCTTGCACTCACCGACTCATCGGATAGACTGCGCGCGGCACGTGCCAAGTTGCACCCGCCCTCGCCGCACTGTCGCGCCGAGCCACCTGCACGGGAACTGCGAATGGCCGCCGAATACGACTTTGCACGGGTGGGGAGGCCCGTGCTCGCAGGCCACGTCGACTTCGTTCTCGGTCACCAAGCCATTCGACCGTTTGCGCTTGACGCCTTGGTCGAGCGACTGCAGCCCTACCCCCTAAAGTGGGACTACATTAGGTTCGCAGCCGTGAATCGAGATATGGTGCCGAAAGGGCCGGGCATTTATCTCTTCGTCGTTCATCCACGAAGCGCCAACATCGAGCGCCATTCGATCATCCTGTACTTCGGTCGGACAAAATCGCTGCAGAGTCGCTTTGGCGACTACTTGACTGAGCGGGACACGGCAGGCGAGCGAAGCCGAAAGCACGTGTCCGACATGCTAAATATATACAAGAATCGAATCGAGTTCGGGTACGCGAACCTGGACTACTACGACACCGAGAAGGTCGAAGACTTGCTCATCGACGCTTTCCGGCCATGCTGCAACCAGCATGTTCGCAAGCCACTCTCAGCCTTCTAAACAGGAGATACACCGACATGCCTGACTATGTTCCAGCGATAAAAGGCAAGATGGGTGACTGGGTCTACTACGTGACTGCGATGAAGCTCGCGAAGATAGCGCGGGAGACGAGACTCGCCGCGGAGATCCACAAAAGCTCCGACCTGAACAGCCTTATCCAAAGGGAGATCGGGAAGCGCGTCGAGGAGGAGATGGTACCGTACCTCCTCACCCAGCCTCAGCGGTTTTACGGTGCCATCATCGTGGCAGTCTATGGCGGAGAGCCAGAATTCAACCCGGTGAAGGTGGCGGAACACCAGCTGCTTGATGACGACGAGAAGAGCACGTACGGCTTCGGACTCCTCCGATTCGACGGAAGTCAGCAGTACTTCGCACTCGACGGTCAACACCGGCTTCGTTCGATTCAGATCGCCCTCGAATCCAACCCCGACTTGGGCAAGGAGGAAGTGGTCGTCATCATCGTCAAGCACGAGAACACACCCGAAGGCCTCTCGCGGACGCGTCGACTGTTCTCAACTCTGAACAGCCACGCGAAACCTACAAAGATGGGCCTCAACATCGCCATCGACGAGGATGATGCAGTGGCCATCATCTCACGCCGCCTGGTGTATGAGCACAAGTACTGGGGCGCTCTCGGTCTCGTTAAGGCGGACCTGGTCCAAAAGCAACTCCCACCGGGCGACAAGAATGCCGCGTACCTCACGACCCTGCACGCCCTGTATGAATGCAACTTCATCCTGCTGGAGTCGTTCAAGGGTGGGCTGGATATCGAGACGGCGAACCGGCCTGCTGCCGACGTACTAGACGAATACTACGAATTCATCGCTTCGATCTGGAACGACATCTTCGATTCCGCAAGCGACCTTCAGCCCATCGTGAAGAAGCTACTGAAACCTGGTTCGCTCCGCAGCGCAGACCCGCAGCGGCCCGGCGGGAGTGCCTTGGCACGCCCATTGGGACAAATGGTAGTTGCCGAGGTAATCTCGGCGGCACTTCGGCAAAAGCAACCCCAGGTCGAGTTCATACGGCGCCTGATGACGGAGGTGTCGTATGACCTGAACTCACCGCCGTGGGCCAAGGTAATCTGGAACCCCGAAACACAGAAGATTCTCAGCGGGAAGGCGAATCGGGAGTTGGTGAAGCACCTCCTACTTGACCAACTCGAGCTCAAGTCGTCGATGTCGCGTCGAGAACTCTTGAGGGAGTACCGGGCAACCACACAAGACAAAAAGGTGAAGCTGTTGCGAGCAGCGAAGGTGGGCGATCCGGAGGACTCCGACGGGGAATCGTAGCTCGCCTGGGACCCAGTTGTCGAATGTGGTCACTCACGCCGGCGAAGTGTACGCCCACACTCAGTCACTCTCCACCACAAGACGATTGTCGAAGGTCACGAATCCCAAGAGCACCAGCCCGCATTGCTGCCCCTGCTTCCACATCTGCCCCTGGCTATCATGACTGTTGCTGCCGTGCCGGGGTGCGATCTGCGATCTTACCTGTCGTGCCCTTCGCCAGGATTGCCGCGTGACGGCGTTCCACGCCGCTGAGGCCAACTTGGTCACTAAGCGGCGACGTTCAGCACTTTCTCCCGCCGCCTGTCTCAAGGGGTCCTGGTACTTTGCGTTGCGGCTCACGCAGCCTTTCGACTCACCCAGGGCCAACTATGAGGGGATGGCTCAGGGTCAGAGCCACAAGAACTGCACCTACACTCTGCTGACGGATTCCAGCAGACGCAGAAGTTTCTTCTCGCTTGAGAGCTTCCGCGAACGTTGTCCGGAGAGCCTAAGAAGCTGAGCCTCCGCCGCAACCAATGTGCCGGTCTCCATGGTTCGCGACACTGGGTTCCAGAGTACATGATGCCAGGCTTCCTTCAGTATGTCCATCTCCGCGGTCAACAGCACGCGGATGGCATCCCGCATTGGTGTCCCCCGTGCAACCAGAAGCTGAAGCGCCCTGGCAAAGGCCCTCTGGCCTGCCGGTCGAAAGAGCAAGTGATTGCGCTCGGTTGTTCGAAAATCGCCTGGCTGCCCGGTTGCCTTCTGAAAAACCTGTATGTATTCGGGCACACATTCTAAAAGAGCGTCAAAGTAGCTGAAGCAAAATCCGAAGTGGTTGTCGATTGCCTCGTCGCTCGGACGTTTCTGCTCAAAATTCTCGTCCCCACCGTACAAATCTTTCACCAGTTCAAACAACCCCACTACGCTGGTGATCGCGTGTACTTCGGTGGGTGGAAGTGCCCCCGTACTTGCATAGAGCACTCTCTTGCCCTCATCGGAGAAGAGCGGGTGAGCGTCGATGAGGCGACGAGTCACGACTGCGAAGCCGTTGTCCTCGTCTAGCGCGATCGTTTGCGTACGCGCGATCGGCTTCGCCTTCTTGTTGACCGTTGTAAAGAGCCTCCGAGTACGCGCCATTCCCACTTCGGTACTCGGATCGTGGGCAACGAAAATTGCGCTGACGGAATCACCTCTCAACACGGAGTCCACAGGCTCTTCCGCAAGCGCAAGCTTGATGCCAGCAACACGGTGTTGGCCATCGATCGCGAACAGTTTCTCGCCCCCGAAGAGGTGCAGCAACCCGAGTGCTCCTTCAATGCGCAACAGTTGTTCCTCCGACACCTCTTCGTGTTCCGGGATTTTCACCTTTAAAGGGTTCCAGTCGGGAGTTCCGCCGTACACGCCGACGATCAGTGAACCAAGGAATCGTTGAGGCGACGTCCTTATGTACGCCTCGATTGCTTCTGCGTGTGCGCGGATAGCCGCACGTTGAATCCAGTCGGCCAATAACTTTCGCTCGTGAATCTCGTCTGGCGCTTTGATAAGCGCGGCGACTTCCTCGAAAGTCAGGGTTGTGACATAGAAGTTCCAGTCGCCAACGCGCGAGCGGATTGCGGGGAGCAACGTCAATGTCTTCATGGGAATGCCCTCTGTCGACTACTTGTCTCTGCCGGGAACTCTTTGTTGAAGTGGGGCAGAAGCGCCTCCAACATTCGGTCCTCCAAGCTCTCGGCGTCGGCCACCGTCGTGGTTGTCGTATACAGGTAGCGAAGATGGCCGTTCCAAACGTTCACCATTCGCCAAATGTGGGGTCGATTACTCACCGAGCGGCGCTTGCCAAGCTCAGACACGTACGCGCTAAGCCGGGCTTTTAGGCTCGTAGCTTTACCGACATATAGCAAACCGCTCGCCTGAGGAAGATTGAACAAATCGGGGCGAACAATGAAAACATATACACCAGACGATTCTGGCACATCGCCCCTGGTCTTCGGTGGAAATTCCAGTTCAGTCCAGGTGTGAATCGAAGATGTGGCGTTGGCCCAGGCCTTGGTTGAGTACTGCATCCTGACCTCATACAGCGCTCCATCGAACGCGAGCTCACATATATCAGACAAGACATCATTACTAAGCCCCGCAGTGGGCAAGTTGATCACAACAGGGGTCAACGATGTGTTGGCCGCCTGAGAGGTCGGAGTCTGCGAGGTCATGGTCTGATTCCTCCACCGAGGTCTTGAGCAATCGCGTTCACATCTTCACCTCGTTATCATCGCCAAAAAAGGAAACTTGCGCAAGGACCAGCCCAGGCCAGATCGCCCATGGGCCGACTCGAGCCCCTGCCTCGTCCCCACCGGGAATGAACTCGGCCCGTGAGAACGCGAGGACATACTGCACACTTGCCGTGGCCGGAGCCTTGGCCAGACGGAGGCGTTCCTCGAATCACGATGTCATGACGGCGAGCTATCGCTTGGCGGAGCAGAGCCCTTCTCAAGGAATTCGGGCGGCTGTCACGAATCGGAGCCTGAGACCACTTACGACGTCGGTGGTGGCGGCCACCATCGCGACGAAGATGCGCGTGAGCAGGTCCATCCAGCGCGGGTACCGTCGCTCTTCGCAGCGCAGCATGACCGCTCGGTAGAAGGCGAGCCGGGAGTAGGCGATGAGTCTAAGGATGACGATGAGGAGCGCGCCGACCGGAGCCACTTCGGTCCATCGGCGGTCGTCCTCGGCGAAGACGGTGTGGAAGGTGTGGTGACACTCGCCGAAGCGCGCTAGGAGCTCGTCTTCGACGTTCGAGTCTGGCGAGCGCCCCATGACGACCTGAGAGCGCTCAGCGCACCGCCCGCCGCCGCCACAGCCCCAGCGCCAGCAGCGCGACGAGGCCCGCGACCGCGCCGCCCGGGAGGGTGGAGGAGTCCGTGGTGGCCGTTCGGCAGCCGCAGCCGCTGTAGGTAGGGATGGTGCCGCTCGAGGAGGTCGTGTCGGTGGTGCCGCCGTCGGCGTTGCCGAGGTCGTCCGAGGTGCCGTCGGTGGCGTCCTGGCCGTCTGAGCCGAGGTCGTCGTCTTGTTCGACCGGGGTGCCGGGGTCGGCGGCCGTGACGTCGTCACCTTCGTCGCCTGGGGGCATGGACCAGGCCGTGACCGGGATGGTTCGCGGGGTGGGTTCGCAGCCCGGGTCGGTGAGGGTGAGGGTGCCCTTGCGCTTGCCCGGGACGTCGAGCGGGTCGAAGGTCAGGGTGACCGTCGCGTCGCCCTGGGCGGGGACCGTGACTTCGACGGGGCTCTCGCCGGTGGGGGCCGTGATGGCGAACTCCTCGCCTGCGTCGCCGCCCGTGATGGCGACGGTGACGATGGCGTCCTTCGAGCCGGGGTTCGAGAGGGTGATGTCGAGGTCCTTGGTTTGGTCCCAGGCGACGTCGCCGAAGTCGATGAGCTCCGGGGCTGTGACGCAGCTGCCGCCGCGGCAGACGAGGTCGAGAGTGATGAAGTCGCTTTCGGCGTTCGCGTCGTCGCTGGCTTCGACGTAGAGCTTGGCCGTGCGCTCGCCGACTTCGGTGGGCTGGCAGCGCAGCGTCAGGTCGAGATCCTGGCCGGCCGTGATGTTCCACTCGTCGTCGTCCGTGAGCGTGAACCAGGGGCCGTCCGTGGCGAGCTTGGTCGTGTCGGGGACGTAGCCCGGGGCGAGACTGCCGCCGATGTTCGTCGCCTTCACGGCCACTTCGCCGACGGCGCCGACCTCGACCACGCCGAAGTCGACGGGGTTCGGGGCGAAGACCACTTCGGGGCTCGACGACGCCGTGAATGGAATCCGCGTGACACCGCCGTCGGGGATCGCGAGGACGCTGTCCGAGGTGTACTCGAGGGTCGCGGTCCACGCGCCGGGGGTGGGCGGCGTGAAGGCGACGCGCACCACCGCCTCGGAGCCGATGGGGAGCACGCCGCTGTCCGGGACGTCGACGAGCTGGAAGACGGCCGCGGCTTCGTCCGGCGTGAGCGTCGCCGCGCCCATCTTCACGTTCGTGATGCGGAAGAGCGGGCCGCCCGGGGCCGCCGGCGTGATGGTGGCGTCCTGGCCGCCAGTAGACCGCAGGGTCAACGTCTCGAGGTCACCGGCGCCGACTGGGACCGCGAACCAGTTCAGGTTCTCGGGCGTAGGTGTGATGACGGGGCCCGTGAAGCAGCGGATGGTCGTCTGCGACGGGGCGGGCTTCGGCGCCGTCGAGAAGCTGAGGTTTGCACTGTGATCGCCGGCTGCCTGAGGCTTGCACGTGACGGTGAAGCGGTGGATCTCGCCGGGGGCGAGGTCCTTCAGGGCGCCCTTGTCGAGCTCGAACTGCTCGGGCGCGCTGCCGCCGAGCACGATGTTCGAAAGCGGCAGCGTCTCGCAGCCCGCGTTGCGGATGAGGAACTCACGCGTATAGGCCGTGCCCACCGCTTGCGGCGGAAAGGTGTAGCTCGACGAATCCGACAGGCCACCGGGCGTGATCACAAACTGAGAGGTCGTCCCGAGGAGGACCGGGCACGTCACCGTCGGTCCATTGACGCCGCCGTGCGTAATCGTGACGCTGGTCTCGAAACAGCCGGTCGTGCCGGATTTCGGCGCCCAGCCGAAGTCGACGGTCAGGTCACTGCCAGCCGGAATGGGCTGGGCCGCGTCGCAGAGCGGGCCTTCGCAGGTGAGCTCCGGGAAGTCGAACTCAAGAGCCTCGACATTCAAGAAGCCCTGTCCGGCGTTTGAGAGCGAGATGCTGCCGCCGCCGCCGACCGCGGACCCGGGGGTGACACCTTGGATGTTGATGGGGCATCCCGACAGCCCGAGCGCGGCGGCTTCTTTGGTGAGCGGGTAGCCATCGGTGTCGTGGAAGCGCAGGTCGCCGTCGCCGGTATGCGCCGTGACGAGCTTACCCGCGTTGGCCGGCGTCGCGACGGCGACGGTCGACGTCACGACGAGCGCGCCCGAGCTGAGCTCGACACCGTTCACGACGCCGCCGTCACCGATGCTGGTGTTTCGCTGACCGGCGACCGCGAAGGCGAGGATGCGGCTCGTGGGCAGGTCTACGATGCCGAAAGCAGGCTGAAGGTAGATGAGGCCGGCGGCGCCATACGCGCCAACGCCGGCGAAGCCACCGTCGTCTGAGATGTCGATGACGCCGCTGCCGACCTCCCCGAAGCCGGTGTCGAGACCGCCCGAAGCGGTCACGATGGCGATGCGGCCACGGTCGGAGTCGAGCACGGCGACGGATCCGGAGGGGACCGCGGCGATGGAGTCGAGGCTGGCGGACACGCCGCCGGTGACGGCCGAGGACAGGAGGATTCGTCCTTGAGCACCGAAGGTGGTGTCGAGCGCGCCCGCCGCGGTGAGGCCGAGGAGCTGGCCGCCTCGCGCGTCGAGCACCACGAAGGCGCCAGCGGCTCGGGCCGCGATGTCGCGCACCACGACACCGGTGCCCGCCGCATCGTCGACGCGGAGCACGCCGCCGCTCGGGTGCGCTTCCGCGAGCTGCCCATCGGTATCGATGAGGACCACCGCACCGGCGGACGGCGCGACGATCGCCTGGAGGCCGAGCTGACCGAAGGTGCGTACTTGCGCGCCAAAGTCGGCGGCAAAGGTCGGGTCGAGGTTCGCCGCGGCGTAAAGCGCGTCGAGATCGACCTGGCCGGGCCTCTCGCGTTCTCCCCACGGCGACAGAGCCGACGCGGCCCCTGCGGCGCCGGGATAGCCGTAGACGAGCGACCGGGCGCCCTCCTCGGGCTCGGCGGTCGGGTCGGCCGGCAAGCTCGCGGCGACAAAACCGCCGGTGCAGAGCTCGGCGAGGCCGCCGGTCAACCGGCCCGGCAGGTCGAACGCGCTCCCAGCGCCCGGCGGCAGGACGTTGGCGCTTCCGTTGAAGCCGTCATCGAAGGCAAGTCCGCTCCCCTGGACGATCCGAAGAACGCCACCGTTCGGGTCCGGGTCGTTGCTGCTGAACGTCAGCTCCGTGCTGGCGACGCGCTTGCCGCCCGAGAGCGGGCTGTCGACGGAGACGAGGACCACGCGGGAGCCACCGGGTTCGAGGGTGGTCGCTCCGAGGTTCACTTGGTCGTCCTTCCAGACGGCCGACAGCGAGATACCGCTGCCGCTGCTGAGGAGGCCGCTGTCGATGATGAGCGGCGACGTGCCGCCGTTCCGAACGGTGACGTCGACCGTACCGGTCCCACGGCAGAAGTTCAGGACGGGGGGCGAGAGGTCGAGTCGCGGACCACTGTGGCCCGAGATGGGGACGAGGATGACCGGTCGCGCCGGATCGGAGGTCGAGATCCGCAGCACGCCGGGGTAGTCGGCGGCGGCGGCGGGGGACAAGGCGACGTCGATGAGGGTGGTGCCGCCCGGGTTCACCGTCACCTCGCCCGAGAAGGCCTTCGCGAGCGCGAGCCCGGCTTTGGCGCCGGTCGCGATGACCTCGGCGCCGGTGACCGTGAGCGGAAGACCTCCCTTGTTTCGGAGGGTTACGGTCTTGGTGGCCTTGGCGAGGGCGGGCACGGCGCCGAACTCCACCGCGATCGGGGAGACCGTCGCGGCGGCCGGCGTCGTACACTCAAGGCGAACCGGGACGGCCGGCGCGAGCGGATCGTCGGTCGCGAGACGCAGGACGGCGCCGTAGAGACCCGCCTTGTTCGGCGCGCAGACGACCTGCAGCGCGAGAGAGCGGCCCGGCTCGATGTCCACCGGCAGCGCGTCGAGACCGCCAATGGCAAACGCGCCGGCGTCACCTTCGACGTCGAAGCCGAGGATTCGGAGCGAGGCGTCACCGGCGGCAGCGACGCGGAAGGGCAGCGCGAGGGTGGTCCCGACGGGCACCGAGCGGAAACCGAGGAAGCCCGTCCGTGGCTCGACGACGACGACTCGCGCGCCCGACTTGCCGGTGAGCGCGACGTCGATGGCGCCGTCTTCGACGCCCGTCTTCGAGTAGAAGGTGAGCGTACCCGCGTAGTCGCCGGGCGCCGACGGGTCGAAGGAGACCTTGACGCCGCTGCGCACTTCGCCCGGCTGAAGGACGTCGCCTTGGTTCAGGCCGACGACCTTGAACGCGGCCTGCGAACCGGACAAGAACCAGTTGATGGTGACCGGATCAGAGGGGCTGTCGTTCCGGACCACGAGCGGTAGCGAGACCGCCTGCCCCGCGACCGCCGCGCCGAAGTTGAGTTCGGTCGGGGAGACCGCGAGCGCGCCGCCCGTGCGGCCGAGCAGGTCGACGGTCGCCGATCCGGCGCTGCTCTCGACGCTCAAGACGGACGCGAAGACGCCGACCGTGAGCGGTTCGAACGCGAGCTCGATCACGCGGTAAGCTCCCGGCGCGATAGCAGATTCATCGAAAGTGGAGGTCTGCGTGAAGACGCCCGACCCCGTCAGGACCGGCGCGCTCGGGAGTACCGGCTCGGAGCCGGCGTTCACGAGCAAAGCCGAGCGCGTCGTGATGGTCCCGGCCGCACGAACGCCGAAGTCGATGACGCCGTCGGCGGCGACAAAGAGGAGCTTCGGGCCGGAAGAGCCCGAGAGGGCGACGGTGGCGAGCGTTCCGGCCGGGCCGGTGACCGTGAGGCTACCGGTGACGTCGCCCTTGCCCTCGGGTGCGAAGACCGGGAACACCGCCGTGGTGTCGCCTGGCGCGAGTGTGACGGCGGCGAGGTCGACCGAGAAGCCAGTCCCCGTGGCGCTAGCGCCGTCAATGGTCACGGGGGACGACCCCGTGTTCTCGAGTACGACCGGGATCGTGCGGCTCGTACCCACGGCGACGGCGCCGAAGTCGACGGTGGATGGGGTAGCCGTGAGCAGGTCGCCCGAGCGGCAGACGAGCGGGATGACGATGTTGCTGCTGGCGGCTTGATCGGTCGCGAGCGCGAGCGTCCCAGTGAAGGTGCCGCGCGCGTTCGGGCTGCAGCGGACGGCGATGGACGCGCCGCTGCCGAGCGTTGCCGGGAAGACCGGCGCCGAGGCGACGCCAAATGCGAGGCTACCCGTGAGGCTGGCCGCGAGGAGACGGGCGCCGCCGGGGCCGCTGACCTGAACGGTTCGGTAGGCGGTCTGCCCAGCGGGGACGGCACCAAAGTCGAGCTCGGACGGCGTCGCGAGTAAGGTGGCCTGCGTGCGGACGCGGACCGGAACGGTGGCTGGGCCGCTGAGGCTCGTGTCGTTGGTCGAGACGCGGAGAGCGCCGAGGGACTCGCCGGCCTGGCCGGGGGTCACGAACACGCGCGCGATGATGGGGGCGCCACCGGGCGCGACGACGCCGGGGGTCGCAAGGACCTCGAAGCCGATGCCGACCGCATCGAAGCCGGCGACGACGAGCGGCTGGCTGCCGACGTTCCCGATCGCGACCTGTCCGCACAACATCTTCTTGCCGAGCTCGGCGCCTTCGCAGGCGATCTCGGTCGGATTGACGGAGATGCGGGGCGCGTCGGCGCCAAGGAGCCCGATGACGCGCTGCGTCCCACCGCTGGCTGAGATGGTGACCGTGCCGGTGGCGTTTACGCCCGCCACCGGCACGAAGCGCACGGTGACGGTGATGGGGGCCTCGCCCGGATCGAGCGTCGTCGCTGCGATCGGCGGGTTGAGCGTGAACGCGCCGGCGGGGTTCGAGACGATGGCGACGGACTGCAACGCGAGAGGGTCGGCGCCCGCATTACGCAGGGTGAACGACCGGACCGCGTCCTGGCCGGCAGCGACGGCGCCGAAGTCGATGACGTTTAGGTCTGGGCTGACGACCAAACGACCGCCGGTGCTCCCCGTCAGGAGTACGCCGGTCCCAACCTCGGGGAGTGTGGGGTCGTTCGTCAGAATGCGGAGGAAAGCGCTCATCTGCGCTTCGATCTTCGGCTCATAGACGATATTCAGCGTTCGGGTCGCTCCGGCGGGGACCGTGATGGTGTCGGGCGCGACGCCCTGCACGGCGGCGAGGTGGAAGTCCGGCTGATCGAAGAGCGCGGTCACGACGAGAGGGACGTTGCCATTGTTGGTGACGTCGATGGACTTCGGCGCGCTGGTGACGCCGACCGGGACGACGCCGAAGGCGAGCTCGGGCGGCGGCTCGATCACGGCTTTGGGCAGCGCGACGTAGGGTTTGCCGGTGCGCTCGACGATGCCGATTCGGCCGCCCACCGTGTCTACGACGGCGATGCGCTCTTCGTCGACGGCCGCAAAGGCGCGCGAGAAGGTGGCGCCCGGGAAGGGGGTGTTGGCGTTCAGAGTACCGGCGTTGCCCCACTCCGTGTCTTGGCCCATGAGCGGGGTGATGAGCTTCGTGATGAGGCCGGTGCTGGCGTCGAAGTAGAAGATCCGATTCGTGCCGCCGACCCAGAAGGTGCCGCCGAAGCTCGGGAGCGCACCCGTGGCCGACTCGAAGGGCGCCTGTCCTTCGGGCGTGAAGGTGAAGACCTTGGTGGTCTGGGCGTCGGCGACGAGGAGCGTGCCCTTTCCGATGACGCCGACGAGATTGCCGACGCCGGTCGCGAGACCGCCGCCAACGACCGTGCCAGCGCCCTTGAAGACCAGCTTGCCGGTGCCGCCCGCGAACGTCGGATCGAGGACGCCGTCACGCGTGACGACGGAGAGCACGTCGTTCTCGGTGTCGCCCACGAGGAGCCCGTTGGCGGTCGCGACGAAGGCGGCTCCGAGGGTCGCCGACGGGGCGAGGAGCGAGCCGAGCTCAATGACGCCGTTCGTGCCGAAGTAGGGGTGGCGGACGCCGTCGGCCCGGAGGGCCACGATCCGCTTCGCGCCGGGATCGAGGAGCGCGAAGCCGCCATCGGGCAGCTCGACCACATAGGGCCAGACACCATCGAGCTCGGGGAAGGCCGCCTTCACGTCGAAAGTACCGCCGTCGCCGAACCAGGGGTCGAGCGCGCCATCCGCCTGGATGACGGCGAAGCGGTTGCCGTCGCCCACGCCGACGAGGAAGCCGCCAGTGGAGACGTGAAGGAACTGGTCGCTCCCGGCGAGATCGCCGTCGATGGGCCCACCGGCGGGCACGGTGACGTCGATGGTGCCCGTGAAGCCGAAGGGGAAGGAGGTGCCCGTGCCGGCCGCGGCGTGTAGCGTGATCGGCGGGCTTTCGGCGTCGTGTTCGACGGTGACGAGCGCGAAGTCCGTCCCGGCGCGAGTCGGCCGGTACTCCAGGGTGAGCGTCGTGGTCGCGCCGGGGGCGAGCAGGTTCACGAAGCTCGACGTGTCAAGGGTGAACGCGCTGCTGGCGGTCATGACGGGCGGCTGGAAGGTGATGGGCGTGAAGCCACGGTTGCGCAGGACGAGCGAACGAGTGCCCGTGTTCCCGGCCGCGACGGCGCCGAAGTTAAAGCCAGCCGGGGCCGAGCGGATCTCGGCGGTGGTGGTCGCCGTGATCGGGAACTCCTGCACGGAGTTGCCCGCGTCACTCGATGAGACGACCAGGCTGCCGGTGTAACTGCCTGGAGTCGTGCCGTCGAAGAGGACCTCGACCGAGAGGCGCTCGCCTGGCTGCAAGACGGCCGGTAGCGAGACCGGACCGCTCGAACGCGTGAGGGTGCCTCGCGTGAGCTTCCCGCCTGCGCTTTGGACCTGAACCAAGTTGATGGACAGGGCGGACGAGCCGACGCTGACGAGGTCGACGAACTTCGAGTGGGTTGACGCGGAGACGCCCGTGAACGTGATGGGCGACGGGGTCACCGTGAGACGCGGGCCCGAGCTTCCGATGAGCGGGACGTTGAGGCCACCATCGATGCAGGCGTTGGATCCGAACACCAACGTTGCGAGCGACGAGCCCGACTGCTGGGGCGAGTACGTGACGTCGACCGTGATCGTCGAACCGGGAGGTAGGAACCGAGGCGGGGTGCCGAGGCCCGTGAGGTTGAAGGAGCCGCCGGGCGCGGTGGGCGTCGTCGGGATGCCGCCGGAGGTGAGGACGAGCGTGCCACCGCCGCGATTGGCGATGGTGACGCTGCGCGTGCGCGACTCGGCGGCCGGCACGGCGCCAAAGTCGATGGTCCCTGGCGACACGTCGAGCTCCGGGCAGTTCTTCCAGTAGTCCCCGAACTCATTCAAGACGTAGCCGCGCTGCTCGGCGACGTCGTGGCAACTGAAGCCGCCGCTCTCGAGCACGGAACAGTCGGCGTTGTTCGCCGAAAGACCGTAGGCCTGAAGGTAGACGAAGCCCGGCGCCGTGGGGGTGCCGACCGGCAGGTTCGGGTCGCGCAGCGCGAAGTTCTCGTTCGGACTGAAGGTCAGCGGGTCGGTCGGGTTCTCCCGGTAGTCCGCTCGGTACCAGCGCAACGTCGAGGTCGCGATGTCGAGGATCTGAAGGCCGCCATTCGGGTCGGCCATGAGTGACCACAGCGGCTCCTGGTTCGGGACCGGGTCCGGTGGCAGCCACGGGGTGAGACGTGACGCGACGATGACCGCGCCGTCGCGGTCGACCTCGATGAGCTCCTGTCGGGTGTTGAAGCGGTTGTAGACGCGGAAAGTCTCGCCGTCGGTCCAGAAGTAGTTCGAGTAGATGTCGAGGCCGCTGACGCCCGGGGCGGTGCTGGCGTCGTAGAGGTCGATCATGCCGAGCGTACCGCCCGTGGGCGTCGCGTTGACGTTGCCGCCCCACTGGGGATCGAGCTTCCCGGTCACGAGCGACATGAGGACGATGCGCGCGTCCGCTCCGATGGTGAAGAAGGCCATCGCGCCGTCGCCGACGTAGCGGAACTGCTCGCTGTAGATGGTGAGGCCACCCGTGACCGGGAGCGTCATCTTGCGTGCGGCGCCGACCGTCGGCAGGAAGACCGCCGTACGGCTCGCCGTCTCGAAGACGACGTAACCGCCGCCGGGATAGGCTTCGACGTGGCAGGACCAGAGGGGGCTCGGGGGCGCGTGCAGCGTGCCGAGCTCGATGGACGTGGTCGCGGCCGTCTTGTCGAGCGCCGTGGACTTCTGGGCGAAGAAGCGGAGGCGACGGGCGTCCCGGTCGACGTAGGCGAAGCCGCGCCCGGGGACTTCGACCATCGGGCATACCGAGCTGGTGGAGTTCGGCATGCTGCCGACCTGGCCGACAACGCCGGAGAACAACGGCGACGGGAGGATGTTGAACGTCACGGACGCGTCCGCCGTGGCTTCGCCTTGGTCGCGAACGCGAAGGGTCGCGGAGACCTGGCCGGCCGCGCTGCCGAGCGGCGGCACGTAGGTCACGCTGCCGAGCGCCGGGTCGACGTAGAAGCCCTCCGGCCCATCGACGAGCTCATAGGCGAGCGGGAGGCCCGTCAGATCGGCGACCGTGGAGGTAAACTCGCACTCCGTCGTCTCGGTGCAGGTGGGGGGTGCGGTGATGGACTCGAAGACCGGCGGCTCGTTCGGGATGCCGACCACGGAGTAGGCGAGGCTGGTCGCGTTGTTCGCTTCGTCGAGCTCTTCGACGGAGCCGAAACAATCGAGGACCACCCACGCCGTGTAGTCGCCGCCGAGGGTGCCCGTGCGGTTGAAGGTGATCTGCTGGGTCTGGCCCGCCGGCACGAAGATGGATTTCTGGTCGGAGACCTTCCCGCCGCCGACGGAGGGCTCATCGGCGCTGTTGAAGTACAGGCAGACGTCGGCCGCTTGGACGTCGTCGCCACCGGTGTTCTGGAAGGTGACGGTGTAAGCGACGTCGGCCTTGTCGGAGGTGATCTCGAGCTTGGTCGCGACGAGATCCGGGGGGCCGCTCACGATGATGTCGGCTTCGAAGTCGTTGTTGAGCTCGTCGAGCTCGACGATCTCGTCGTCCTTGTCGACATAGACGTAGATGGTCTGGACGCCGACGTCCGCGGCGTCGTAGCCATTGTAGCTACCGCAGTCGACCTTCAAGGTCTGGTTCACGGTGAGAGTCGGGATCTGACAGAAGATGGGGCTCGATCCGACGAGGTCCCAGTCGGGCTTCTCGGGCTCGCCGACGTAGACGTCGATCGCGAAGCCGCCGGATGGCTCATCACCCTGGTTCTTGACCGTGACCTCGAAGGCCACGTCGAAGGGCCCGCCGCCGTCGACCTTCGACCCTGTGAGCCCCGTGATGACGAGGTCGGGGTTGGTCGGTGGCGGCGGGTCCATGACGTAGGGCGTCGAGCTCTTGTTGTTGTCGGTCTTCTGCTCTTCCTTCTCGGTGCGGCCAAAGGGCGGGCCGAGGTCCTTGTTCACTTCGCACCACGCGGTGAAGGCGCCGATGCCGCTCTGGTAGACGAAGTCCTGAGAGACCTCCTCGGAGGGTCCGATGACAAGCGTCTCGAAGAGGCCGTCCGGGTTCTCCGACAGCGTCGGGTCCGAGTCCGAGTGGAACCAGATGTAGGCCAGCGGGTCCTTCGGCGTCCCGGTGGCTTCCGCGACGTCGTCTCCGATGTTGTTCACCTTCAGCGTGAGGGTGACGAAGCCCGTCTTCGGGTCGGGCTTTGCCTCGATGCTGCACACGAGATCCGGTGCGGCGGCGAGGGCCGACGGGGTGAACGCGAGCGCGGCCAGAAGGATGACCGGTGCGACGAAGCGAAGGTTGCGACTGCCCATAAGAGCGCAATCGTACCTGCCCGGAGGGCATCGCGGCAACTTGGCCCAACTTGATTAGAGCTGGCCGGAAACGTTCGAGTGCGAGGCGGATCGGGGCTGTGGAATCAGCTCAAGCGCGGCAGTCGACGCAGAGGCCGTAGAGCTCCATCTTGTGGTCCGTGAGCTCGAAGCCGAAACGTTTGGCGATCGCGAGCTGCAGCGCCTCGACCGCGTCGTCGTGGAACTCCACGATCTTCTTGCACTTCGTACACACGAGGTGGTCGTGGTGCTCGCCCATGGCCGCCTCGAAGCGCGTCGGACCGTTGGCGAACTCGTGGCTCTCGGCGAGGCCGGCTTCTTGGAGCAGCTTCACTGTCCGGTAGAGCGTGGCATAGCCGATGTTGTCGTCGCGCTTTCGCACGGCCGCGTGGAGCTCGTCGATGTTCATGTGGCTCTTCGACTCGAGCAGCACTTCGCAGATGATCTGCCGCTGCCGCGTCATGCGGAGGCCGTTGTCGACGACGTGTCGGCGAAGGACTTCGAGAGGATCCGTTTCGAGCACCTTTCCCATGGCCGCGAGGATAGCGGACGGTGCCGAGGTCGTCATGCATGGAAGAGTCGAAACTCGGACCGCCGGAGTCCGCGCCCAGAAAAACACGCTGGCCTGGAGAGGGAGCCCAGCTTATATCTCCACGACTCGGCTCGAAGCAGCCGCTCAGAGGTGTTCATGGCCGTCCTGCCGCTCCGGTACTTCCCCGACGACGTCCTCCGCGTGAAGACGCAGCCCATCACCGCGTTCGACGCCGAGCTGAAGCGCTTGGTCGCGGACATGGCCGAGACCATGTATGCCGAAGCCGGCATCGGCCTCGCCGCCAATCAGGTCGGTCGCTCCGTGCGCCTCCTGGTGATGGACGTGCCGCGATCGAACGACGACAAGACCCCGAACTTCAAGGCGATGCTGAACCCGGAGATCGTGGCTCGCGACGGCTCCCAGAACTACGAAGAGGGCTGCCTCTCCTTCCCAGGGATCCAGGCCAGCGTGAAGCGGGCACTGAACGTCACCGTGCGCTACCACGACCCCGACGGCCAGACCCAGGAAGAGCGCCTCACTGGGCTCGACGCCGTGTGCCTTCAGCACGAGATGGACCACCTGGACGGCATCACCTTCGTCGACTACCTGAGCCCGCTCAAACGGCGCCTCCTGCTCCGCGACCTGAAGCGCAACCTTATCGAGCGCGGCCTCGTGGAAGAGGCGGCCCTCTGAGCCCGATGACTGCGAGCGGGGGGCCGGCGACCGTCGTTTTCATGGGCACTCCGGACTTCGCGGTGCCATGCATCGATGCACTAGCGAACAGCCCGCTTGTGCGCCTCGCCCTCGTCGTCTGCCAGCCCGACAAGATCCACGGCCGCCACAAGGAGCCGCAGCCACCGCCGACGAAGGTCGCGGCGCTCGCGCGCGGGATCCCAGTGGCTCAGCCGACCAAGCTGCGCAGCGGCGACTTCCCGGAGCTGCTCGCGTCGCTGAAGCCGGATCTCATCGTTGTCACGGCATACGGCCGAATCCTACCGCAAGCGATCTTGGACTTGCCGCGGCTCGGCTGTGTCAATGTACACGCCAGCTTACTGCCACGGTGGCGCGGCGCAGCGCCGATCCAATGGGCAGTGGCCGCGGGAGACGAAGCGTCCGGCGTGTGCCTCATGCAGATGGACGTCGGCCTCGACACGGGAGCAGTGCTGGCGCGCTCGACTACGCCACTCGCGGCCGACGAGAGCGGCCAGTCGCTGCACGATCGCCTCAGCCTCGTCGGCGCGACGCTGCTCGCCGAAAGCCTACCCGCGCTCCTCGCGGGCGACCTCGTCCCGAGTCCCCAGAACCACGACGAGGCGACGCTCGCGCCGATCTTGACGCGCGAACACGGCCAGCTCGACTTCGCGCGCCCGGCGGCCGAGCTCGAACGCCGAGTGCGCGCCTTCGATCCTTGGCCGGGCGCCTGGTTTCACCTGGAGACGAGCGCCGGTGTGAAGCTGATGAAGGTGTTTCCGCAGGCCCGTATGCTCGACGCGTCGGGTGCGCCTGGCACGGTGCTCGAGGCCGACGACCGGCTCATCATCGCCTGTGGCGACGGCGCGCTCTCGTTCTCAGAGCTACAGCTCGAGGGCAAGCGACGGATGGCCGCCGGTGAGCTGCTGAGGGGATTCAAGATCGCGCCCGGGGCACGGGTCGTTCGAAGCTGACCGAGACGGGGCCGCCAGCGTGAGCACGTCGGTGGCAGCGAACTGCCACCGACGCCGTGTGGGGCTAGGGCTGGATGCACATCCCGGCGACGGGCGTGTACTTGCACGTCCCCGCGGGAGCGGGAGCCATGGGGCTCGGCGGCGGCGCGTCGCACGTGTCCGTCGTGCAGGCGTCGTCGTCGTTGCAGTCCTCGTCGCTCGTGCAGCAGTTTGCCTGTGCAGTGTAAACACAGACGCCGCCGATACACTCGCCGCTGGAGCATTCGTCGGCATTACCACAGTCCGAGTCCACCGCACATTGGGCGAACGAGGCCCCGTAGGCGCACTTGCCGCTGGTGCAGGCCTCTTGAGTGTCGGTGCTCTGGTCGTCGCAGTCCGCGTCGGCCGAGCACGACGTGATGGCACACGTCGTCGCGATCTCGAAGTCGTCGATGAGGACGCCGAGGCCGTCATTGACCGTGTTGTCCATCGTCGCGAAGCTGAACTCGATCACGATCTCTTTGCCGGCCCATGGCGTGAGTGACCCGGAGACCTGAACCCATCCCTCCTGAGTGAGCTGCGCCTTCGTGAGGATCCGCGACACGTCGCTGCCAGCGATGATGCGGACTTCGAACACGTCGAAGTTCTCGGAGACTTCCGTGTCGATGTAGACCTTGAAAGCGATGGTCGTGCTCGAGTCCGCGTTCGGGACCGTGTATGGCGCCGAGAGGACGACGCCGCTCGTGGGCCCATCCGGATAGGCGAAGTTCCATTGATCCGGCACCCCGTAGTAGAGAGCCGACGACGGCCAGACGGCCTCCGGCGGCGTGACGACCTGCCAACCGATCCCGACCGTGTCGTTGTCGATGGTCCAGCCGGGCAGCTCAGCGTCGGCGAAGGTCTCGGTGAGTGCGTTCGGTTCGCAGCAGCCGCTCGCGCCGGTGGGCCAAGCGAGACAAACGCCTTCGACACAAAGGTCCGTCGAGCAGACCGACTCGCCATCGGAGCACTCGATGTCGGTGGTGCAGCAGGACGGCTTCTGCGGGTTCACGCACTTGCCCGCCTTACATACGTCGGCGGTGCACACCACGCCGTCATCACACTCAACGTCGGCTTCGCACTCCGGCAGCGCCGGGCCCTGGTAGCACATGCCCGCCTTGCAGACGGTCGTGGTCTTCGGGTCGCCATCGTCACAGTCCGGGTCCTCGTCGCAGGCATTCTCCTGGCAGGACAGGATCGCGACGTCATCGACGAGCACGCCGAGCCCGGTGTTTCCGGCGGCTATGGCCTGGAAGCGGAACTGGAGGCGCAGCGTCTTGCCGGCGTACGCGTCGAGGTTGACCTGTACCTCAACGTGCTCCTTGAGCTTCGTGGACGCGTTCGACTCCCAGAGGACCACGTCCTCCATCTCGTCACCGACCGCCAGCACGGTCAACGTGTCACTGTCGGTAAAGAACTCGTCGAGATCGGGATCGATGTCGAGATAGACGGTGAAGGTGAGCCGCGTCCCCTGCCCTGCCGGAAGTGTGAAGAAGTCGGTGTATGCATTGCCAGCCGTCTTCTTTCCAGGGGCGAAATTCTGCGCCGTCTTCGAGCCGTAGTAGAGGGCTGCCGACGTGCCGACGGCTGGCGTGCTCCAGACGCTCCACCCTGCCGACGACGAGCCGTTCACCAGCGTCCAATCGTTGGCGGCGCCATCATCGAAGTCTTCCGTGAGCGAGAACGGAGTGCAGCATTCGGCGGCGTTCGTATCGGCGCGGAGACACTGACCGTCGACGCAGGCATCGACGGTGCAGCTCGAACCGTCGTCGCAGCTCGCGCCGTCCGCGCAGCACTCGTTGTCGTGCGCGCACACGTGGGTCGCGACGTCGCACGTGTCGACGGTGCACGCGTTGTTGTCACCGCACTCCGAGTCGAGGAGGCAACAGCCCGCCGTCTGCGTGTAGCTGCACGTCTTCTCGAACATCGGAGGGAAGGGGAACATCGGGTCCGGTACGGACTCCACGCAGGTCCCGACCGCACACGCGTTCGGGGCCTGGCCGACGCAATCCGAGTCCGTCTCACAACAACCGCCGAGCTGCGGCGTGTTCTGGCAGGAGCCGTTCGGGAGGCACACGTCGGTCGTGCAGCTGCTTTCGTCATCGCAGTCGAGGGCAGAGGCGCAAGCGAGCGCCGGTCCCGAGTAGCACTTGCCGATCAGGCACGTCTCAGCGGTCAGGGGGTTCCCGTCGTCGCAGTCTGTGTCGAGCATGCAGAAGCTGGGTGTACACGACGCCGAGACACGGACATTGTCGATGAGGATGCCAAGGGTCTCGTTGATGGTCGGATCCCCGGTGCGGAAGACGAAGGAGACGGCGATCGTCTTGCCCGCATACGCGGTGACGTCGATGGCGACCTTCGCGAAGGTGTTCTTCTGGTTGGGGAGGAGCTCGGGTTTGGCCCAGACCAGCTTCGGTGTCGCTCCGCCGCCCTGATCGACGACGACCTCGAGGACGTCGTAGGCCGGAAGGAGCTCCACCCCGTAGAACACGTCGAAGCTCAGCGTGAAGGACCCGCCCGCAGGGAGCGTGATCGGTCCCGTGGTGGCCGTGCCTTCACTTTCGAGACCTTCGCCGTAGTTCTGGAGATCAGGGTTACCGTAGTAGAGCGACGCCGACGCGCCGGGCTCCGACGGGTCGTTCCAGACCTGCCAACCGAACTTCTGGCCTCCCAGGGCGATCGAGAGCGGGGAGAGCGTCCACCCGTCCGCAGTGCCGTCTTCGAAAGACTCGACGTACTCGAATGCCACACAGCAGCCCTCGGCGCCGGTCTGCGCCGAGAGACAACCGCCGGCGACACACGCGTTTTTCGCGCACGCGTCGCCCTCACCGCCGCAGTCCGCGACCGTCTCACAGCAGATATTCTCGTTCGTACAGGTGTTGTTGACGCCGCAGGTGTCGCTCGTGCACTTGTCGCCGTCGGCACAGTCGAGATCGACGTTGCAGCAGCCTTCGATGGGTGCGGACTCGCAGGTGCTGGCCACGACGTCGCACGTGTTCGTGGTGCAGACGTCCTCGTCGTCACAGTCCGCGTCGGTCGTGCAGCAATCGAGCAGCGGTCCGTTCACGCACACAGCGACGGGACCCGACAGGTCGCAGGAGTCAGTCGTGCAGGTGTTCTGGTCATCGCAGTCCGAGTCGACTGCGCAGCCGGACTCGGCGATCGTGTACGTGCAAGTACCGTTGGTACAGTCCTCTGCGGTCGCTGCGAGGCCGTCATCGCAGTCGGCAATAGCGACACACGCCGGGGCGGCACAGGTCGACGTGACCGTGAGGTCATCGATGAGGATCCCGAAGGTGTCGTTCTGGATCTCATCACCGGTGTCGAACGAGAAGCCCACGCGAACCGACTTCCCGGCCCAGGCGCTGAGGTCCACCCGAATGGTCTGCCACTCCTTGCTCAAGGTCACCAAGTCCTTCGCGAAGACTCGGTAGGAGCCGCCATCATCCTGGACCGTGGCGTAGAAGTAGTCCGCCTGGGGGAACGTCTCGATGTCGAGGACGGCCAGGAACGAGAGCTCGATGTTGGTGCCCTTCGGGAGCGCGATCGCACTTGAGACGGCGGTGCCGGCGTTCGCTTCCGCGCCGCTGTTGAAGCTCCAGGTGGTCGTGTTGCCGTAGTAGAGCGCGCCGGACGTGGTCGCCGTCGGGAGCGGCGCGCCGGCTGGGATCACTTGCCAGCCGACGCTCTCATTCGTGTTGTCGAATTCGAAAACGACCGGGCTGTCGGCCTCGAAGTTGGCGAAGAGCGCGCTCGGTTCGCAGCACGAGAGGCTGTCGGACGGCGTGTGGATGCAGGAGCCATCGCTGGCGCACGAGTCGACTGTGCACGGGTCCTGATCGTCGCAGCCTTCGGCCGTGCAGGCGGGACCGACGTCTTGCTCGACGTCCTGCTCGACGTCTTGTTCGACGTCCTCGGTCGGTGGCACGTCCTCGTCTGGCTCGACATCGTCCACCGGTGGGATGTCCTTTTCTGGCTCGACGTCTTCACCGACCGGAACATCCGCCGATGGCACGTCTTCGGCGACGTGAACGTCCTCCTCGGAGATGTCGTCCCAGGGGAGGACGTCGTTTGCGTCCGCGGCGCCATCGGAGCCATCGGTCTGGCCATCCGTGCCCGTATCCGGGACCTCGCCCGAGCCCGACGTACTGCTACACCCAAACGCCACCGATGTAAGAAACGGCAGCAAGACCAATCGTCGCTTCATGCTTCCCCCACTCTCGAACCAATCTGGTCGGATGTGCGATGCTAGCAACGTTGTGGACTTTGGGCAAAGATCGCCCGCCGAGATGCCAGGGCGAAACGACATTGACATGCGGTTCGCGCTCTCGAAGATGGCCAAGTCTGCGTGGAGGCGGACGCCATGAGTCAACATGTGATCGGACGAAACAGGATAGTGACCTGCGGCGCAGTCGTCACTTGGCTCTTCTCGGGGTGGGGCTGCGTGGACGCGCCCCCGAGTGTGGACAACGGGGTCGCGGGTGTAGACGGAGCGGACGGTGTCGACGGTGTCGACGGCGTGGACGGCGTGGACGGCCTCGACGGTGGAACGTCGTGCGAGGCGATCGTGCCCCCGAATCCCGACCCGGACTTCGTGGCGGGCCCGAAGGCGGCGTCGTTGGCGATCTTCGACGCGACACGCCTCGTCCCAATCGCCATCGACTTCCCAGAAGGTGAGTGGGCACTCTTCGAGTCGACATGGAAGGACCCGAAGTGGTCGCAACCCGGCGTGGACGAGGCGTGGGAGGCCAGCAAGTCGAGCGCGTGGGTGAGGTGCAGCGTCACGGTGGAAGGGGAGACCTATGCTGATGCCGCCTGCCGACCGCGCGGGAGTCCAGAGGGCTGGGCCAAGGAGAAGAAGCCGCAGATTCGGATGAAGTTCAACGAGTGGAACAAAGACGGGCGCTTCCGAGGCCTGAGGTCATTGAGCTTGGAGTACCAACGACGGGACGCGGCTCCTGTTCGCGACTTCGTGGCGATGCGACTGATGGCAGATGCCGGGGTCCCTGCCCCACGAGTATCTCATATGCGGTTGACCCTCGACGGTCTGGATCGCGGCGTCTATCAAGCCATCGAGCCCGTTGACCACGAGTTCCTGGAGGACCACTTCCCAGACGCCAACGGCAACCTCTACGAGGGCGGCTACCTGAAGAAGACGAACGAGGAGAACCCGAGCCTGTGCGACATGGTCGCCGTCAACGACCTGGTGGCGCTCGAACCGCTGGGCGGCTCTCACGAGGCTTTCGTAGCCGCGTTCACGAACCTGGTGGACGTGGACCAGGTGCTTCGGGTCATGGCGGCCGAGTCGGTCTTTCCGACCGGTGACAACCTGTCGAACGGGAGCACCAACTTCTTCTACTACGCGCGCCCAGACGGCCGCTTCGTGGCGATTCCGTGGGACCTCGATGGCGTTCTACAGGGGGAGGAAGACAACATGGTCGAGGTACCCCCCTACGCCTACGATGGGCCGGCCGACGCCTCGGTGAAGCTCATCGCGCTCGTGCCCGAGGTACCAACCTGGCGGGCCGTCTTCGAAGACGCGCTCGTCGAGATTCGAGACGGGCAATTCGCAGATCTGGCGGACTGGGTCGAGGCGCGGTGCGCGATGCTCGCTCCGGAGCTCGAGACCGACGAGGCGTGGCTCGCGGAGCATGACGCCAGCGCGCTCCAAGACGACTGCGCCTCCATTGTCCGGCAAGTCGAGAAGCGCACCGCCTATCTGAAGACTGCGCTCGGGCGCTGATCGCTCGCGTGGGTGCGCCAACCTGAAACCATCGCCGCCGAGTAGCGTACGGTGAGGTGACGGTCCGGGTGGGCCGCCGCCAACGCCGCGCACAGGAGCCCCCAAATGAACTGGAAGATCGTCCTCCCTGTCCTCGCCCTCTCACACGCCGCGGTCGGCGCCGGAGGATTCTTCTTCGCGCGATCGTTGCTCGTAAAAGACCCCGCCTGGGTCGAGCAGAACCGAGCAGTCGACGCCAAGCTCAACGCGATCGACGCGGCGTCAGGAGCGCCCGCGACGGGTGGCGTGCCACCGGCCGGTTTCGTGCAAGGGAAGCGGACCTTCCAGATTCAGAGCCACGGCATGAGCCGGGTCTCGTTCACCTCGGACGCGCCGCTCGAGCAGATCGTCGGGACGACGACGTCCGTCAGCGGCGACCTCACGCTCGACGCCGCAGCGGTGGAGAAGTCGACGGCCACGGGCGTTCGTGTGGCCGTCGGGACGCTGAAGACCGGAATCGACAAGCGGGACGAGCACTTGCAAGGCGAAGGGTGGTTCCACACCGAGAAGTACCCGGACGCCGAGTTCGCGCTCGAGTCCGTCGGTGCCGTCGCGGGGGGGCTCTGGCCTGGCCGCACGGTCGAGACCCCCATCACAGGCTCGCTCACTATCAAAGGGCAGGCCAAAGCCGTGAAGGCGGTCGCGACGGTGTCGTGGGTACCGCACTCGCCGGACCTCGCGAAGTTCGGCATCAAAGGCGACATCCTGCGCGTCAAGACCCGCTTCGACGTGACGCTGGCGGACTTCGGCATGAGCGCCGAGGTCATCGGTCAGAAGGTGGCCGAGGTGGTGTCGGTCGACCTCAATCTGACGCTGGTCGCGGCGGAATGAGGTAGTTGCCCTTGCCGGGTATGAGGTGCCGGATACCGCCCCTCGGGTCCGGGACATCGCCGTGATAACGAGGGATTAGGTGTACGTGCACGTGCATCACCGTCTGGCCGGCGGCGACGCCCGCGTTGATCCCGATGTTGTAGCCGTCCGGCTTGAAGCGGGCGTCGAGGACGCGCTTCACGTCGTCGATGAGCGCCATGAGCGCGCTCTGCTCCTCGCGCGTCGCGTCGAACCACGTCGGCACCACACGGCGTGGGACCAGGAGCGCGTGGCCGGGGCTCACGGGGAAGCCGTCGAAGATGGCGAAAGCCAAGTCGTTGCTGGCGATGTGATCCGAGACCGGGCGTTCTAGGAAGACCGACATCGCGAGAGACTAGCGGTTCATTTCGGTTCTGGCACTTGCGGGACCCCGATCGGGCGCCATCTTTCGGGCCCCTTCCAAGGAGCCCCCATGCCGCGTGAAATCCTCCCCGAAGTCCAAATCCACCCCGCCATCCGAGAGTTCATCTCGAACAACCACAAGGACATCGTGGACGAGGTGAAGGCCGCCGTCGCATCGAACGACGTCGTGGTCGTCGGGATGGCGCAGAACCCGGTGCCCAAGAAGGCGCGCAAGCTCCTGACCCAGGCGGGGATCCCGTTCAAGTACCTCGAATACGGCAGCTACGTGAGCATGTGGCGTCGCCGCAACGCCATCAAGATGTGGACGGGCTGGCCGACCTTCCCGCAGATCTTCGTCAAGGGCACCTTCATCGGTGGCGGTGCGGATCTCGAGAAGCTCATCGCGTCCGGCGAGCTCAAGCAACTACTCGGCGGCTGATCGCGCCACGGTCAGCTGAGACTTTGAGGATCGACGTCGATGTGCACCTTCACGTCGCCGGTGATCTCGGAGAGCGGGCCGACGAGGTGGTGCAGCAGCGCGTGCAAGTCGTTCCGATGCGCGCTCTTCAGGAGCACGAGGTAGCGCGTTCGGCCGCGGATGCGCTCGATGGGCGCGAGGCTGGGCCCGACGATCGCCACGTCAAGGGCGACGTCGGTCGCGATGTTCCTCGCCGTGCGCGCCACGAGGCCGGCGGCGTCGGAGACGTCCTTCGGGTCGAGCGCGTCGAGTCTGAGCAGGACGATGTAGCCGAAAGGCGGATTGCCAAGGCGGCGTCGCCGTCGTGATTCCTCGGCGACGAAGGCAAGAAAGTCGTGATTCTGCGCGGCCTTGAGCGCGTAGTGTTCGGTCTGTGACGTCTGAATGAGGACCCGCCCGGGCCGGTCGTGACGGCCGGCCCGGCCGGCCACCTGCGTCATGAGCTGGAAGGTGCGTTCGGCGGCGCGGAAGTCGGGCACCCCGAGGCTGTGCTCGCCCTGCAGCACGCCGACGAGGGTGACTTTCGGGAAGTCGTGGCCCTTGGCGACCATCTGAGTGCCGACCAGGATGTCGATCTCATGATTACGGAAGGCGTCGAGCAGCTCGGTCAACGCGTCGCCGCGCGTCGTGTCGCGGTCCATACGGCCGATGCGGGCCGAGGGGAGCACGCGAGTGAGGACGGCTTCGACCTGCTCGGTGCCCGTGCCTTCGTGTTCGAGGAGGTGGCTCTGGCACTTGGGGCAGCGCTCCGGCAGTCGCGTCTGGAAGCCGCAGAGGTGGCAGGCGAGGCGGCGAAGACGGCGGTGAAACGTGAGGCCGATCGTACACGAGGGGCATTCGACGGCGGACTCGCACGCGCGACAGGTGAAGGAGGGTGCGTAGCCACGACGGTTCAGGAACAGGATGGCCTGTTCGCCGCGAGCGACCGTCTCTTCGAGCGCCTTCACGAGAGGTGCCGTGAGGAGCGCCTCCGGCCACGCGTAAGCGACCTCGCCGACGTCGATGAACTCGACCTCGGGCATATCGCGGTCGCCGACGCGGCCCGGGAGATCGAGGCGGGTGAGCCGCCCCTTCTCCGAGTTCACCCATGTCTCGAGTGATGGCGTCGCGGAGCCCAGCACGACTGGGCAGCCGAGCTGCCGGCCCCGGTAGAGCGCGAGATCCCGGGCGTGGTAGCGCGGGGTCTCGTCCTGCTTGAAAGAGCCTTCGTGTTCCTCGTCGACGACGATGATGCCGAGGCGCGGCAGCGGTGCGAAGAGCGCCGAGCGCGCGCCGACGACGATGCGGCGCTGGCCTCGTCGGATGAGCTCCCACTGGTCGAGCCGTTCGCCGTCGGAGAGCGCGCTGTGAAGGACGGCCACGTCGTCGCCGAAGCGGGCGCGGAAGCGGCCGGCGAGCTGAGGCGTGAGGGCGATCTCGGGAACGAGGACGAGGCCAGTCTGGCCGCGCTCGAGGGCGATGCGGAGCGACTCGAGGTAGACCTCCGTCTTGCCGCTGCCGGTGACGCCGAAGAGGAGGAAGCCCTCGTAGCCATTGGCATTCGTGATCGCCTTCACGGCCCGAGCCTGGGCCGCAGTGAGAACGGGCGGCGGGTGGGCGTGGACCTCGGCGCCGTGCCACGGATCGCGAAAGACCTGCTTCTTGTCGATGGTGACGGCGCCGACGGCGGCGAGGCGACGCACGGCGGCCGTCGCCCCGGGGAGCCGTGCGGAGAGCTCCGAGGACTCCATCGGGCCCTCGGCGAGGAGCAATGCGAAGGCCTGCGCAGGGAGGCCCCCAGCGCGGATGCCGTCGGGGAGCTCAGGCACAGCGGCGGTGATGATGCTCGCGTAACGAGCCACCGCGGTCGGGCGTTCGAGCTCGTAAGCGATGGTGATGAGGCCGTCGTCGACGAGGTGGAGGAGGCGTCGCAGCGTGATGGGCGCGGCGTCGACTTTCATGCCGTCTTCGAGGCCGGCGAGGCGCGGATCGGTGATGGCGGCTTTGCCGGCGTCGGTCAGGCGGAGGCGGCGGGCGTCTTGGACGTTGAGACCGCCAGGCAGGCCGCCTCGGATGACGTCGCCGAGGGCCGCGCAGTAGTAGTCGGCGATGAAGCGGAAGAGCGAGAGCATCTCGCGGTCGAAGAGCGTTCGTTCATCGAGGACGTCCAGGACGGCCTTGAGCGCGAAGTCGGTCGCGGAGACGTCGCGGATGTCGATGACATAAGCCGTGATTCGCCGGTTGGCCTTGCCGAGGGGAACGAGGACGCGGCGGCCGACCTCGACCCGGGTCTCGAGGTCGGTCGGGATTCCGTAGCTGAGCTGGCCGCGTGGCCCCCGCGGCACGGCGACGACGGCTTCGCGGGCGAATGGGGTTGTTTCGCTCGGGGACGCCGCACCCGGCTGCACCTGAGCTGCAGGCGCCGCACTCATGGGGCGATCTGTTTGTCCTTCTTCTCCGGCGGTCGCTCTTGCTTGTTCTTGTCGGGCGCGGCGGTGGGCTTCTTCATGTCGTCGAGCACGCGCTTGACCTCTTTCTGGCCCTCCTTCTTGTCGCCCTCCTTCTCCTTGTCCTTCTTGATTTGGTCTTCGTGTTTCTTCGGAAACGCGGCATTGTACATGATGTAGTACTGATAATTACGTTCTCGAAGGGCACCCAGTCGACGCTCGATGGCGCTCAGCGCTTCGAGCAGCAGCTGGAGGATGCGCATCACCATCTCAAGCTGGAGTCGGGCCTCGGGCTCGCGGCGGCCCTGCAGGCGCTCTTGGAGACTTCGCATGAGGCCAATGTCGGAGCGGATCTCGCTGTTCATGCGCGAGAGGTTCGACAGCTCGTGCTCCCGGTCGATTCGTTGCGTGATCTCGCGCCAGAACATCGCGACGTGTTCGATGGACGAGTCCACCTGGCCGCGGGTACGCAGGTTGTCGATCTCGCGGTCCCGCTGCCAGACCAGGGCCGAGACTTCGGGGAACGCATGCGTGTCGATGGAGGACATGGCGTCAGCCTCCCACGGGCTCTGAGAGGCGGCGCCGGACGCTGGCCGCGTGGCCTTCCAGACCTTCGAGCTCGGCGAGACGAACGGTGGGCGGACCGAGCGTCGCAAGGCCGGCGCGGGAGACGCGAATGACGTTCGATCGCTTCACGAAGTCGGTGACGCCGAGGGGCGAGAAGAAACGCGCGGTGCCATTGGTGGGCAGGACGTGGTTCGGACCGGCGATGTAGTCCCCGAGCGCTTCGGGGGTGTTCGGGCCGCAGAAGATGGCGCCCGCCGATCGGAAGCTGGCGGCGTGGCGTTCGGCGTCGGGGATGACGAGCTCAAGGTGTTCCGGAGCGATACGCTCTGCGAGGGCGAGCGCGTCGTCCACCGAGCGAGTGACGACGGCCACGCCGTAGCGGGCGACTGAGGCCTGCGCGATGGCGGCACGAGGTAGTGCCGCGGCTTGGGCGTGGACCTCGGCCACGATCTGGTCGAGAAAGTCTCGCTCGGGGCCGAGCAGGCTCACCATCGCGAGCTCGTCGTGCTCGGCTTGACTGAGGAGATCGGCCGCGAGGACCGCGGCGCTGGCGCCGCCTGCACGTGTCGCGACGACGCAGAGCTCGGAGGGGCCGGCGATGGCGTCGATGCGGACGCGGCCGAAGACCTCGCGCTTGGCCGTCGCGACCCAGGCGTTGCCCGGCCCGACGATGGCGTCGACTTTCCCGATGGACTCGGTCCCGAAGGCGAGCGCGGCGACGGCCTGAGCGCCGCCGATCCGGTAGATCTCGTCGATGCCCGCGATGGCGGCGGCGGCGATGACGGCGTCGTTCAGTCGGCCGTCGGGTGTGGGCGAGACCAAGACGACCTCGTCGACACCCGCGACGCGCGCCGGGACCGCGTTCATGAGGACACTCGACGGGTAGGCGGCGAGCCCGCCGGGGGCGTAAAGGCCGACACGCCGGAGTGGGATGGTGCGCTGAGCGAGGTACACGCCGTCTTCGGTCTCGTAGGACCAGTCGCGTTCACGCTGGCGGCGGTGAAACGTGGCGATGCGGTCGTGGGCGAGCTGGAGGTCTTGCCGAGCGGTGCGGCCGACCCGGTCGAGCGCCGCGTCGCGTTCGGCGCTCGTGACGCGCAGGCCGTGAACGTCGGACGGTCGCCACCGATCGAGCTCTGCCGTCAAGGCGAGGAGCGCGGCGTCGCCATTCTGCTCGACGGCGCCGAGGATGGCTCGCACGCGATCGAGGAGCGCACCGTCGGGCGCCGAATCGGCCCGCGAGGCGAGCAGGGGACCGAAGCGACTTTCGAAGTCGGGTGCGGTGGCGTCGAGCACTAACACGGTCACGTCTCCGGGCCGCACGAAGGGTGAGCCGTGCGGGCCGGCCCGATGATAGCGCCCTCCGGCCGGGATGGCACCGTGAGGGTGGTGAAATGCCGGGTGTTGGGTGTTGGAGCCCCGGGCGCACCGGCCGCACGCAGTTGCCGCACCATGGAGACCCCTCGCCATGAGGCATCTACGACGGGACAGGCCGCAGGCCTAGGACCACGGGGCCTGATTCGAACGTGGCCCGCAGCTCCCTCCCGCGTGGGGCTGCGCCTGGGCACAGCTCCTGGGAAGGCGCCTCTAGGGACACAACGAAACAGGCGCAGCCGACTGGTCGCGCGCCCACGGCCGACGGTCCCGCCGCCAGCCACACGGATCCCGGGTCGGGTGCAGCGTTCGGTCAATCGACCGGGCCCCCGGAGGTCCACTTGGGAGCATACGGGATGAGGCTCGTTGCGCAAGGTCAGCTCCATGGGGTCGTCGGAAGGCTCCGCCGATGGACCCGATCGGTGCCGAATAGCCGGCACGTGTTGACACTCACCTGGGCCAGCGTGGCTGGTCGACCTTCGCGAGAGGTATGGTCGAACTCCGACAGCGGGTCGAGGTGAGGAATGATTTGTGGTGCTCCGAGCATTGGCCGATAACGGCGCAGCATCCGTTCAACTCCAAGCGACGAGGAGGTCGCCCCTGCAACGCTCAATCCTTAGATTCGTCGCGGCGACGATCGTGCTGGGGGGGCTCACGTCCTACGCCGGCTGTGCCAAACACGCTTGCAACGACGATACGCTGGCGCGGGCGCTCGAGACGGCATCCAAGACGCCCTCGACGCAGCGCACGGAGTTGATGAGCCAGGCGTTGCTCGAGGCGTGCACCTCTGCGGACGAGGGCATGCCCCCGCTGCTCCGGACGGCGCTGGTCGCTGTACGGGAGTACGAGCGGGGGCCGGCGGCGATCAAAGTGATCGAAGCGATTCGCGCCGACTCGGGCGCCTGGACGGAGGCGTGCTCGGCTGGCACGGCGGCGTTCGACTCGCTAGGCGGCGACCTCGGTCGCGCCTCGCTGGCGATTGCTCGGGCCTGCAACGCAGAGCGCTTCGGCTGGGCGTCCGAAGGCGACTTCATGCGTTCGCACCCGACCGGGGTCATGGTCGCGATCCTGGCTTGGCCGTGGCTCTCGGCGAAGGGGGCCGCCAAGGTGCGCGCACATCACGTCGTCGAAGCGTTGCTGGCGGCGGAGTGACGGTGCCCACGCGGGGAGGCGTCGCGCGGCAGGAGGCGCCGGTGGCCCTCGAGACGGGGCAGTATGCGTCACTGGCACCGGCCATGTCGCGGCTGACGCTGTCCTTCGTGGACCCCGAGCTCGAGGCGGCTTATCGGACCTACTTCTTCGACTCCAAGCGGCGTTTCCTCGCCGTGGGGCTCTTGATTTCGACTCTGGTGACGGCCGCGTTCGGGTTGGTCGACAAGGTCCTCGCTCCGGACGACTACGAATCGCTGTGGCTCATTCGCTATGGAATCACGGTCCCCGTGCTACTGGCGGCGTTGCCACTGGTGTTTTGGTCACCGGCGTATCCGTTCATGCGGCGGCGTGCGCAAGAGGTGGTCCTGCTGCTCCTCGTCATCGTGACGAGCTCCCTGATCGTGCTGTCGGCACGCTTCATTCGAATGCCTGAAGACACCGAGCTCGTCGATCCCGACGCGATCAGCCGCATCTTCGCCGGGCTGGCCGGGTGGACGTTGGTAATGCTGGTCGCGCTGGGGGTCACACGGGTCCGCTTCTTGTACGCCCTCCCAATAGCGGCCGCTGCCGTCCTGAGTGCCGTCGTCGTTCCGTTGAGGGTCGCTCATCTCGATCCGACCATCGTAGCCGTCGGGCTGGTCGTCATCATCACGATCACGTCGGTCGGCCTCGTCATGAACTACTCCATCGAGCTCTACGAACGACGCTTCTTCGAGAAGACCCACGCTCTAGCGCGCTCTCGAGAACGAACGGTCGCGCTGCTGGAGTCCATTCTGCCTCGGGGCATCGCGCGAGCGCTCGAGTCCGGGAGACGCACCATCGCCGTGAGGCACGACGAGACCTCCGTGCTCTTTGCCGATCTCGTCGGATTCACCCCGTTGGCCGAGCGGTTGCCGCCTGAAGAGCTCGTGGGCCTGCTCGACCGCACTTTCGCCCGCTTCGACGAGGTCGTGGCCCGGCACGACGCCGAGAAGGTCAAGACCATCGGTGACGCCTACCTCGTGGTCGCGGGCGTCCCCGACCCCTGCGAAGATCACGTGGCCGTGCTCGCCGACGTCGCGCTGGCGCTGATGGCCGAGACCGCTGCCTTGGCACGCGAGACGGGCTTCCGACTCGAGCTTCGGGCCGGCATACACACCGGGCCGGTGCTCGCAGGCGTCATCGGCACCACCAAGCCCGCCTACGACGTTTGGGGCGACACGGTGAACACGGCGGCGCGCATGGAGAGCCACGGGGAGCCAGGCCGCGTGCAGGTGACGGCGGCGGTCGTGGCGCGGCTCGTCGGGCGATTCGAGTGCATCCCTCGAGGCACCATCGACGTGAAGGGCAAAGGGGCGCTCGAAACCTGGTGGCTCGGAGAGCGGCTCGGGGCGCCCCCAACGTAGCCGGACACCCGCCAGCCGGACACCCGCCGGTAGCGCGCCAAGGAGGATGAGCGGACCCGTGGCCGCTCGGGTCTATGTGACTTACTTCGTAGTCCTTCGGCGTCTTCGAGAATCGGAGGGGACCTCGGTTCTCATTGCCGATCTCGTCGGGTTCACCCCACTCGCTGAGCGGCTGCCGCCTGAAGAGCTCGTGGGCCTGCTCGACCGCACTTTCGCCCGCTTCGACGAGGTCGTGGCCCGGCACGACGCCGAGAAGGTCAAGACCATCGGTGACGCCTACCTCGTGGTCGCGGGCGTCCCCGACCCCTGCGAAGATCACGTGGCCGTGCTCGCCGACGTCGCGCTGGCGCTGATGGCCGAGACCGCTGCCTTGGCACGCGAGACGGGCTTCCGACTCGAGCTTCGGGCCGGCATACACACCGGGCCGGTGCTCGCAGGCGTCATCGGCACCACCAAGCCCGCCTACGACGTTTGGGGCGACACGGTGAACACGGCGGCGCGCATGGAGAGCCACGGGGAGCCAGGCCGCGTGCAGGTGACGGCGGCGGTCGTGGCGCGGCTCGTCGGGCGATTCGAGTGCATCCCTCGAGGCACCATCGACGTGAAGGGCAAAGGGGCGCTCGAAACCTGGTGGCTCGGAGAGCGGCTCGGGGCGCCCCCAACGTAGCCGGACACCCGCCAGCCGGACACCCGCCGGTAGCGCGCCAAGGAGGATGAGCGGACCCGTGGCCGCTCGGGTCTATATGACTTACTTCGTAGTCCTTCGGCGCGTCCGAAAATCGGACATCTCGCCGAAGAATGGGACTACGCCGGACGGAAAATACGGTCTTCGACGCCGTTCCAATGGGGATCGTAGGCTCGCGACCGGCGGCGGCTGGACTGGCTCGCGCCGTGCACTAGGGCCGGCCATGACCCAACCTCGCAACATCGAGCCAGGCCGAACTCTCATGGTGACCCTCCGCACCGCGCGCCGGGTCTTCTACTTCGCGCCCTCGTCGGCGGTGAACGCACTCATCGAGTACGTCGTTGCGTTTGCGGCTAAAAGGCACAATATCGGAATAACGGCTATGGTTTGGATGAGTAATCATGCTCATCTCGTGATCAATGATCATCACGGCTGCGTGCCCGACTTCCTCCAAACCATGAATGCCCTCCTTGCTCGCGCGCTCAATAAGTACCGAGGCGAACGCGGCGGCGTATTGGCTCGAGACAGCGTCGACCTGAAGCTCCTCGATGGCCGCGACGGCGCCTTGACGGCACTCGCGTACGTCGGTGCCAACCCCGTGGCGGCAGCGTGTGTCGAGCATGGCCGAGACTGGCCAGGCCTCAGAACGCTCGCCAAAGACATTGGACGCCGCGAGCGCACGGTGACTCGCCCAGCGTTCTTCTTCCGCCATCGCGATCAGGGCTACCGAGGAGCATTGCCGGAGACGGTGAAACTCCGTTTCGAACTCCCGCTCGCAGTGCCGGAGCAAGGACGCGGCCAATTCATCCACGACATGGAGAACGCAGTCCGAGAAGCTGAAGAGAAGGCACGCGCGGACGTGCGAGCCAGCGGGAAGTCCTTCCGCGGCGCGGCTGGCTGCCGCAACGTCGACCACCGAACGCAGGCCGAGTCATGGGAACCGAGTGGCGCCGGCACCGGCCCCAGCAAGATCCTGACGCACGACGAGGCACGTCGAGAGGCCGCCCGAGAGGAGCTCGCCGCCTTTCTCGACGCGTACGCGCTCGCCTTCGAACGCTGGCGCATCGGTTGCCGGGACGTGAGCTTCCCCCGCGGCACCTACCGCCTTGCGCGCACCTTTGGCGCCCCAGTGGCCGGGGCACCTGAGCCCGGCCCACACGTCTCGGAACCGCCCGAGCCCGCTCCCTCCACGACCTGACCCCTCGAGGCAAAGCCGGTCACGAAGCAAGGCCGGTCAGGGTCGAGCGAGTCTCGATGGGGAGTGGCGCGCCTCCCTTCCTGTTTACAACGCCCCCTTAATGTACTCTATCCGAGCGAGCGCGCCCAAACCCGACGCCGGAGCCACGAACCGGCGGCCTCCGAACCAACCGAACCGCCCTCCCGAACAGGACTGCCGGACGTGTCCGGAGGACTGGACGTGTCCGGAGGACTGGAGCCACGAACCGGCGGCCTCCGAACCAACTGAACCGCCCTCCCGAACAGGACTGCCGGACGTGTCCGAAGGACGGAACCGCCCTCCCGAACAGGACTGCCGGACGTGTCCGAAGGACGGGCCCGAAGGCGACGCCTATGTTGACGAGTCGGCGTCCTCGCCTCGACGTTCCTTTGCCCCTGCGCTAGAACCTTCGGGTGTTCGGCCTCTCTCGACGAGTTCCTCAGCTTCGCCACGCGCTTGATGACGCGCAGTCCTTCGGCGAGTGGCGCAGTGCCGCCGCCGAGTTGGACGCTCTGACCGGTGGCGCCGATTGGCGCGCCGACGATACGTCGCGTTTCTACGACGCAGGCTCGCTTCGGCAGTCGTTGGCTCAGCTTGAGGTGCTTCGTCGGGATGGCGCCCCCATGCCGCTGGCGGACCACCTTCATGACAGCCTTCACCGCCATTTGAACGAGGTCACCGACCCTGGTCTCTACGCGACGTCGTTCGTGGGGACCAAGTGCCTGGTCGAGCGCTACCTCGACGCCGTTTGCGCCTCCCTCGACCACCTCTGCGACGCCGACGGGCCCATCCCAGCCGCCCAACGCCTCGCGCTGTTCGAGCGGGAAGCGCACGCCGTCGGTCGCTCCGCGCTCATGTTGAGCGGCGGTGCTAGCCTCGGACTCTTTCACATCGGCGTCATCAAGGCCTTGCACGCGGCGGGCCTCCTACCCTCCATCGTGTCCGGAGCCAGCACCGGGTCGATGATCGCCGGCGGCCTATGCACCCGAAGCGCGACGGAGCTTGAGGACGTCCTCGCCGACCCCACCGAGCACGTCTACACGCGAGTCTTTCGCGCGCTCACCCCGTCCGAGATGCGGGACGAGCGCGCCGTCATGAGCCAAGACCAGTTGCTTCTCGCCATCAAGAGCAACATGGCCGACCTCACCTTCGCCGAGGCCTTCGAGCGAACGGGCCGAGCGCTGTGCATCTCCGTTTCACCGACTCGGGCACGCCAGAAGCCACGTCTCTTGTGCCACCTCACCGCGCCCGACGTCCTGGTGACGAGCGCGTCGCTCGCGTCGTGCGCCATCCCGGGGCTCTTCCCCGCAAGCACGCTCCTCCAGCGTAAAGGCTCGAAAGAACAAGAGTACGTCCCCGGCGAGCGATGGATCGACGGGACCATCGCCTCGGACCTGCCGACGGACCGCCTCGCTCGACTCCTGAACGTGAACCACACCATCGTCAGCCAGACGAACGCCCACCTCATCCCATTCACGGACGCGCGCAGCCGCTCAGGGCTCGTCCCCACCGTCACGGACCTCCTCGCGTCGAGCGCGTATACACAGGCTCTGCAGGTCCTCGACGTGGCGCGCCGTAGAGCGACCTCGCCTGGGCTTCGGCGGGCGCTTGAGTGGACTCATGGGGCCGCACATCAGAAGTTCACGGGGAACATCACCCTGCACCCACCCGTAACCGCATGGAATTACGGCATCATCTTCCGGAATGCGTCCAAAGACGCGCTGGCGCGGCTCGTCCGGCAAGGCGAACGAGCCACCTGGCCCAAGCTGCACGTCATTTCGGCGCAGACTCGAGTCGCTCGGACGCTTGAGGCGTGCGTGGTGCGCCTGCGTCAGCGTCTCCGAGGTGTCGCGTGACCTTCATTGACCCCTTCTCGCGGAGGCCACTCTCATGAGCCAGCCGAGCCCCCTCTCGACTCCCCTCCCCTGGGATCTCGTCGCCGCGGAGTACAGCGTCGACGTCGCGCCCTTCTTCGAGCGCTTCGCCGAACGGGCGCTCGACCAAGCCGCCGTCGGCGCCCAACACCACATCGTCGATGTGGCGACGGGTCCCGGAACGCTCGCATTCCGTGCTCGAGAACGCGGCGCACGCGTGACGGCACTCGACTTCTCGGAAGAGATGATCCGCCAACTCGAGGCGCGGGCGGCGGCGGGCGGTGACACCGAGCACTTCACGGTCCGTCACGGCGACGGTCAGGCACTCCCGTTCGAAGATGATGGGTTCGACGCGGGCTTCTCGATGTTCGGATTGATGTTCTTCCCGGATCGCGATCGGGGCTTTCGCGAGCTCCGGCGCGTCGTGAAGTTGAATGGAGTCGTCGTTGTGTCGAGCTGGGTGCCGCTCGACCAGATCCCGATCCTTTCGACGGCCTTCGGCGCCCTGCGGGAGCAGCTCCCGAACTTGCCGCCGCCACCGGCGGAGCTGCCGCTGGCCAGCGAAGAACGCGCCGTCGCCGAGATGAGCGCCGCAGGCTTTCGTGACGTGGCGGCTGAACGGCACACCGAGAGCATGTTGGCGTCGAGCACTCGAGCGCTCTGGGATCGCTTGAGCCGCAACAACGCGCCGATTGTGATGTTGCGCAACCGGCTCGGCGAAGCAGCCTGGGCGCCCATCGGGTCGGCCATCGAAGCTCGGCTGCTCGATCGATTTGGCGACGGCCCACAGTCGATTCCGATGACGGCGATCGTGACCTCTGGGCGGGTATAGGGGCTCTACCCGAACGGGCGGGTGGTCGATCGGCGAGCCCGGACAGGCGAGTCCGGGTCAGCCCGACTAACGCCCCCCTGTCGTGCGGAAGTCGAGTGGGTATCGCACTCGCGTCGGCGTCCCGTCCGGCGATGGTGGAAAGCGGAACAGCGACGCACGATTGACCATGCAGTCCTGAACGGACGCGTCGCCCAGCGTCGATGACAGAACGCTGGCGCCGCTGACCCGACCCGTCGGGAGAATCGTGAAGGTCAGCACGACCTTGCCCGCGAGGTCCGGCTTGGACTGGACGGCACGCCGGTAGCACGTCACGAGTTGCCCCTTCTGGCGATCGAGGTGGTTGCGGACTATGTCCCGAGTGAGCCCACCCTTTGGGACCTCGACGGTGTCGATCGCGCTCACCTTTATTGGCCGCTCGGAGAGACGGATGGGAGAGCGTGGACCGAGGCTCGACTTGTCCAGAGCAGCGACGAGAGGCCCGCCCACCGTGCCGCTCGGAGGGTCCGGATTCCCCGGTGGCCCGGTGGGCCCGAACTGGAGGCCCGTATATCCCCCTCCGGTCGGACCATTCGTGTGAGCGGCGAGCGCGCTCCCTGGCCCTGACTCGCCACCGCCGAGTGCGGGTGCACCTCCACCGACGATCTGGATGCCCAGAGGCCCTCCGACGGGCGCGAGCGGGCGCGTGATCACCGATGCGAGCTGGTCGGTCGGGATCAGGTGCTCTGCGACGCCACGGCCCTCGAGTCGGGCGTCGGGATTGCGGCTCCGAAGCATCGAAGGTGCGGCCCGCGTAGCGGTGGTGGGTGCGGGCCGCGTAGCGGTGGGACGTGCGGGGGCGCGGCTGCGATCACGCATGCTGACGCCCCGAGTGTTCTCGGGCTGTGGGCTCACGACAGCAGTGGTGACGTACCGCGAGAGGTCGGTGTCAACGGCGTCGGCGAGCTCCACGGGCTCGGGAAGCTCATCCGCAGCGGCCTCGACGCGTTTGCGCTGAACGGAGACCTGGATGAACTCGACGGTGCTGAGGCGAGCCTCGAAGTTCGAACGCGGTTGCAGGATGGCGATCGGCTCCTCGGGCGCCATCTGGATGAAGAGCACGAACGCTCCGGCGTGCACGGCGCCCGACGCGGCGAGGTAGCCGGCTTCGGTGAGTACGTCCCGCCTCAGGGTTGGGCCTGAGATCCCGGCGACGGACGCTCCGGAGAGGAGGATGGTGAAGGCGCCGAACTGCAACCGGCAATGCACGTCTTCGGTGACGGCCAGCAGCCCATCGGGCGCGACGTCGCGCAATGTGCTGACCGTAAGGCCAGTGAGGTCGATCCGCCGGGCGCCGACGTGCAGCGCGCCGGACACGTTGGGAGTCGCGAGGACACTGGCTAGATCGAGTGCCCAGCCGTGGCCGTGTGGAACAAGGATGCGCCTCTCGAGCGCGCCGATGTTCTCCGAAGGCACGAAGAGTCGGCCGCGGGGTCCTTCACCTGCGTAGACGTCGTCGCCGAAGCGCAACCGATGGAGGCCGGTCCTCACGAGTGACTTCCACGCGGCTGGGTCGAGCGCCATGTGGATGACGAGCCCGGCTGCGAGTACGCCGGTGGCCGCCGAGAGCACCGTGAGTCCAGCGAGCGCCGCGAGGACCGCCACCACCGCCGCTTCGGCGGGTGCGAACGATGACACGACCTGGAGCACCGCGGCGGTGCGCGACGTCGACCGCCGGCGAAGCGCCGTCACGTCGAGGACGGTCGATGGGCCGGTGAGCCGCCCACGTGCTGCCGGCTCGCTCCAGAGAAGTGCGGTGTGGACGATCCCGGATCGATGTCCGGGCGCTGGTCGTGACATGGTGGACTCCTCGTGACGCCTCCAGGGCGCGTTGCTCCGATTTCGCGAGGCCGGTGCAAGCCGGCTCACGATGGACAACGACGCTAACTAGAAGTTCCGAGGAGTTTCACGACGTCAGCCCGCGGACTGGAACGCGGAGAACATGACGCCACAGGGATCCTGGATCAGCGCCATGGTGCCCCATGGATCGATGTCGAGCCGCGGGATGATGACGACGCCGCCAAGCTCCGAAGCTCGCGCAACCGTGGCGACGAGATCATTGACCGCGATGTGCGTGAGCCAGTGTGCCGGCGCTCCGCCCTGAACCGGCTGGATGTCGCCGCGCATGAGCTCACCTTGCACCCACATCGCTTCAGCGTCACCCGGCGCGGAGACGTCCCACCCACAGATCTCGCGATAGAAGCTCTTGGCGCCGCCGAGATCGGTCGTGCTGAGGGTGTCCCAGCAGAAGTCGCCGGCCGCTGGGCGCCCGGGCTCAGGGCCATCGCCCTTGCAGTCGCGAAAGACCGTGAACCACGCACCTTGCGGATCGCCGAGGACCGCGAAGCGCCCGACATCGGGGATGTCCATCGGCCCGAAGCCGACCTGCCCACCCAGCGCCTTTGCGCGGGCGACTGCTGCGTCGACGTCAGCGACCGAGACGTAGCCGACCGTGTGCGGCGGTCGTGGATCGCCGGCGGGGATCTGCATCATGCCGCCCATGCCACGCTCACCGTTCTTGATGCCGGTGTAGCTGCCGCCTTCGCCCATGCTCCAGGACTCGACGGTCCAGCCGAAGAGGGCGGTGAAGAAGTTTTGTGACCGTTCTACGTCGCTCGTCATGATCTCGTGCCAGACGAAGCGGCCTGGGGTGAAGATGCCAGTGCGATCGATGCTTTCCATTCGAATTGCCTCCTGCCTGATGAGTTGCCGCGCCGACATTGCCGCACCACTGAACACCCGTCAAGGTCAAGGAGGTGAGTTTTCGGACGTTCGGTTCAAATTATGGGTAGGGGCATCACGGCGTCGCGGATGTGCTGCGAGACGACGTCGAGCACGAAGCGAGCGGCAGGGCCGAGCTCATGGGTTCGGAGGTGAACGGCGGTGATTCGGCCTGCGGGTTTTGGAGCGCCGGGAAAGAGCTCGACCAGCCGCTCGGCGACGAGGTCCTCGCGTACGAGCCAGAACGGCACGACGGAGATCCCGAGGCCGTCTCGCGTCGCGCGCCACGCGAGTTCGAGGTCGTCGGCGATGAAGCGCGTCGTGAGCCCGGCACTCTCGAAGAGGCTGGCCGTTCGGGCATCACGAAAGACACCATGGTGCCCATCGAGTTTGCTCATGCTGGCGGGAAGCGTTCGACCAGCAAGGTAAGTGGGGCTCGCCACGACACACTGACGAGACTCGACGATGGGCAAAGCGACGAAAGCCTCGGGGATGGCGCCGGACACGCGAATGGCGAAGTCGAACGCGCGATCAGTCAGATCGCCGAGGCCATCGGAGAACGCGAGCTCTACCCGCAACGATGGATGATCGAGGAGCGCTCTCGTGAGTCTGGGGGCGACGAGGCGACGCCCGATGACACCAGGGAGGCTTACTCTGACGTCACCCTCGATCTCAGCGAACCCCGTTCGGACCACCGATTCGGCCTCCGAGAGGCACCGTAGAGCATCGTCGACACGCTCCAGGTAGCGGCGTCCTTGCGCCGTCAGCCCAACACGTCGAGTTGTGCGATTGAGCAGCCGCACCCCGAGGTCGGCCTCCAGCTCGGCGATGGCGCGGCTGATCGACGGTTGGGGCACTCCGCACTCGCGCGAGGCGGCGCTGAAGCTGCCGAGGGTGGCCACGTGGCGGAAGAGTTGGAGGCTGCGCAGTCGATCCACGGTGAGCTCCATCGATGGCTCATTTGAATCAAACCTACGCGATTAATGCTGAAACTGACAGATTCGAGCGCCGGGTCCGCTGTCGGCCGATGAATCTGAATGAATACCGCTGAATTAATTCGCAGAAGCCATCACTGGTGCATCGGGGCGGGTCAGTCCGGCTCGATATCGAGACAGCGGCGGAAGCCATCCGCGTAAGCAGCGCCGAGCCCTTCGACGCAGACGAGTAGCTCCGTGGTGCGCGGACAGAGCTGCTTCCAGTTCGAACCCACTGACTTCTTCACGCGTGAGAACCAGGGCCCCGTCGCGAGTCGAACAGGCTTCGGTCGTAGACCGCCGAGATGAACGTGGCCGTAGGCTTCGAGTGCAGGGCCGACCGCGTCGGCGCAAGGGAGAGTCCCGCGCTCGAGCTCTGGAGCACGGGCGCCCGCGAGCCGCGAAAGTGCAGCCGAAAGCGCTTTGTCGTGAAACGGCTTCGCGCGTTTCGGGTCTCTCTCGAAGCGACCCCTCCCGTCTCCGAACGCGACGTCCGACCAAGTGATGTCGCCCCATTCGACTCGAAGTTCGGCATCGGGGTGACCGTCACGGTCGACATCGCCAAAGCGCGCCGCGTCGCGGAAGTAGACCTTGCCGAAGCCCCTCTCGTCGAAGCGGACGAGGTCGTACCGCTCTGGAGCGCCGTCGCCCGCCGAGTACCCACGAATGAGAGCCACCGCTCTGGGCTCCCCAATGGAGACGAGGACTTGACCGTCGACACCGATACCGGAGGGCGTCCCCATCTCGATCGTCACGTCGTACTCGACTCCGGTCGGGAGCGCGCCGAGGCCGGCAGCATCTGGACATGGACCGGAGTCCGCAAAGCACTGCAGATCGCCACTCGGCAGGACGACGGCGAGGACGTCCTCCGTCATCGACCAGATGAAGCCGGTCGAGCCCCAAGGCGCGCTGACGAACGCCATCGACGGAGACCCTTCCAAGTTCGACGTCACGTGGCGAGCGAGGCGTACGGCGGGCGAATTCGCCCCGTGGAGCGCCTCAAGACGTTCGATGAACACCGGCGGGCTCGCCACGGGCTCGACCGTGAAGCGTTCGTTCGGGCCGGCAGCCAGGGCGCCGGTGCAGAAGTAGCTCAATGCGATCGAGGCGGGGACCATAAGCAGCTCCAAAGTCGGGGTCGGTGCGAGAGTGGCGCAACTCCAGCGCAGACAAGACCACGATGACGGGCTGAAGTCATCCGAAGCTGCGTTCGCAGGGATCCTCTCGTCTACTTGCCCCGAAGCGCCACCGCCGCTCGGACGTTGACCAGGGCCCTTCCGAACATCTCTCGGTGGCCCTTGTTCGCTTCGTTCGAGTGAGCTTCCGCGAGCGCGGGAATGAGGGCCTTCTCGGCCACCAAGCCGAAGCCAGGCATCGAGGACCACACGTTGCCGAAGTCACCCCCGATAGCCTTACCTACGGTCACGCGAGTGGACTCGTCCGGGCCCTCGAGGAGACGAATGACGTCCGGGATGGCGCTGGCGTCGCCGAGCTGGGTGCGGATGGCGACGGAGAGCCCGTACATCTCGAGGTTCTCCTTCTGCCAAGCTTTGGCTTTGCCCTGAAGGAACTTCACGGCCTGCTTGGCCGCGGCCGGGTTGGTGGAGAGGTAGCCAAGCTGGGCGAGCACCTGCCGGTCTGGACGGGCGTTGCGATTCAGCGTGGCTTCGACGTCCTTCCACGCCTTCTTGTCGCCAGCGTTCACGAGGGCGACGTCACGCGCCATGTACGCAGGACCTTCACCCTCCTGATCGCGCAGCCCGGTGAGGAAAGCCAGCGCGTCTTTGCCACCGAGGATCCCGATGGCCTGCAGGCCAGGGTCGCGAGCGCGCTCAACCTGTCGAATCATCGACTTCACGGCGTCCTGCTTCCCACGGCGAGCGAGATAGAGCATGCACGCACCGAGGTCGGCTTCGTCCTTGATATCACGGAGGTTCTGTTCGCAAAGCGCCTCGGCGTCCGCGGCCCCCCACTCGGCCATGGCCATGAGCAGCATTTCGCGAAACTCGCGTCCCGGGTACCGCTGGATGTGCGCCATGTCGAGGAGCGACATCGCCGCAGCTGTCTGTTCTTTCGCCCCCATTCCCCACAGTGCACGGACGATTTGAAGGCGTTCTTCGGCTCCTATATCCGCAAGCTTTTCGGGCGAATCGATGAGCGCCATCACGACTTTGCCCTGCTCGGGCGTCCCGACGACGCCGAGCCCGTCGAGTGCTTTGGTGTAGCGGTAGTTCTCCTCTTCGAGGCAGGAGCCAGCGATGTACTGATTGGCCTTCGGAAGGTGGATGACCTTGGCGGTCAGAGCGCGGTCGTGGCTCAGGAGGAGCCCCTCGAACATCCTGGACAGCCCCGCTGGCGCAGCGCCTTTGGCTGCGGCCGCGACGAAGCCACACGCCAGCACGGGCTGATCGTTGCATTGCTTTTCGAAGTCGACGAGCTCGCCTTTCGGCGTGCATCGGTAATCGTTTCGTCCGAGGTACTCGCCTCGGCCCTTCTGACACGTCAGGTCATAATACTCCCGCACCGGCGACGACTCCGCCAAGGCGGCGCAGATCCCCTTCTCGTTCACGGCCTGCTCGGTGAGGGGGTTCCAAGGGGCGTCGGCGCGCGCAATCGGGGCCAAGAGCGCGGCGGACGCGACGACGCGCGCCAGCGACTTCGGGGAGGGAAGGAGCTTTGAGAGAGCGGAGACGGCGTTCATGGGGTCCTCGTTCGCGGATCAGAAGGTTGCCCGATGAACGTAGCCACCACGGGAGCAGATGACGCCCTTCAATTCTGTGGGGGGTGCGCTCGGGAGATGGACGAAGGCCTAGACCGCGCGGGTGGGTGTCGGAATCGCTTGGCGATCGACGTCTCTCTGCTCGAACGGCACGCGGGGCCGTTCGGGACGGACGCTGCGTATAGACGACTGCTCCTGCAATCACTGGCGGCATGCACCGAGACCGCGCTGTGCACGCCTTCTTCGGTTCCCTACGGGCTCACCACGGACTTGCCCTTGACAAGCCCCAGTTCGCGCGCGAGACCGCCACCCACACTCGCACTCGCGGAGCACGACCATGGCCGATTTCAGCTACGAGAAGCCCTTCCAGTTCAGCGGCGACCCCACGCCCTATCGCTTCTTGGGTTCGGACGGCGTGCGCGTCGAGACGCTCGGCGAACATCGTTTCCTTCGGATCGAGCCCCACGTCCTCACGTCGCTCGCGCGCGAAGCCCTGCACGACACGTCGTTCTACCTGCGGGCGTCGCACCAGGAGTCGGTGGCCGCGATCCTCCGAGATCCGGAGGCCAGCGACAACGATCGCTTCGTCGCTCGGACTCTGCTCAAGAACTCCGTTGTTGCGGCCGCCGGGCAGCTGCCGGTCTGCCAGGACACTGGGACCGCCATCGTCATGGGCAAGAAGGGCCAGTTCGTGCTGACGGACGGCCACGATGAAGAGCACCTGTCACGCGGGATCTGGGAGACCTACCAACGCGACAACCTCCGGTATTCGCAAGTGGTCCCACTGACGATGTACGAGGAGAAGAACTCCGGGAACAACCTCCCGGCACAGATCGACCTGTACACGTCGTACGGCGACACCTACGAGCTCCTCTTCCTCGCGAAGGGCGGCGGCTCCGCCAACAAGACCTACTTGTTCCAGCAGACCAAGGCGCTCCTCAACCCCACCAGTCTCGAAGCCTTTCTCGTCGAGAAGATGAAGACGCTCGGTACGGCGGCGTGCCCTCCCTACCACGTGGCGTTCGTCATCGGCGGGACCAGCGCCGAGGCAACGCTCAAGACCGTCAAGCTCGCCAGCGCCAAGGAGCTCGACCACCTGCCGACCACTGGCTCGATGGGCGGCCGCGCCTTTCGCGATGTCGAGCTCGAGAAGCGCCTCCTCACGGCCGCGTGGGGCGCCGGCCTTGGCGCGCAGTTCGGAGGCAAGTACTACGCGCACGACGTTCGCGTGATTCGCTTGCCGCGTCACGGCGCGTCCTGCCCGGTTGGCATGGGTGTGTCCTGTTCGGCTGACCGGAACATCAAGGCCCGCATCGACGAAAACGGCGTGTGGCTCGAAGAGATGGAACGGCACCCGGAGCGTTTCCTTCTCGAGGCGGACACCTCGGTCGACAACAGCGTGCATATCGACCTCGACCAGCCTATGGCCGCGATCCGCGCCGAGCTAGCACGTCACCCGGTCAAGACCCGCCTCCTCCTCACGGGGACCATGGTCGTCGCCCGCGACATGGCCCACGCTCGGCTGAAGGAGATGGTCGACCGCGGCGAGCCGATGCCCCAATGGTTCAAAGACCATCCGGTGTACTACGCGGGCCCGGCGAAGACGCCGACCGGCATGGCCTCGGGGTCCTTCGGTCCCACCACCGCGGAGCGGATGGACCCCTACGTCGACCTCTTCCAGTCTCTGGGCGGGTCCATGGTCATGTTGGCGAAGGGAAACCGGTCGCAGGCCGTCACCGACGCTTGTCATCGGCATGGCGGCTTCTATCTCGGCAGTATTGGCGGGCCCGCCGCGATCCTGGCGTCCGAGAGCATCAAGAAGGTCGAGGTGCTCGACTTCAAGGATCTCGGCATGGAAGCCATCTGGCGCATCGAAGTCGTGGACTTCCCGGCCTTCATCCTCGTCGACGACAAGGGGAACGACTTCTTCCGCCAGCTCAAGTGAGGCATCCGGGCTGCCTGGGAGCGCAGCCGGATGCGCAGGTCGATCAGGCCTTCGGCTTGAGGCTCTGGCACGCCTTCAGGAAGAGTTCGACTTGTTCCTTCTTGAAGGAGTGAGCGCCACGGCCGCTGTAGCAGCGCACGGTCTTGTCGCCGACCTTGATGGCTGAATCCATCCAGAACGAGGCGTTACCCGCGAAGTCGGTCTCGTAGATGAGGGCCTCGGGGGTGTCGAGGATGAACGCCTTGAGCTTCTGGACGTCGTTCGACGCGATGTCCTTCTTCACCTGGACCATGTCGACTTCCATGTCGATGGCGACGAAGAAGTCCTTGCCCTCACCCAGCTTGACCTCAAGCGTGCCGAAGCTGTCGGCGGCGACGGCGCCCTTCGGTGCGTCCATCGTGGCCGAGAAGCCCTCAGCCGTGATGTCGAGGGGGGCCATCTCGAGGGCGGCCGGGGCATCACCGCCTGCAGCCGGGGCGGCTTCTGGCGCCACCGGGGCCGCTTCCGGCGCGACTGGGGCGGCTTCAGGCGCGACTGGGGCAGCCTCAGGAGCAGGCGGGACGACCGGGGCAGCCTCGGGGGCGACTGGAGCAGCTTCAGGAGCCTTAGGCGCCTCCTCGGCCTTCGGGGCCTCCTCAGCCTTCGGAGCCTCCTCGGCCTTCGGAGCCTCCTCGGCCTTCGGTGCCTCGGTCTTAGGAGCCTCCGCCTTCGGGACGGCTGCCGCCTTCGGGGCCTCGGCAGGCTTGTTCTTGTTACAGGCGGACGCGAGAGCCAGGGCGGCGAACATCGAGACGTGGGCGAGCTTCATGCGGGTGTTTCCTAGTGTGTGTGAGCCCCGGGGGCCGAGCGCCTCCCACCCGGGAGACGCGGCAGCGTTCGTCGGGCCACGCTGCCGGCTCTTTCCACCCGAATCGGCGTCGCGTCAAGGACGGACAGCGCTGTCCGTATGACCACGGGACGACCAGATCCGAAACGTATGCCAGTCGGGCACCGGCCCAGCGCCAGCACCGGAGGCTGGCACTGGAGTGTGCCCTGGGACCGTAGTGACGTTGACCCGGATGGCGACACACGTGATGCATCGTGGAAGGAGGCTCGAACTCGTGATATCGACGAACGTCGGAGGTCTGAATGATGAAGCGTTGGGTCGTAGCGAGCTCGATTTCGATGGTGTTTGGGTGCGGGAGTGAGTCCTCGAACGCGGCTCCGGAACCGGACGCCGCCATTGGCGACGCCAGCGCCGATTCGAGTGACGTCGTCGACGGCGAAGGCGGATCGGACGCCACCGATGGCACTGACGGCACCGATGGGACCGATGGGACCGATGGCACGGATGGCAGCGACGGAGTAGAGCCCGGGAGCACCATCGAGACGGCATTGCCGATCGCGCTCGACGACACCTACTCCGGCTCCCTCGACGATCCCGAGACCTCGGAGGTGTACCTCGCCTTCGAAGGCAAAGCCGGAGACGCCATTCGCGTGAGCGCGTTCGCCAAACAGGACGAGGCCGACGCATTCACCGAGTCGCGTCTCGACCTCGTCGTGACGGTGCTCGGTGCGGCGGGGGAGCCGATCGCGACCAACGACGATCCGTGGCCGCTCGACTCAAGCGACCCCGACGTCGTCACCGTGCTCCCCGCCGATGGGACTTACATCGTACTCGTGAGCGACTGCCACTCGGTCTATGACGCGGAGTCCTGTTCGCCGCTTGACGCGATCACGGACAAGAGCTTCGAGGTAGGCGTGTTTTCACTCGAAGGCGGCACCGTCGAAGGCGCCACTGACCAGGACGGGACGACCGCGAACGCGCTCCCAGTCGCCTGGGCGCCGGACGAGGTCGGCACCTACTTCATCCATGACATCGTCGGGACCTTCGCGGCGCCCGAGGACGTCGACGTCTACAGTGTGACGATCCCGGCCGACCTCAATGTCCTCTCCGGCAATCGGGCCCACCTCGACGCATGGCTTCAGCCCGTCGGCCTCGGCGAGAGCCTCTATGGCGGCAATGGCGCGTCGGCGTCGGCGACGGTGTGGCTCACCGATCCCGACGGCGCCGGCGGCATCGCCAAGCTCGACCAGTCGAACTTCAGCGATCTGGACGTGAGCGATCCTGCGGCGCTCTATGCGCCCGTAACCTCTGGAAAGTCCTACTTTCTACACGTCGCCCGCAGTGCCGGAGACCCCGGAGAGCGCGAGCACTACGTCTTGAAGCTGGCCGTGGGCAACACCTACGACCTGCCCACTGAGAAGGACGACGTCGCGAACGGCGTGGCGGCCGCCGCCGAAGCGCTCACGGCGGTCGAAGAAGACTACTACGGGCTGTCGGGCGACCTTGCGCCCGCGGACGGCGACCAAGACTACTTCAGCCTCGCCGTCCCTGCCGGCGAGACCCAAGTCGAGGTCACATGCGCCGCGGCACGGATCGGCTCGGGCCTTCAGGGATTCACTTTCCAGCTCACCAAGAGCGACGGAACGCTCTTCGCGTCCGCGCCCGAGTCGGCGACGGAGTCCCCCTACGCAGACGTCGCGGTCCCCTCGGGTGAGACGGCACTGACCCTGCGGCTGAGCGCCAGCGGGCAATCGGCAGACGTGAGCGGCGCCTACTACGAGTGTGGAGTCTTCTTCTACACACCGTGAGGCGGTCAATCGCGTCTTGGAACGCCCGTGTCCTCTTCTGCATCCCGACCCTCGACCAGCGGCCCGACGAAACGGACGAAGGTGTAGCCGCGCGTCACGAGTCGGTTCAGCAGGGTCGGGAGGAGCGCGGCGATGCGGTAGTTCGTGTCGTGCACGACCAGGACGCCGTGGCCGAGGCGCTCCCCGGGTCGGCGCGAGAAATCGAGTGATCGCTCGATTCGGGCGAGCACTTCGTCGGCCGTAAGGCCTTGAAATCCTGGCTCCTTTGGCGCCTTGTCCTTAGCGTCGTCGCTCGTGATGTTCCAATGGAGGTCCACGAGACCGGCGCGGCTGATCTCGAAGAGCACCTCCGAATCCCAGTGCCCTTCGCCGTAGGGTAGCCGGAACAGCACCGGGTGGATGTCGAGGGTCGCTTCGAGCGCTTCCCGGCCGCGATCCAGCTCGCGCCTGCGGTCTCGGGAGGTCACGACACCGCGCGTGAACGACGGGTGGGTCGCGCTGTGGGTCCCGATGATGTGACCTTCGGCGAGGAGCCCTTTCAGCTCGGCGATAGCCCAGCGCGCCTTCGGGCCGCCGACACGCGTCCCAGGGATGAAGAAGTGCCCGTAGACGCCGCACGCAGCCAGTAGCGCGCGGATCTTCGGCGTGGCGCGCTCGTCCGGGCCGTCATCGAAGGTGAACGCGATGTGGCCCTCGGGGAGGCTGGCGTCCGGGGGAATGGTCCGGTACGGCCGGCCACGGCGCTCGCGCCATTCCACGATGGAGGCGATGCGGACATCCACGCGCCGGAATTGATCGGTCTGGCAGACGGCCAGGAGCTCGCGGTCCCGGGTCGAGAGCTCGCGGGTGCGCCCCGGTGGCGGAGGTGCGACGCCCACAAGGACGGCGGTCAGCCAGGACAGGAGCGGCGTCACGGCGCCTCCTCGACGTCAGTCAGTTCAGCGGCGGGCACCTCACCGTGGTCGAGTGATCTCGGCGGCGCGGGCGACGGGCCGTCGTCACCGTACCTCGCTATCGCAGGACCCACGAGGCGCACGAAGGTATACCCCTCGGCGACGAGATGAGCGACCAGGTGCGGGAGCATGAGGGCCGTCCTGTAGTTGGTGTCGTGCATCGTGAGGACGCCGTGACCAAGACGCTCACCGGGTCGTCGCGAGCGGTCGAGGGAGCGCAGGATCCACTTCAGGAGCCGCTCCGGGGGGGCGCCCTGGAACCCGGGCTGAGCGCGGTCGGCGTCTCGCGTATCGCCGCTCGACAGGTTCCAGTGCATGTCGACGAGTCCTTCGTCCCAGATGGCCAGGTGCACCGCCGACTCTTCGTGTCCGTCGCCATAAGGCAATCGAAACAGGGGGATCGGAGGCTCGAGGACACGCCCGAGGGCCGCGAGACCGCGGGCGACCTCCTTTCGCCGTTGCTTCCGGAACAGCAGCCGCCGGCTGAACGACGGGTGACTGAAGCTGTGGGTCCCGACGATGTGGCCGTCGGCCGCGAGTCCCAGGACTTCCTCTCGCGCCCACGCGCCACCGGCGCCCATCAGCCGGGAGCCGGGGACGAAGAAGTGGGCGCGAATCCCACACGCCGCTAGCACGGCGCGGATTCTCGGGGTCGCCCGCGGATCCGGACCGTCGTCGAAGCTGAGCACGACATGCCCCTCGGGCAGCTGGCCATCGGGAGGGAGCCACAAGAACGACGGACGAGTGGACGGCGATCGAGGAGCGCCGGGCTCCGGAGGCGGCTCTCCCAGCCAGCGCCACACCAGCTGCTCCGCGAGCGGCACGTCGCGTGTGGCGGCGGGCCCCTCGGCGCAGCGAACGAGCGTCTCAAGGTCGCTCGGGCGGAGGGTGCGTTGGCGGCCAGGCGGCGCCAAAGCCAATGAGAGTCCGATCAATGTAAGGACCACCCTGAAGTGGTCCCACGCAGCGGGGTCCAGGGCAACTTTACGTATGCTGTTGTGCCGTTTTCGACTCCGTGGGAGCTGCGGGATTGGCGCGCCCGAGCGCGGCTGTGTATGACGCCATCGCCGCGAAGGAGGCGGCACCCATGGCAATCGAGGTCGTGGAGACGATCGCCCTGCTCGACGCGGCGCTCCGGGCGGCGGGCGACCCGGAGCGGGCCGCCTCCGAAAAGGACTACCTGAAGAGCGCGCTGTCCTTCTACGGCGCCGGGATGCCCGCGATTCGTCGAATCGCTCAGCAGTTCGGCCGCCCCGGAGCGCTGGAGCCATCCGAATTGCACGCGCTCTCCGACGCGCTCTGGGCGACCGGCGTCCACGAGCACCGGGCCCTTGCGGTCGTTCTGCTCGAACGCCACGAGCGGAGCCTTGGCAACGGCGACCTCGGCTGGCTGCTCGCGCTGGTACGGAACAGCGAGACCTGGGCGTACGTCGACAGCCTCGCCGTGCACACCATCGGGCCAGTGCTCAGGCGCACGCCCGACGCCGCGAAGTGGCTCCGCGACTGGGCCCGAGACGCCGACTTCTGGGTACGCCGAACGGCGCTGCTCGCGCCCCTTGAGGACCTGAGACGAGGCCGCGGTGACTTCGCGCTCTGGTCCGAGCTGGCGGTGCCGATGCTCAGCGAGAAGGAGTTCTTCATCCGAAAGGCGATCGGCTGGGTGCTCCGAGAGTCGGCGCCAATGAGACCGGCCGAGGTGCGAGCGTTCGTCGAGGAGCACGGCGCGGTGATGGCCGGCCTCACCCGGCGCGAGGCCGAGAAGGGGCTAGCGCGGACGTCCTGACGCCCCCCTCGTTGCAGAGCTCGCTGACCGGAGCTAGACGTCGTGCTGCAAGGTGCGCTCGATTCGCTGGTCCGGTACCAGCCAGAGGCAAGCGGCGCCGACGTAGACCGCCATCGCCAGCCAGGGAATCATGAAACTGAGTGTGATTCCGGCGACGTACAGTAGCGGCGAGAGCTTCCCCTTCCAGTCATTGCCGACGGCTTGTCGGAGCACCGATTGTGGTCCCTGTGAGGCGATGATGGCCTGCTGCAGAATCCAGTACGAGATGGCCGCGGCAAGGAGGACCCCACCGTAGAGCGCCGTGGGGAGCGTCGCGAAGTGATTCTCGCCCATCCATCCCGTCGCGAAGGGCAGAAGGGAAAGCCAGAACAACAAGTGGAGGTTGGCCCAGAGCACGCCGCCGCTGACCTTCTTGGCCGCGTGCAGCATGTGGTGGTGATTGTTCCAATAGATACCGACGTATACGAAGCTCAGCACGTAGCTCAGGAACACCGGAATCAGCGGCGTCAACCCGGAGATCGTCGGATCGTGCGGCACCTTGAGTTCGAGGACCATGATGGTGATGACGATCGCGAGGACCCCATCACTGAACGCTTCGAGCCTCGACTTCCCCACGCACCCTCCGATGAAACCACGCCCGTCGGTTCTACGGCGAAACGGCCGGAGGTCAACCACTTGGCCTCGTGTTGGTGATTGGACTCGGAGCTCCCCGAGCCGCGTGAGGTGGCGAATCCAAATCGAGTTGGTTATGACGTCGTGGCCGTAACATGGGTCGTAAAGACGGGCGCGACGGGACTTATCCCGCGCGACGTACGGGCCGCGTTCGGACCGCCGGCTGCGGACCACGCGTCGGCGCATCGTGAGTCTGCGCTCGAGCCAACCGAACGTCGACGCGGAGGTTGCCGACGTCGCCGTCGGGCCCCGTGTGGCCCTTCCCTTCGAATCGAAGGGTCGCGCCGTCGACGACGCTGGGCGGGAATGTGAGAGAGAGCACCGTGGCGGAGGTGGCCTCTTTCTCGCCGTGGCACATCGCGCAGGCGAGCGTGCCAACGCCGCGACAGGGTACGCACCGAACCTCGCGTGAAACTCGGGCCACGCCACGGCCCTCACAGGTCGCGCACGGCGCGGCGGGCGTTGCGTCATGGCGGGACGCTGACGCCCGGCGGCGACCTCCGAAGCCAATCGAGCGCCCGCTCTTGCAGTCCCTGCACTTGGCGAGCTGGCTGCCGACGCTCTTTCCTGTGCCGGCGCAGCGGCCGCAGCCCCTGGGTTCGCGGCCCGCGCAGCTCGTGCAAGGCCGCTTCCGCTTCACGGTCAGTCGTACCGTCCCGCCCCGGAGCGCAACCGCCGGGTCGAGGACGACCTGGACGTGCAGGTCGAGTGGCCCAAGTCGACTCACCGGCGCGGTGAACCCCTTCCCGAGCGCGGCCTCGCCGAAGGTGTCGTAGTCGCGTCGCCGTTCCGCGTCGGAGAGCACGTCGTGTGCCTCCGAGAGCGCCACGAAGCGCTCCTGGGCGCCAGTGTCGGCCGGGTTTCGGTCGGGATGATAGTCGAACGCCAGGCGTCTATAGGCGGCGCGGATCGCGGTGAGGTCCGCTGATGGTTCGATCCCGAGCGTGGCGTAGAGGCGAGGCGTGGTGCTCATGCGGAGAGCATCTCACAGGACTGAACGCACGTACAGCTTTCATTCGACTGGAGCGGTCCGGCACCCCCATCGGCAGCCACGACCTCTTCATCGCAGCACACGCGCGTTCGGGTGGACGGACCTTCGTGTCGAACAACCTTCGGGAGCTCTCACGCGTGCCCGGCTTGAAGGTGGTGGACTGGCAGGCAGAGCCGGGCTGAGGCCCTCCGCCTCTGCGCCCAACACGCCTCACGGCGGCGCCGACACCACGAGCGCCACCGTCTCGTCGAGCACGCGCGTCGTGGGCGTGCCGTCGGCGGCCGTGAAGCGCAGACCAGCCTGAAATCGGACGTTTACGGTGTCGCCGAGGGCGGCGATGGGGTCGATGACGAGGACCTTTCGCTGGCGGGAGTCGTTGACGTCGCGCGGGGGAAGGAGGTCCGGGACCGAAATGATCGACTCGGGTATCACGGTCCGCAGCGACACGCCGTCCTCGAGGCCCACGAGCTCGTAGGCCAGCTCGAGGGTGCCCTTCTTGGTCGCCGTCAGCGTGGGCGACAGCACCGCGAGCGCGTCGGGCGCGACGGCGAACTCCGCGACGTCGACGACGCCGTCGTGGTTCACGTCCATGTAGCCGGCTTCGCCGCGGAGCACGCCGTCACGCGGGGTGCCCAAGTAGCCGAGGTTGTTGCCCATTAGGTCGATTCGGTAACGAAACTGGGCGCCGAGGTCGAGGTAGAGGTCCGTGCCGCCGTAGGTGTGGCCGAGCTCGTGGGCGAAGAGCAGCGGCTGGTCGGCGACGCGGCTGCCGATGAGGCCGTGCGAGATGGCGACCGCGGTCGAGCCGAGCAGGTTGGCCGTGGGCGTCACCACGATGACCTTGTCGAACTGTTCGAAGCGGTGTGAGCAGCCCTGGACGCCGAGCCACTCGTCCAGGTCTCGCGCATAGACGTCGAGCGCGCCCTCCGGCTCACTCGCAAAGTCCGCGCTCCGGGCGCCCGTGAGCACGACCCAGTCGAGCGTCAGTAGGTCGCGGCCGACGCGCGCCTCGGAGACCGCGTCGAACCAGGCTTCGACGCCCGGCAGGTCGAGCGCGGGCGAGAGCGTGGCGGCGCGATCGGCGCAGACGTCGTCCTGTGGCTGACCTTCCTGGTCGACGAGCACGAGCAACACGCGCTGCCGGCCGGCGGGCACCGAGTTCGCCCAGCCGAGCGTCGGCACATCGTAGAGACAGCGGCCATCGACGCACGCGCCGCCGAAGCAGTCGTCGTCGGTGCAGCAGAGCACGCCCGGGTAGAAGACGTCGTCGCAACACTGGGCCGAGACGTAGAAGCCGCCCATCGGGCCAGTGCACTCGCCCGTGGGGCAGAAGGTCGCGGGGAAGTGGCGCGTGCCGCAGGCGAGGCCCGCATCGGGGCCGTACGCGATGGCGCTATAGGCCGAGACGACGTTCTGGCCCAGGTAGAGTGTGCCGATGCGGTTGTTCCAGGGCTCGACGGCGTTCGCTCGGAGCGCGCGCAGCGTGACGGTCAGCTCGGTCGTCGAACCCGCGGGCAACGTGAGCGTCACCTCGGGAACGGTGCTCGCGACGAGCTCCCAGTCGGGCGACCAGTCGCCATAGACGTCGAGCGTGCGCGCCGCGCCGCTGTTCACGCCCGTCAGGACGAGCTCGATGGTGTCGCCAACCGCCGTCTCCGAGGGGATAGCGGGCGCCGTCCACGTGATGCCGGGCTCGACGCCCTCGATGGTGATGTCTTTCGGCGGTGGATCGCCGGTATAGCAGAGGCCCAGCGAGACCGTGCCGGCGCAGTGGAGCCCGAAGTCTTGAGGGACACACGCGCCCGCGCAGAGACCGTCCTCGTCGAGGCGCACGCCGCAGGCTTCGTCTTCGTCGCAGGGCACGGGGTCGGGGCTGGTGTCGACCTCCTCGGTGTCGCTCTCGACGTCGGCCGTGTCGCTCCCGTCGTCCGGGACGACGTCGGGCGGCTCCGACGTCTCGGCTTCGTCGACGTCGAGGGGCGCCGTGTCCGGCTCGACCGAGGTGTCGGATTCATCAATGTCGGCGGACACATCGGGGCCCTGATCGACCTCGACGCCGCTCGCGGTGTCGTGAACGGTCGCCGCGTCCGGGCTGCACCCGGCGGCGACCATGGCAGCGACGAAGAGGCGCCTCATTCCGGGGCAGCGGCTCCGCAACTACCGTCTTCAAGGCAGATCGCCTCTTCGAGCACGGTGCCGCCGCTGGCGAGGTAACGCGCGAGGATGTTGCGGAAGTAGGTGCCCCAGTCGAACTCGGCCTTCGGGTCGGAAAGTGCAATGAACTCGTGGTCATCGACGGGGGCGTGCCTCACGGCGCTCACCCCGCTGGCGGTCGAGATGACGGGGAGCCGGCCGAGGCCGACGCCCGTCTCGAAGAGGTCGTCGATGTCCCAGGTTCCGGGTTGCGCGAGTGCGTCGCGTTCGATGAAGGCGTCGGTGACCGGGAGCGCTTGGTCGTCGGTCAGGCCGTGTAGGCCGGCGGCGCGGTCCCACGCGACCATCGACGAGAAGGGCACGGTTCGGTCGCCGGTGTCGGTGATGTGCAGGATGTTTCGGGGCGCCATGCCGGCTAGCGGCTCCCGGATGAGGTGGCGCGCCCACGCGATCGGATCGCCGCGATCAAGGCCGATCTGCGCGACCTGGAGGAGCCGCCGCATGCGCCACGTGTTGCGCTTTCGAGCCATGCCGTCGTGGAGCGCGTTCAACGTGATGGTGTCTCCGACCTGTTTTCCGTCCGTGTCCCGGAAGGTCATGACGAGCGGGTCGCCTTGGTCGGCGGCGACCGCGACGAAGAAGCCGCCTTCAGGGCTGATGACGGCCGTGTCGGTCGCTTCCGGGAGCGCCGAGTCCACGAGACGCGGGTTCTCGAGCGTGACGGTGCCGCCGGGCACGGACGGCGCGCGGCCGACCTCGGCGCGTGCGACGCGGTCGGGGTCGTCGCAGCCATTGGCGAGGTTGTTCCAGGAGAGGGAGATGGGCGCTTCGGCGTCCCGGTCGGCGTCCGGGCAACCGATGATCGCAGGGCCGATCGCTTCGGTGAGGACGGGCTCCACGGCGCTCGCGAGCGTCGTGCGGACGAGGATGTCGGTCATGCCACCGCCGGACACGATGGGCACACCGGCCTTCAATTGAGGCTCCACGGCCATGAGGACCGAGGTGTGGATGCCGCCGAGCGATGTCCCAGCGGCGACGAACGTGGCGTCTGGGCCGCCGACGTCGAGGACGCCGTCCGCATTGAAGTCACCGGCCAGCAAGTTCGGCATCAGCGTCTCGACATCGGCCGTCTCGGGGTCCTTCACCGCCTTCGGTACGGCGCCGGGGTCGAGGCGTTGCAATGTGCGCAGCACCATCATGGTGTCGATGAGTGTCTGTTGGCTGTTGCCGCTGAGCGCGAAGGCGTCGGGGACGAAGTAGCCGTCGCCGGAGAGGAGGAAGCCGTCGCCATCGAGGTCTTCGGAGCGGCCGTCGACGAAGATGGTCTGCCAGAGGCCGACCGGGCCGAGGTCGTCGAATATCTCGGACGTCTCTTTGCCATTGTAGTCATAACCATCACCGAGGACGATCTGCGCGACGGCGCCAAGCACCAGCGCGACGAGCTCCGGCGGGTAGTCCTTGGCTTGCGACTCGACGATGGCCTCGATATCACCGCCAAAGGGGCCGTGCCCGACGGCGTCGATGCCCAGCGCGGCGAGGCCCTGCTCCGCGAGCTCGTTGGCGATGAGCGTGAGCTCGAAGCGCGAGGTTCGAGCGCCATGGCTGTAGAGCACGACGGGGAAGGGAGGTTTGTGTTTGTCGGTCGTGCGCGGGACCGAGAGCGTGAAGGGCACACTGGCGGCTTTGTGTTCGATCTCGCCCGTCGCGCGATTGGGCCAGAGTCCGCCCTCGGCTGAGCGCAGATCGGGCATCTCCATGGTGCCGTAGACGAAGTAGTCGATGTGGTCGAACTTGACCTTGTCGAGCGCGTAACCTGTCGCCGAGAAAGGCGAAAGAAGCACCTTGAGGAAGTCCGGGTTCAGGATGAACGGGTTCTTGGGGCGCGTGTCATCGGGCTCGATCTTCGCCTTCTCGAGTCCCAGGTTCGTGACGGACGCGATACGGCCGGGATATTTCTCCTTGAGCCAGCCGAAGACGCCCTTTCCGTCGAGCCCCTCGCGGAGAGCTACGAGATTCTCCGACAGCGACTGCGTGGTGAAGACCCACGCGAACGAGATCGCGGCGGCCCCGCCGTTCACGGCCGCGACCGCCGGCTTCAGCGCGTCGGTCTGCGCGGCCGCGTTGACAGCCACGAACGGTGAACGAACCGGATCGCCATTCAGGCCCTTCACGGCGCGGGTGAGCACGACCGCATAGCGCGTCTTCGGGCGGAGCGGGCGTAGCGGCCGAATCATCAGCGTGTTGGTTGCCACCTCCCAGTGTTCGACGCGCGTGTCCCCGACGGTGTTGTCGAGCGGGAAGACGAGGTCGGGCAGCTCGGAGTCGGGATCGAAGGGGAAGACCTTGCGCGGACGAAAGGCCGCTGGGTAAGCGCCGCGATCGAGATCGAGGGCCTGGCGCTGCCCAAACTCCGGAGAGTCTGGGCTGACGTCGATGAGCAGCACCGACTCGTCCGTGACCGTCGAGAGGTCGAGCGGCGCGTTGAACGAGACGGTGATCATGCCAAAGAGGCTGAAGCCGTCGAGCCGGTTCAAGCGCTCGCGGAGGTGTCGCTCGACGTGGAGCGGCGAGGTGACCGACAGATTGAGCCGGCGCCCGGTGAGTGAGGCCGGGTCGAGGACCGTCGCAGAGTCGTTCGGGAACGGGACCTCCGGCTCGGGCTTTCGCTCCGGATCCCAGACGACCATGGGGCCCGCGCCGGTCGCGGACGGTCCGAGGCCGGTGGGCGGATCGCCCGCGCAGCCGATGAGAGCGAGGAGGAGAACGGCGGCGGGGCGTGCGGTCGACGTCACGTTGGGTTTACTGCTTCGCGGCGGCTTTGGAGAGGGCCTCGAAGGCCTCGCCGGCGTACGCGTTTGGATCGTTGAAGACGACGATGTGCTCTCGGTCGATGACGAACTCGGTCGGGAAGGCCTCGACGCCGGAGTCGATGAGCTTCCGGTCGTTGCCCGCGTTGTCGATCCAGATGTCGAACTCGATGCCGTGGTTCTCGCGGAAGACCGCGATCTGCTCGGCGGTGTCGCCTTCCATCGCGATACCGAGGACGGCGGCGTTCGGGTTGCCGAGCTCGTTCAACTGGCGTTGAAGCTCGGGCAGCTCCTGGGCGCAGGCGCCGCACCACGTCGCGAAGTAGACCATGAGCACGGCCTTGCCGTTGAAGCGCTCGGTCAAAGTGACGTCGTTGCCGGTGAGCGAGTCGACGAAGACCATCTCCGAGTTCGGGTCGACCGGGCGCCCCACTTGCGCGCCGGTGCCCGCATTGGCCGTGATCTTGATGGTGACGGTGCCTTCGTCCGGATCGTTGGACTTCACCGTGAGGAGGGCCGTCACCGGCTGGTCGTCGGCAGGCTCGAAGCTGACTTGGATGAGCTCCTTGCCGCCGGGCTCGATGGTGCCCGAAGTGGCGTCCGAGAGACCTGGAATGGCGAGGTTCACCTCGAAGAGCGGGTTGTCCATCGAGAGCTCGGCGATCTCGAGCGGCTTGTCGCCGAGGTTCTGGACGACGATCCCCTTTCCTTTCTTGAGGTTGGCGACACCGAAGTCGATGGAGAGCCGGTCGAGGCGCATGTCCGGGACCGGGCGGTCGATGGCCGTGGCGAGCGACCAGAGCGCCGACCACTCCGCGGCGATGGCGAGGGAGCCGATGGCGGCCACGCTGATCACGCGCGCGCGCGCTTTGGTCTGCGACGGGAGCAGCTCGGAGCCGACGAGCGTCGGGGCGCCGCCGCTGCCGTCGAGGACGACGAGGTCTTCGGTGTTCGCGAGGAAGACGAGGCCATTCTCGCCCACGGCGACGTCGGTGGCGGAGGCGTGGCTCTCCCAGGTGGGCGTGAGCAGCGCCGGGGTGTCGCCGGAGATGTCGATGCCAGCGGCGATGGCGAGCCCGGCCGCATAGAGGCGGTCGCCGTCGAGGGCGAGGCGGCGAACGGTCGCGCCCGGGATCTTGGTCTCGTTCACGATGGCGGGTTTGGTCGGGTCCGAGACGTCGACCTCGGCCACGCCCGAGCGGCCGTTCGCCACGAAGAGCCGGTCGCCGGAGATAGCGAGCCCGAGCGCCTGCTCGAAGCCGCCGAGTGTCGCGACGGGCTTCAGGGCCTCACCGTCGATCTGGAAAACGGCGAGGCCCTCCGGCCCGAGCGCGACGAAGACGTGGGTCTCGGTCACGAGGAGCGAGTCCGCGAGGACGTCGGTGCCGCCCGTGACGAGCGGCGCGATCGTTGCGCCCGCCGCACCCGGTGCGAAGGCGGCGATCCAGCCGCCCGGCTCACCACGCCGTGGCCCGAGCGCCCAGATCTTGCCGTCTGGGCCGACCGTGACTTCGAAGCAGCCGTCGCCTTCAGGGAACTTGGCGCCTTCGGTCGCGATCTTCAGCTCGCTCCCGTCGACGGACGCGACGCGGAGCCCATGCTGACCCGTGCAGGCGTAGACGTGCTCGGCGTCCGCCGTGATGCCATTGAAGAGGGTCCCTTCGAGGCCATCGAGCTGGGACATGGGCGCGATGTCGTCGTCGCCCTCGGGAACGACGACGCCATTGCTCGTCGTACCGCCGCTCGACGAACCACACCCGAGGCCGAAGGACAGGAGGACCGGCGCGAGTACCCGGCGAGACGAAAGACCGAAAGAGCGCTTCATCGTGATTCCTTCTCCCGCCGCCCCGCCGCTGCACAGGCGACCCAACGCAGGAAGCCCAAGAGAGTAGCCGATGAAGGGCGCGTAATCCACAGGGGCGCGCGCCGACGTTGCGTCAGTCGAGGGGCTCGTGAGCGTCGGGTGCGTGCCCCGCCAAAGGACCAACGGTTCAGAGACCGCCAGCGCCGAGGCGACACGCCGTCAGCTCCCGGGCCAGGAGGTCCACGATCCATGGACGCACTCGCGCTCGACGTCGCGGGCTCCATCTCACGCGGCCTCGTGAGCAAGTTTCAGCCGTGTTTGCCTGAGGACGATGAACGACGCCTCGTGGCCGAGCGACTCCTCGATGTGGAGGGCGCGACGCGGGCAACCTGGGGTTCACCACAGGTCGTTTGAGTCGGTAGTCGTACAAGGAAGTACCCGTCGTGGCGCCCACGAGGCAAGATCATGTTGCGCTCTCTTGTGCCTCACCAAACAAGAGCTAGGCTGCTCGCATGAGCACCTTGACGACCGTCTCTGTTCGAAATCAAGTAAGCATCCCGGCCGAGCTTGCTCGGGAGCTTGGGATCGAGCCGGGATGCCGACTCGAATGGAATCGGGGAACCACACCGAGGACGCTTGTCGTGACCATCGTCCCAGACAAACGAACTCTGGCCCGGGAACTACGCGGGAGAGGGCGTGAGCTGCTGCAAGACCCCAAAGGTAGCGTGGTCGAAGACCTAGTGGCGCTCCGGTTGGCCGAAGACTGACATGGCGGGCGTACTCCTCGATACGACGGCTCTCTTGTGCCATTGGTTCGACGAGCCCGGCGCGTCTCGGGTGGACGACATCCTGGCAACGGAGCTCGTGTTCATTGCGGCGGTCTCGGAGTTCGAGTTCGTCGTCGTCGCTACGCATCGGGGCATCGAGCGGTCTGTCGCGGAAGCCGCCTTCGGACGCTACAGCGCTCTTTCGGGAGACACGGTGCCCATCACGCAGACCATCGTGCGGCGCGCACTCGCTCTCCGTGCTGCGGCGAAAGGTCGCATCCCGACGGTTGACTGTCTGATCGCGGGTGTTGCCGCGGAGAGGGGACTGCGCCTGGTCCACCGTGACGAGCACCTGTCGGCCACGCCAGTCGACTTCTGCGTGCAGGAGAAGCTCTGAGGACCGAACAGGACGCCCATCCCGCCGTCAAACCCTCATCAACTCTCGTAATCCGGTACGCCACTCGCGACACTTCACGGCGCCGATGTCGAGCGAGGTTGGGTCGCGGGACAGCCAGTAGGCCTCGTCGATTCCGAGGGAGGTCGTGAGTGATTCGAAGCGGTGGAGGCGGTCGGGGTCGACACGGTCGGCGGACTTGATCTCGATGGCGATGGTTCGGTTGCCGCCGCTGAGGATGAGGTCGATCTCGGCGCCGTCTTTCGTCGCGAAGTAGGAGAGGCGAAAGTCTCGGCTCAGCGTCTCGTTCAGGCGGTGGGCTTCGGCGATGACCAGGTGCTCGAAGGCCTCGCCGAAAGCGGCCGTGCGGGGATGTAGCGGGACGTCGAGCGTGCGGTCGAGCGCGCGCTTCACGCCGGGATCGAACAAGTAGAACTTCGGGTGTTTGCCCTGGGCGCGTCGAACGCTCCGGTCCCACGCGGGCAAGAAGAAGCCGACCAGGGTGTCTTCGAGGATGTCGAAGAAGCTGCGGATCGTCTTGTCGTCCACGCGGCCCACGTCCCTCGCGATCGCGGCCATGTTCAAGACCTGGCCGTTGTGCTGGGCAGCCACCTCGAGAAACTCTCGGAAGGGGTCGAGTCGACGAGTGAGCTGTTCGAGCTGCACTTCTTCGCGCAGGTAAGTGAGCGCGTACGCTCTCAGGCGTTGACTGCGAACGGTCTCGGACGGATGCAGGATGATCCCGGGTAGTCCGCCGAATCGTAGCGCCGCGTCGAGGTCGAAGGCGTCCCCGAGCTCGACGAAGGAGAACGGCGCCAAGTGGTGAACCACCGCACGACCGGCCAAGAGGTTGGCCGCCCCGCGCCGCAACTTACGGGCGCTCGAGCCGGTCAGCGCGAAGCGAACGCCGGTCGACACGATCAGGCGGTGCACCACGTCGAGGAGCCGCGGCGCCTTCTGAACCTCGTCGATCACCACCCAGTCGAGCGCCCCCTGCGTGAGATGCGCGCGCACCTCCTGTTCGAGTCGTTCGGGGGACCGGATCAGACGGTCCTCGACCTCCGGGTCGAGCAAGTCATAGACCTTCACTCGTTCGGGCGGGTGCAGGGGCAAGAGGCCGTCCCAAATGAGCGTCGACTTGCCGGTGCCCCGCGCCCCAAAGAGGAAGAAGGTCTCTAATTCTGAAAGGTTGGTGAGTCGTCGGATCATACTCCGAGATTCTCGCCATTTTCCGGAACGTGGTCAATTCAGGCTGATCGGACGCACGACATGTCGGCTTCTGTGTCGTTGATACGCGGCGTTCGCGTCACCCGCCGCACTGCAGCGCGTCGATCGCGGTGGTCGCGCCGTCGCAGTGCCAATCGAGCATCCAGCCCGCGACGAGGGCGAGGACAAGGGCGGTGAGCAACATCCACCAGGTCGATCGCCAGATGGAGTTCAGCCAGTGGTCCGTGTCGGCCCGGCTCACCGATCGCTGGACGGCGGCGCCCAGAGCGGCGTGGAAGACCGCGTCACCCAGAATCGCGGGCGCCTCCCAGATGGCGTAGGCCCCGAGCCCCATGACGACGGCGACCACGATCCCAATGACGATGAGCACGACCGCGCCCTCGCCGTCTCCGAGGTCGAAGGAGCCGCCAACGGTGGCATCGGTCACCTCGCCGGCCGCTTCCGCTATGTCGCCGACGTTGCTCTCGCCTTCGCGCCGGGGAGGCATGGCGGCAAACGCTGCGACTGCGGCCGCGGGAACGGGCGGGTGGTCGGCTCGGTCCATGATGAAGTAGCGGATCCAGATCCACACGAAGGCCAGAAAGCCCGCGTATGCCACCAGGACGACCACTGGGTAGCGGGCCCCCATGGACTCCAATCCGGCGTCCCGAAGGCTCGACGTCGCTACCGCTCCGAGCGCGACCATCGCCAAGATCATGGCCATCATATGGCGACGGAGCGAGTAGCGCTTGGCGATCGTGGCGCGGAATTCGCGCTTCATGGACTCGAGTCGGCTCGGGTGTGAGCCCGACGGCGAAGGCTTTGCGGGCGTGGAAGGGGGCATGGTGCGCAGTGATCCACGGGGAGGGGTTGTGAGCAACTTCAGCGACGTCTCCGTGGGGTCAGCGGCTTAAGGTCGCTTAAGGAACCCCTATCATCGGACTCCGCTAGGTTGCAGGTGCCCCGGCTCGCTCACGGCCGGTGATGATACCGAGGTGACCCGATGCGTCCTCTGAAAGCCCTGCTCTGCTCGATTTCCCTTATTACTCTCGTGGCTTGCGGGCAGGACTCCGCGCCCGGCGCTGCGGCCGATGGCTCGGACGGGTCGGATGGCTCCGATGGCGCCGACTCTGGCTACGACAGTACCGATGGCGCCACGGACGCCGCCGACGCGACCGACGGTTCCGACGGCCTCGACTACACCGACGGGACCACCCCCGATGAGCCGGGATCGTGCGAGCGGCTCGTCTGTCCGGCTGGGATGGCGTGCGACGGCGGGAGCTGCGTTCCGGATGGCGAAGTGCCCTGCCGGACCGCCATCGACGTGGACCTGCACCCGACCTTTGCGGTGGCCTCGCAGGCGGTCGCGGCCTGGGGGGATCGCGTGGTTGTCGCCACGGCGCTCGGGCTCGAGGTGTATGCGGCCGCGCCGACGCCCGACGAGACGCCGACGCCCGAGAGCTTCCTCGCGCTCGATGGCGTCGGACTCGACGTGGCCCTTTCGGGCGGGACCGCGGCCGTTGCGCAAGGTCCTGACGGCGTGACGCTGGTGGATCTCGAGACGATGGCGCCGCTCGGGCATGTCGGGAGCGCCGGGGCGGTGGGCGTGGCGCTGAACGCGGGTCGCCTCGCCATCGCCGAAGGGGCTTCCGTCTCCGTCTGGGACGTATCGGATGCAGCCGCCCCAGCCCTCGTGGCGCGTGTCGCTGTGAAGGCGGGTGGCGTCGCGCTCGCGGGTGACTGGCTGTACGTGGCGGCCCATCAGGAGGGTCTCGTCGCGGTCGACCTCACGACACCGGCCGCGCCGGTCGTGACCGATTCCATAGGGATTACAGGTCAGTACGTGGCCCCTGGCGACGCCGTCCGAGTGCGCGTCGCGGCCGGCCGCGCCTACGTGGCGGCGGGCTACGCCGGTCTGCGAATCTACGATCTCGCGGACCCGGCCCACCCGGCCCCGCTCGGCGCGTACACCAAGGACTCGAGTGGGATCGTCGCGAGCGACGTGGCGGTCGATACCGAGGCCGGGATGGCCTACGTCTCGGACTTCTGGACGCAGCTCCTCGTCATCGACGTCTCGGCGCCAGCCACGCCGTCAGTGCTCGGCAGCTACAATCAGTCGGGCTACACGCACGGCGTCGCCGTCGCCGGAGGCCACGCCTGGGTGGTCGGCGACGACGTCGACGTGTTTCAAGTGGCTGCGGGCGTACCGACGCATGCGACGACTTTCGGCAACGCGGGCGTGCCGTACGGGTTCGCGACGACGGTCGGCATCGACGCCGCCGGCCACGTCTACTCGACCGAAGGCGCCGCCGGGCTGCGACGTTACGACCCGGCGGAGGGTGGCGGCCTCACGCTCGGCTGGCTCTACGAGACCGCCGTCCCGAACGCGCGAGTCTCCTCTATCCACGTCGTGGGCGACCGCGCCTATCTCGGGCTCGACACCACGCAACCCTTCGTGGTCTCGGGTGAGCTCGAAGTGCTCGACATCACGGGCGAACCGACTCGCCTCGGTAGCCTGAAGGTTCAAGGCATTGTCGCCGACGTCATCGAAGCGACACCCTCCCTGCTCTACGTCGCCGACGGCTCGCGGCTCCTGCTCGTGGACGTGACCGATCCGGCGACGCCCAAGACCACCTCGTGGGCTGGCGAATCGATGTCAGGCGTCGACCGCCTCGACTTCGACGGCGATGTCCTGGCCGTGACGCGCCGCTACCAAGGCGTGACCTTCTTCGACGTGTCGGACCCGTGGGCCCCCGTGGAGCTCGGAACCTGGGCGATGGAGGGCTATCAGCTCGACGTGGCGTTCCAGAACGGACTCGCGTACATCGGCGCGGGCGACGCTGTCGATGTCGTCTCGCCTGGCAAGACCCCCGCGCTCGTCTCGCGGTTCGCGCTCGGGGCGCCCGTCCGCGGTCTCGCGGCGTCGCAGGACCGGCTTTGGATTCTGTCGGGCGGGGAGATCCTGCTCGGCCGCCTCGGGACCGACCTCCCACTGACGCTCGAACACGCGGCGGTGAGCCCGGGCCGCTCCCCCATTGCCATCGCCGAGAGCGGCGGCCGGGTCGTCGTCACGGACCGCTACGAGCCCATCTCGCGCCTCACGGCGGGCTGCGTCGTGCCTCCGTCGCTCGTCGTCCCGCCGGGCGAACCCACCGCTTCGGTCCTCTTCGTCAACGTCGCCCACGGCGCCGCTTCTCTTGCGATAAAGGCCGGCGACAAGACGCTCTTGCCCGCACTCGGCTACCTCCAAGGCGACGAGCGCCTCGTACCGGCCGACGAGGACGTCACCGCGACCCTCGATGGCGCCACGGTCGCCGGCCCGCTCCCGGACGTCGACCGCGAGCTCGTGGTCCTCGCTGGCGACGCCGCCGCTCCCGTCACTATCCGCGCGGCCCGCCAGGGCATGCCGGCCGCGGGCATCGTGCGACTGCGGGTCATTCACGCCGTCCCGGGCACCGCCGCCGCCGTCACCCTCCGCGCAGGCGACGTCTTCTGGGACACCGGCACGCTCGCCCTCGGCGACCACAGCGCCTCGATCGACCTGCCCGAAGGCCAACCCCTCGAGCTCTGGGCCGCGACGTCGGACGGGGGGCTCCTCGCCGCGCTCCCGCCCCTCGCCGGCAGCCACAACTACGACCTGATCCTGACCAGCGGGGCGGACGGCGACCACTTCGTCGTCGTCCAGCGCGACGACGGGCCGACGATGCAGGCGGGACCCTCCAGTCACACCGCACGCCTTCGCGTGGCGAACCTCGCGCGCCGTGACGTGTCCATTACGCTCGAAGAAGAAGCCGACGTCGCGATCGGCAGCGTCGCGCCCTTCACGACCGGAATGCTCGCCTCCCTCGGGAGCACCGACGTCGGGACGGTCTGGCCGGGCGCGCGCCACCTCGTGGTACGCGACCCCGAGTCGCAGGAGGTCTTGCTCTCGGCACCGACCGTGCTCCTCCAGCGCGGCGAGCAGTACACGTGGACCCTCTGGGAGCGGGACGACGGCTCGCTCGCCGCGACCCTCGTGGCCGACTTCACCGGCCAGCAGACTGGGACCGGGACGTCCGAGCTGCAGCTCGTCCACGGCGCGGCGACTCTCAAGGGCGTCGACGTACGCCTCTACTTCCTCGACTCGGCAAATGAGCTCGGCGGTAGCATCGAGCTCGCAGACGGGCTCGAACGCGGCGCGGTCTCGGACCGGCTCTTCCCGAAGACCGGCTCTTACGCCGTTGGCCTCGATCTCGACCAGAACGGCGTCGTCGATCGCGTCTGGGACGTCGGCTACTTCCCCGACTACGGCATGAGCCTGTTCCTGGCGGTCGACGCGGCCGGACGCGTAAAGGTCGGCTCGCAGTCGCCCGCCGATGGCCCGATCTACTGGCGTTACGCCCGCGATGAACTGGCCAACGTTCGCGTCCTGAACCTCACGGGCAAGGACGGCCTGACCGTCGCCCTTCCAACCTGGTACGAAGCCGAGCCGGAGGCCGAACCCGTCGGCAAGGACGCGTCGAGCCGCGTCCGGCAGGTGCTCGCTGGCGAGCAGAACGTCGTGCTCACGGAGCCCGCGACCGGGAAATCGTGGACCTGGACCGGCTCCCTCGAGGGCGAGAGCGCCCACACCATCGTGTTCTGGAAGACGCCAGCGGGCCCCGTCGCCAGCTACCGCCTGCAGGACGCGCCGAGCGATGACAGTGGCTCGGCCATTCGTTTCGTGAACGCGAATCCGAATGGGCAAGTCGTTACGGCGTGGTTCGCCCACACGGAGAACGGGAACGGCGTCCTCCTGGGCTCCCCCGCCGCGGGCGACGCAACGGCGGCCTGGGACGCCGGCCCTGAAGGTGCGCTCTCGGGCGGCTGGATCCGGGTCGATCGCGACGGCGACGGCAACGCCGACCTGCGCTTCTCGCTTGGAAATGCACCATCTTACCGCGGCATCACGAACGTCTACTGGATGGAAGACGCCACGTGGCCCTACCTCGTCGTCCACGGCCTCGAGTACCTCGTCGAGCCGTCCTACGCCGAGGAGCTCCAAACGCGGGTTCGGATCCTCTACCTCCCGAACGAGGCGGACTCCCTGGCGGTCAGCTGGGACGCTGGCGAGCCGTTCTCGATGAATTCGAAGCCGAGCTGGTCCGATGGCGTCGACGCGAACTTCGGGTGGTGGGGCACGGCCTCCATGCTCGCCGGGGCCCACACCCTCACGCTCGGCGAGGGCGGCGCGCTCGGCACCTACGACTGGACCTTCGAAGGCGAGTCGCGGAATCTCGTCGTGATCTCGGGCGACCCCGCGGCGCCGACCGTCCGCCTCCTCGACGAGACCGGCCTCGACGCGCTCGACGGGCCGCACCGGGCGACCGTGGTGAACGTGGGCTCGGACGCGGTCGGCGTCTACGCCAAGACGGCAGACGGCGGCTGGACGGCGGTCGTCGAGAGCGTAGCGGCGGGCGCGGTCAGCGACACCGTGACGCTCGCGGGCACCGGCAGCTTCGGGATCGACTGGGGCGCCGACGGCAGCGTCGACTGGGCCTCGGCCGCGGGCAGCAACCCTGGCCACAGCTGGGTCTTCGCCACCACGTCCGCCAAAGGAACCCCCGCGCTGCTGGTCCTGACGCCGTCACAGTATCCGTGGATCGGGGGGGACCTCGTCGACGCGGAGTGACGCTTTGGGCAATGCCATGCACGCAATCCCAAACGCCGGTCAAGGGCAGGTAATCTTCCCAGGCTGGCAGATCCCGAGCTTGCACGTGTCCGCGCCGGTACATGGGTCGCCGTCCTCGCACGCCGTGCCGTCGGGCGCGGTCGGGAAGGAGCACTTGCCGTCGTTGGGGTTGCATGTGCCCTTGACGAGGCAAGGCTCGGACGGGCTGCACAGACGCTCGGTGCCAACGCAAGTGCCTGATTTACAGGCGTCTTTGTCGGTGCATAGGTTCTCGTCGTTGCAGGGCGTCCCGTTCGGCGAGGGGGGGCCGGGGACGCAGATGGCGACGTCGCCCTCGGCCTTGCAGATGCCCGCCTCTTGGCACGGCGCGGCCGCGGGGCAGACAAGCGCGGCGCCGGCGATGCACTCGCCCGCCTTGCAGGCGTCCTTTGCGGTGCAGGGGTCGCCGTCGCTACAGAGCGCGCCGTCAGATAGCGCCTTGAATGAGCAAAGCCCGGTTTCCGGGTCGCAGACGCCGGCGGCCTGGCAGGGTCCGGGCGCGCCGCAGGGGATGACCGAGCTGAGACAGAGGCCAGCTTTGCAGATGTCGCCCTTCGTGCAGCGATTGCCGTCCTCGCAGAGGGAGCCGTCGGGTGCGGCGGTCGGCGCGCTGCAGACGCCGGTCGCTGGGTCGCAAACGCCTGCTTTTTCGCACGGGCCCGCGGACGGGCACTCGCGTGGCGTGCCGACGCAGGCACCGGCCTGGCAGGTGGACGCGTCGGTGCAGAGATCGCCGTCGTCGCAGTACGTTCCGTCGCTGACGCCCTGGCAGCCGGCGGGGGCGCACTCAAAGCCGTCGCCGACGTAGGGCGGCATGCAGGTGCAGTCATAGGACCCGACGGTGTTGGTGCACACGGCGAGGGGGCTACACTCCGCTAGCCCCGTGGCGCATTCGTCAATGTCCTCACAGAGTTGGAGCATCGCGTAGCTGCTGTCTCCCGCGGCGTCGATCCCGGCGGGCACCGCTGGAAGGACGGGTGGCTCTTGGGCGCCGGGGACGCCCTTGCCCCACGTGATGACGGTGCCGTCCGCCTTGAGCGCGACGGAGTGATGCCGGCCGGCGGCGATGGCCACGACGCCAGATTCAGCGGCGGTCGGGACGACGCACTGGCCGTGGCCGTTGTCACCGTTGCACCGGACGCGTCCGGTCTGGTCGAGCCCGAGTAAGTGCCCTCCACCACCCGAGATGGCGACGATCCCGGTCCACGTGCCCGCAGTGGCAAGGGAGACGTTCTCGACCTGGCCGTCGGGCCGGAGGCCGCCGGCGCGGATCCCAACACCCTCGATGGAGGCGATGGGACCGACGGAGCCATTCAGGAGGTTCACGTAGCTGCTGAACGGGAGCTGTCCCCAGCCGATGACCTCGCCGGTGTCCAGCAGCGCCAGGCACGCGTTCGTGAGGACGGCGACGTCGATGACACCGGTCGTCGCGGCGAGCGGCACCGTCGTCTGGCCATGGCCGTTGCTGCCCCAAGCGATGACACCGCCGTTCTTGAGCGCGAGCGCGTGGGTCCCGTTGATGACGACTTTGGAGACGCCAGTCAGCGCGGCCGCGGGGACCCACGCGAGCGGATTCCAGAGCTCGGCGTCGACGACCACGGAGCCGGAGGTCGTGAGGGCCGCGCGGTAGATCCCGGCGCCGTGGAGCGCGGTGACCCCCTCGGCGATCGAGTTGAGCGCCGTGAAGGGTGGTGCCACGCCCCACTCGAGAGGGCGGCTGACCGCCGTGAACCCGGGGGCGCACGCGTCGCAGTCAGCACCTACGTAGCCATTGGCGCACGCGCATGTGGGGAGCGAGGTGCAGTCCTGGTTGAGGGCACAGGCGCCAGCCGTGCAGAGGCCGTCGAAACAGGTGTCGCCGACGGTGCACTCGGCGCCGTCTTCACACGCCGTGCCGTCCGGCGCGGGAGTGCCGACGCACTCTCCTGTGCTGGGATCACAGGCGGGGTCGAGCTCGCACGCAGCCCCGTCGGGGCACAGGATCGGCAGGCCGGGCTGACAGCCGCCTTTCTTGCAGACGTCGCCAGCGGTGCAGAGGTCGCCGTCTTCGCAGGACGACCCCTCGGGCGCGAACGTGGTCACGCACGCGTATCCAAACTCGGGGTCGGGCTGGCAGGAGGCGCCGATGACGCAGGGGCCAAGGGCCGCACAGACGATGGCGACGCCGCTGCAGGTGCCTTGGTCGCAGGCGTCCTCCGTGGTGCACGGGTCGCCATCATCGCAGGCGGTTCCGTCTTCGGACGTCGCACAGTCCAGAGCGCAGGTCGTCCCGTCGAAAGCGAAGCCGGGATCGCAGACGCAGTCATAGCCCTCGAGGGTGTTGACGCATGTCGCGTTCGGGTCGCAGACGGCGGTGCCATCGGCGCACTCGTCGTCGAGCTCGCAGCCACCGAACTCGATGTACGACGCGAACCCGGTGGCGAAGATCCGCGTGGCGCCGACCGGGCCGACAGGGAGGTTGAGCTGGCCTTCGTAGTTGCGCCCCCAGCCGACGACGCTACCGTCCGCCTTCAGGGCCAGGGAGTGGTGGCCGGCGGCGGCGATGGCGACGACGCCGCTCAGCGCCTCTGGGGGGACGTTGGCTTCGCCATACGGGCTGTTGCCCACCGCGAGGACCGCGCCGCCGGAGGTCAGCGCGAGGATTTGATTGAAACCCGCTGCGATCGCAACCACTTGCGTCCATGTCTGGGTGACGGGCCAGTGTGGTGTCAACACGCTGCCGTCGGCCTTTAGGGCGGCGATGTTGCTGGTGCTCCCGATCGCGACCGCCGTGAAGCCGCCCTGAGCGAGGCTCGTGAGGAAGGGCGCGGGGAGTGGATACGCAGTGAGGCCGCCCCACAGGATGATGTTGCCGTCGGCGAGCAAGACCGCAGAATGAGAACCGCCCGTCGCGACTGCGACCGCAGGGCCCGGCAGCGGCGGAATGACGTGCGCATTGTAGTAGTCCTGTCCCCATCCGATGACGGTCCCGTCGGCCTTGAGGGCGATGGCATGCGTGAACGACGCCGCGAGCTGCGTCACTCCGGACTGGGCCGCCGGGGGAACGACATGTGCTGGGTTGGTGCCCGAGGCGGCGAACACCGAGCCATCGGCGAGCAGTCCGAGGCGCGCGTAGATGGAGTAGGGGCCGGGGCCGGCAAGGCCGACGAGGGCGCTGGGATCGGCCAAGAGCGCCGGCGATAGAAAGCCCACGTTGGACGTCACGACGAGCTCGCTCGCCGATCCGAAGCCCGGCAGACATCCCGAGCAGCCGGGGCCGAAGTACCCGGGCGCACAGGCGCAGGGATCGCCACCAGCGCAAAGGAAGCCGAGGGGGCACGGGCCGGGCTCACAGTCGCCCGACACGCAGACGTCACCGACGGTACAGGCGAGGCCATCCGAGCAGGCGCCCCCGTTCGCGACGGCCTCGGTGACGCACTGGCCCGTCGCCGAGTCGCACATGGCGACGCTGCAGGGTCCCGGCGCGGCGCAGAGCACTGGTGAAGAACCGACGCAGTCGCCGTCCTGACAGAGGTCCGATTGCGTGCAGGCGTCGCCGTCGCTACAGGCCGTCCCGTCGGCCGCCGGCGTCGCCTGGCAGAGCCCCGTGAGCGGGTCGCAGCCGGCGTTCGAGCAAGGGCCGGCCTTACACTCGACGGGGGTCCCAACGCAGGTGCCGTTGATGCAGACGTCGCTGGTCGTGCAGGCGGCGAGATCGGAGCACGCCGTCCCGTTCGGACGCACGGGGGCGTCGCAGAGACCGGTGGTCGGATCGCAGATCCCGGCCTCGTGGCACGCGTCTGCCGCGCCGCACTTCGTCGGCGACCCACCGACGCAGTAACCCTTGCTGCAGCGATCCTTCTGAGTGCAGGCGTTGCCGTCGTCGCAGGCCCCCGCGTTGGGGACGTTCGTACAACCGGCCGGGGTGCACGCGTCGGTAGTGCACGGGTTGCCGTCGTCGCACATCACCGGCGACGGCGTGAAGACGCAGCCCGTGGCCGGAGTGCAGGTGTCGATGGTGCACATGTTCGAGTCGGAGCACGGGACGAACTGCAGAGCGCAGCCGATCCCAGTCTGGCAAACGGAGGTCCTGCACTTGTCGGGTGCCGGCGGGCAGGCGGCCCACGCAGACCAGCGAAGGCACCCGCTCAAGGGATCGACGCTGCACACGCGGGTCTCGGCGCCGGCCGTCTTGCACTCGATCTCGCCGACATTGGTGCATGCCCCATCGCCGGTGCACGCCACGAGGCTCACGGAGTCCGAAGGCGCCGTGTCGGTCGAGCTCACGTCGCTCGACGCGGTTGTGTCGGGCTCGCAGGCGGTGAGCCATGTCGAGAGGAGCGCCAGCGTGAGGATGCGGGAGGAAGAACGGCGAGCGTGCAGTGAGGGCATCATGTCATGCCAGTTCCCACAACGGGCCTCCGCTGTCGAAGTTTGACGCGATCGGCACGACGATTCTGGGCTGTCGGCCCCTCACAGGTCGACCCTGGACGACCGACCCATCGACCGCTATCACGTCCGAGCTAATTCAAGGCATGCATGAAGCTCCCCGCCCTACTCCGAAAAGTCCCACCGCTCGCCTGGGTCGCGCTCGTGCCGATGTGCCTCATCGGTACTCTCATCGCGGTCGCGTGGCTCTGGGCCTTCGTAGCAAGCTGGCACCGCGTCGACGCAGGTGCATGGCGAACGACGATCTACGTGCAGCGCTTCGAACCCATGACGGTCACGGGCAAGTGCGCGACGGTTCCGGCGAACGCGCGTGACCTCGTTCGGCTCGGCCAGAGCCTAGAGACCTATCAGTCCGGCACTCGCACAGGCGCTTGTCGGCAGGACTGCACCACGCGCTCGCACGTCGTCGGTGGCAAGCTCCGCACCCAACAAGACTGCAAGACCGTCTGCGACAAGACGCCGGTGTTCGACACCCGCGAATACGAACGCTGTCAGTGGGTCGTCGATGCGTGGCAGGAGGTGGACCGGCGCGAGAGCGTCGGCCTGGGGCTCACGCCGGCGCCGATTCCCGCCGACGTGAACGAAGGAGCTCGCCCAGAGACGGCTCCCTACGGGACCGAGTGGCGCACGGCGTCCGTGGCATACGAACGCCGCGTGACCGGCTTCTTCGGGCGAGAACAGCTCTGCACCTTCTACGGCCCGTCGACGTGGCTGACGCTCGAGGCTGGGGAGTGGTTCCGGATCCCGCACCTAACGTCCAGCAACGACCTCTTCTGCTTCGAGCGGGAGCAGGAGTGCGCGCAGCCGAGCGACCCGCCTCGGGTCCTTTGTGGACCGGATCCGTCGTGACGCGCAGTGGGGGCCGCCCGTACGGCACCTCCAAGCCGGAGTGAGAGTCGCCCAGGGCGTCGAACTCGCGCGCTTCGAACCCGAACGTCCGCTGATGACCCGCGGGCTCGTGCGGGTCGAACCCGCGGCCGACGCCCGCCCGGACTCGGTGCTCGAGCAGGCACTGACCGTCCCCCGGCGTACGGTGGATCTGCTCCTCGGTATCCCTCGCCTCGACGACCGCGCCCGGCCCTCGTGCGTGCTCGAACGGCCCGCCATCCCCCTCGAACGTGTCTGGTCGGAACAACCCGGGTTACCAGGATCGCCTTCAATCGGCCCCGCTGAATCAGCACCTGACGGCAGAGCAAGTCCGCGAGATCATGGACCGAGGGCCCTTCATCTTCTTTGCGGGCTTCGGCGCTCGAATCACGGGTGGGACGGTCATCGAAGCGAGCGGGGGCCGCACGATGCGCTTCGAGCTCGAGTACTGAACTCCCGCGCGCGAGACGTCGCGACGGTGGAGCGCGGTATCCGGCCAGTCGTGTCCATATGGCGTGGACCCCGCCGCCGACCCCGGACGAGGGTCGCCTGCGGTCACAATGTGATGAACGGGAGGGGCTTGCCGGCGATGCGAAGCTCGAGCCGGTTGCCCGCGACGACGAGACAGGCCGTCTGGGCGCCGGGGAGCGCCAGTGTAAACCGAGGCTCAGCGCGCGCTGCTTCCAGGAGGTTTGGCCACGTGCGCGCGAAGAGCGTGAGGTAAGCCCCGGCCCCGCCCTCGTGGACGTGCTGCAGGCGCGCCGCGACGTCGCGAAAATCCGGCCCACGGTCGGGGAAGATCTCGATGAGGGTCGAGACGAGGCCGGCCAGATCCGGCGTATCCGAGCACCGCTCCACCGGGAGGCGCCCGGGCGCGGCCGAATCCACGAAGGACCAGCTCGCGGTGAGGCGGTAATCTTTCGGGCTGACCACCACCGACACGGTGCCGTCGTCGAGGAGACGCTTCTCGGGCCTCGCGAGCTCGAGGGGGCGCATCGACTCCTTGCGACCTTGAGCTGCCAGCTCGGCGCGCATGGGCCCATCGATGCTCTCGGACAGCGCGTTGGCGGTCAGTGAGAGCCCGATCGCAGCGCCCGCCTCGGCGCCGCGGTCAGCGTCCACGCAGAGCGAGATTGACGCGGCCGGATCGAGGGCGGTGCAGCGCTCGGCGGCAGGCCCCGGCGCGAGCCGGCGCCGCTCAGCCAGTACGCCGAGCAGCGCGTCGAGGCCGAGCTCGCGCCGGTGCCCGAAGGTGATCACGAGCTCGACGCGCCCCTCGCGCGATGACGCGGCGACCGCGGCGCCCTCGCGAAAAAGCACGACATCGGGACCGCCCACCGCGAACACGTGGCAGCGAGGATCGGTAGGACAAGAGACGGCCGTCGCCCGAGCGACCTCGCCGAGCTGCAACGCCTTGGTCCGAAAATCCACGCCCGGCAGCGCCTTTGCGACGAGGTGCACGGTGACCTGACCTGTGAAGAGGCCTTGGGCGGGAGGCGACCCGCCGGCCCCGCCCTTTACGATGGCGTCGAGCGCCTCGCTTGCCCGCGCGAGCTCCGGGCCCACGAGGGCGAACGCCACCGGCGACTCCAGGTCTATTCCGAGCGTCGAGAGGACCTCGCCGACGGTACGTGTTGGGGCGAATTTCGCCGTCCACATGGGGAGCGCCGCGTCATCGCCGAGCCAACGAGCGACGACGTCGATGGCGCGGGGTTGGAGCCAGCCGACGATCGCCGCCTCCTTCGGGAGGCGAGCCTTCAGCGCGGCCCTCTCATCGGAACCCGGAGTCGCCGCGGCGGTTGCCGGGTCGGTAGTGGAGCCCGATGCCGAGGTTACGGCCGTGGGTGGCGCCGTGGGCGGTGGAGCGGCGGTCCGTCCACAGCCGGACACGAATGAGAGGCTGAGGCCGAGGAGACCGAGACGCGATTTGAGACCCATGTGGCCATCGTACCGGAGCGCGTCGACGAGTCCATTGGGACGCCGTCGCGTGGAACCGTCGCGGCGCCTCCTACAGCCCGAGCCCCGCGAGCGGATCGTTCGGGTTTGGCGTCTTGAGCGTGCCCGGGCTCGCACCGGCTTTCGTGGCGGCGGCCGCGGCCACGTCGGATCCGAGCTTGTCGAAGTAAGCCGAGATGGTCGGGAACAGCGTCGCGAAGGTCGCCTTACGCCCGATCCAGAGCGAGAAGCTCTCGCAGTAGTACTCCTTGTGGCTCGTCTTGGCGTAGGTCGTCGGGAGGCGCGACCAGCCACCATCCGCCTTTACGGCGGCCTCGAACTCCTTGGAATCGTGGCGTTCCTTGCCGTATTTCCCGGTGGCGAGCTCGGCCGTACGACCGTCGATGCCGTGGCCGAGTTCGTGGGCGACGAGGACCTTGAGCGCCTCATCGGAACCGGAGAAGGCATCGGCGTAGAGTGTGAGCGTGCGCGCCCACGTCTTGGCCTTGGCATCGTAGGCGGTGTGGAACTCTCCGGCCTCGCCGCCCGAGCCCTTCGCGGCAGCGTTCGCCTTGACGGTCACGTCCGACACGCTGAGCAGCAAACTCTCGGGCATGGCCGAGGCGGCCACTACGAACTTCTTCCACTTGCTCGCGCCCATCGTGGCGTCCGGCACGATGCCGGCGCGCTTGAGCGTGTCTTCGGTGGCGGCGATGGTCTTCGCGTCCGGCGTCGTCGGCAGGGCCGCCGCGCCGAGGTTTTCGACCATGAGATGGACCTTCTGCTTCTTGCCCTCCTTGCCGAGGTCGACGGAAGTGAACCGGAACATCGCGTTCGGGCCCTGCCATCTCGAGAGGTCGAGAGCGAACTCGTTGGTCTGGTTGAGGATCGGCGGATCCTTGTCCGTCCGATTCTGCGGCAGCATCGCGAAGACCCCGAGGATGAAGGCCTTCATGCCCTCGTGCAGCGTCGGGTCGACGCCGATGAGCTGGAAATGAGGCGCGAGATCGGCCGAGTCGATGATGAGGCCCGTCTTGCCGAAGTAGTCCTTGGCCTGGATGTCGACGTTCGCCGTATCGATGGCGAGCTTGCTCTTGCGATCGTCGCCGTAGCCGGCCAGGCTGCCGGGCGGCGTCTTCACCGGGTCGGTGGCGGCCGCGCGCGCGACGCCACGTGGTCGCGCCGAGACCTGGACCGCGCCCGTCGCGCCGCTCATGGCCGCGTCGGCGACCGCGTCGGCCTCGACCTCGGCAGCGTCGCCGGGCGACGAGACGCGCGCCTGGAGCTGCGGCTGCACATCCCCACCGACGCCGCTCTGCTGAACTACATGTGCGAGCTCGTGGGCCATCAGGCGGTCCCCGGCGGACGAGCCCGGGCGGTGCTCCCCGGCGCCGAAGTAGATGTCCCGGCCCACCGTGAAGGCGCGCGCGTCGACGCCCGCGGCCGCCTCGTGGGCGGCGGGGTCGTCGTGCGTGCGCACATCCCCGAGACGGGTGCCGGTCGCTTGCTCGACCTTTTGCTGCACGCTCCCGGCGGTCGACGGTCGCGCGCTGGCCTGGGGTCCCGCGACTGCGCCCGGTCGCAGCGCCGCGGCGCCGGTCGCGAAGCCGGCGCCACGAGCGTGCCGGCGGAACTCCGCGCTCTGAGTGCCGCCTCCGGCCGCCGCCGCATTGGACGTTGGGCTCGCGGAGGCCGCCTGTGTTTCGGGGGTACCTTTCTCCACGGTCATATCGTGCGCTCCTGGTCCTGACGTCCGTAGACCCTGGCGTGATTTGCGAGAAAACTCAAGCCATTAGCCCGTGCAAACCGAGTGGCGTAGAGCTTCATTCCAGGAGCCTCGCGACGTCCCACGAGACCGCGAGTTGGAGGGGTTAGACCAGCTCACCACCAAGTTTCACGTGAAACAACGCCTCAAGTCGCGCGAACGTGGCTTCCAGCGCGCGGCCTTACTCGACCGCCACGCAGATCGACAGCGGTCGAACGAGAAAGACGGTGCGCGACAGGACCTCGCATGACCCCGACCAGAGCCACGCGTCACCAGCGAGGGCGCCGTCCTTAGGCCAGCCGCAGGTCGGAGTGACGGCCGGGTCGGGGAAGAGCCGGGTCTGCCAGCCGGCTTCAGCCGTCGAGCCGGCCGTCCATGACGTGACGCCCGGCAGTGGCGTGCCGTCCACCTTGAGGCGCACGCGCGCCGCGCCGCCGGTCTCGATCGCGACATGGTGAAGCGCGCTTCGATCGACCTTCGTTTGGACCGCCTGCACGCCGGTGGCTTTGCCGTACGACTTGCCGTCGACCGTGATGATCGCGGAGCCGATGGACTCGATCGTCAAGTCGACGAGGCTCATGCAGCCCTCGTCCACGAGGCCGTCGCCATCGTCGTCGAGGCAATCGCACGTGGTCTCGACGGGCACGTCCACGATGCAGTCGGGAACACCATCGCCCGTCGAGTCCGGGTAGCCCTCGTCGATCTGGCCGTCACCGTCGTCATCGATCCCGTTGCACAGCTCGGGGTCGACGCAGTCCGCGAGGCCATCGAGGTCGGCGTCGGGGAAACCTTCGTCGATGGCGCCGTCGCCATCGTCGTCGAGCCCGTCGCAAGCGCCTTCTTCGTCGGCGCAGTCCGCGATCCCGTCCGCGTCCCCATCCGGGAAGCCCTCGTCGGAGAGCCCGTCGCCGTCGTCATCGACGCCGTTGCAGAGCTCCACCGGAGGCCAGTCGCGCTCGCCGCAGACGTCGATGGGCAGGAGGTAGGCGTTCACGGGCCAAGCGGCCGGGTCGGTGGCGTCGACCGACCAGACCCACTTGGCGAGCTGAGCGGAGAGGAGCTGCCCACCCGGCCAGCTCGCGTTGCCCGCGACGGCGTCCGGCCCCCAGCCGCTCGCCGGGTTCGTCTGCCAGCCCAAAGGCAGCGGCGGGATGCCGACGCGGAACTGCCCGGTCCCGGTCCGGCCCACGATCTGTCCGTTGACCCGCGCGACCGCGATGAAGCCCGCCTGCCGCGAGGCGCCATGCTCGACGAGAACCGCGACGTGGTGGCGCCCGCCCCCGATGAGCGTGCCCGCGAGATGTTCGATGGTGGTCCAGTCCGCGTCCGTCCCCCACGGCTGGCCGTCGAGCCACGCCGTCCACCGGTCCATCGTCGTGATCGAGAGGGACACCGGATAGAGGCACCCTTCGTCGATGGACCCGTCGCCGTCGTCGTCCTTGCAGTTGCAGGGCTCGACGCCACTACAGTCCGGGATCCCGTCGCCGTTGAGGTCCGGGAAGCCCTCGTCGACCTGCCCGTCGCCGTCGTTGTCGACGCCGTCGCAGGTCTCGACGTCGAGACAATCGGGGATCCCGTCCTGGTCGACGTCGAAGCCCTCGTCGGTCTGGCCGTCGCCGTCGTTGTCGAGGCTGTCGCAGTCCTCGACGTCGAGGCAGTCGGGGATCCCGTCCTGGTCCGAATCCGGCCCGTCGTCGACGACGCCGTTGCCGTCGTTGTCGAGCCCATCGCACACCTCCGGGTCCACGCAGTCGGCGACCCCGTCAGCGTCGGCGTCGGGGAAACCTTCGTCGACCTCGCCGTCGACCTCGTCGTCGAGGCCGTCACAGACCGTCTCGACCTCGGCGCAATCGGCGCCTCCCGAGCCGTCCGTATCGGGGAACCCTTCGTCGACGGCGCCATCGAGGTCGTTGTCGAGCCCGTCGCAGACCTCGGCGGACGCCAGGGGCGCGCCGCAGATCGGGAGCTGCGCCGTGAACGCCCGCGTGCCGAGCCAAGCCGGTCCCGTCGGCGCGGGGCCCCAGATCCACTGGGCGCCGGTCGTGAGGAGACCCGCCGGACCGGGCCACGGGGGACTCGCGACCGGGACGCCGCTCACCGACGAGGTCTGGTTCCACCAGCCTGCCACGTACTTCACCCGGCGGAACACGGGATCCCCTGTCCTGGCGAGGACTTGACCGTCTACATAGACCGCCGCCAGCACCCCCGCGGCGGGCGCGGAGAGCGACTCGACGGCGACGCCGATACGATGCGTGCCGGCGCCGACCGTGGCGGTGAATGTCACCGGGAAGGTGCTCCCCGAGGCCACGCCGGCTGGCTGGCCGTCGATGAAGACGGTCGCCACGTCGTCCGCCGCGACCTGGACGGTGAGCTCGTAAGAGCAGCCTTCGTCGATCTGCTTGTCACCGTCGTTGTCGAGACAGTCGCACGTCTCGGTGTCGCGGCAGTCGGGGACGCCGTCCGCGTCGGTGTCGGGCCAGCCGTCGTCGACCTCGCCGTCGAGGTCGTTGTCGAGCCCGTCACAGGCCTCAAAGGACGCCTCGCAGGTCTCGCGGACCGCACCGAGACCGTAGGCATACACATTGAACGGCAGGTAGGCCCTCACGCTGTTCACGCCGGTGGCAGCGTCGACGTTCAGGATCGGGATGTTGGTCGAGTTCCCGGTGAGGATGCCGACGAGCAGCTCGCCCGCCGGTCCCGCCGTGAGCCCGTGCGGGTAGCCGGGCAGGGAAGCGACGGGGGTCAACGTCGTGGCACCCGGGGCGAGGTGCAGGATCTGCGACTCCGTGATGGCCCAAAGCACGCCGCGCAGGAACGCCAGATCTTGAATGTTTCCAGGGGCATTGGCGACGACCGACGTGAGCCCGGTGTACGGATTCCAACGTCGGACCTCCGTCGCTACCCCGATGTAGACCAGCCCCGAGGCGTCCACCGCGATCCCGAGCTCGGCGTAGGGGGACCACGTGACGGGGCCGGCGGTCCCGAGCAGCACCGTGTGGGCGTGGCCGGGCTTCAGTTGGTAGATCCCGACCGCGCTGGTCGACGTGATCCCGACGCCGAGCAAGCGGTAGTCGGGCGTCACCGCCACGTCGCCGATCCACCGGTCGAGCGTGTTCAGCGTGGTCGAGACGTTGGTCCCGAGGTCCAAGAGGCGCAGCACGGAGACGGCATTGGCGAAGCCACTCGTGAACCACGCGACCGGGAGGAGATCACAAGGCTCCGTCTTGCAGTCGTTATCGCCGTCGCCGTCGATGTCCACGTCGTCGACGATGCCATTGCCGTCGTTATCGACCCCGTCGCAGCCTTCGGCGTCGAACGCGTCGCAGATCCCGTCGCCGTCGGCGTCCGGCGCGTCTTCGTCGGTCTCGCCATCGCCGTCGTCATCGACCCCGTCACAGTCGTCGTAGGTGCAGTCAGGGAAACCATCCTGATTGGCGTCGAAGCCCTCGTCCGTGAGGCCGTTCCCGTCGTTGTCGAGGCCGTCGCAGGCCTCGATGTCGCGTTGGCAGTCGGTGTTGCCGATGAAGGTCGCCGCGGCCAAGAACTTGGGCTGCGGGTACGCGGCGATTCGGAAAAGGCGGGTGAGCGCCCGGGTCGGCGGGTCGTAGCGAAAGACGGAGTTCGTCTCGGCTCCGCTATAGGTCTGAAAGGAGTACTCCATGTTCAGGTAGGCCCGCGACTGGCCGTCGACGGCCATACTCACGGGTCTCATCTGAGCCGAGTTGCCGGCGGGCAGAAAGAGCTCGGGGCCCAGCTCCTGAACCAGCGTGTCGTTCAGCCGGTTCCAGCGTAGGACCTTCGGGCCGCCGTCGTTCGTCGCCGGATCGAAGGTGAACCAGGCGACGATCCAAAGCTCGCCGCGATACCAGGTCAGCTCCCGCACCTGCTCGAGGCGTGGATGCGAGAGGAGCGGCGTCAACGTGTCGCTGGCGATCTCGTAGCGATAGAGGCTGCTATCCCAGCCGAGCACCAGCTCGCCGGGCGAGAGCTCCGCGATCCCGCCGTCGAGGTGGCCCAAGCCGCTGTACGAGTTGACGACGCCGAGGTCGCGGATGTGGCGGAGGACCGGCGGCTGGGCCACGTCGACGCGGTAGAGGTGCATGTGACCCCCTGCCCTCCCGATGGCGAAGACCTCCTTGGTCGACGTGATGACAAGGCCGCCGACCTCCGTCCCGAGGTTGCCGAGGAGCTGGTGGGTGCCCGCGAGAGGATAGACTCGGGCGAGCTCGTGGGTGCCCAGCACCACCAGCATCGGCTCGTCCATCTCGCAGAAGACCTGACCGCAGTCGCTGATCCCGTCGCCGTTCAGATCGGGGCTCTCGTCGATGGCGCCGTCCCCGTCGTTATCGAGGCCGTCGCAGCTCTCGCTGTCGCGGAGGTCGCAGAGCCCGTCGCCGTCCGCGTCGGAGAGCCCATCGTCGATGAGAGCGTCCCCGTCGTTGTCGATGCCGTCGCACACTTCCCAGTCGAGCGCGTCGCAGAGCCCGTCCCCGTCGGCGTCGGGCTGCCCTTCGTCGACGACGCCGTCGCCGTCGTTGTCGGCCCCGTCGCAGGTCTCGATGTTCCCGCAGAGCAGGAGCTCGGTGCGGAGCTTCAGGTCCGCGGTCGCTGCCGGACACCCGCCGGCCGTGAGCGCACCCCAGACCGTGGCGGCGCCGTCGGAGGTGAGGGTCGGCGTGTTCCAGGTCAGCGCGAAACAGCCGACGCCCGTGACGGCGGCCGGCGCCGGGCCTCCTGGCGGCTCCGTGCGCCACACGGCTGTGGGCGAAGACGAGATCCACCATCCGGGCCCGCCCGTCGTCGCGATCACCTGCCCGCCGGCTCGAACCGACGCGCGGACGCCGCCTGCGGAGCTCGTTGGGACGACGCCTTGAAGCGCGAAGGCGTGGGCGCCACCCGAGAGGAGGTGCTGGGTGATCCCTTCGGTGCGGGCAGTCGCGATGGGCGACATCTGACCGTCGAGCCAGACCATCGATCCGGTATAGGACGACGTCGCGACCGTGACGGCGTAAGTGCAGTGTTCGGCGATGCGACCGTCCCCATCGTCGTCGACGCAGTCGCAGTCCTCGCCCTCGGCGCAGTCGAGGACGCCGTCGCCATCGTCATCGCCGCCGTTCAGGCCCTCGTCGACGAGCCCATCGCAGTCGTTGTCGAGCCCGTCGCAGACCTCGAACGCGAGGTCGATGGGGACCATGCCGAACGCGCATCCACCCGGGTTCGGCGGTTGAGGCTGCGGGTCGAGAGGGCTGAGGCCCGCGAGCAGCTCGTAGCCGTCGCCCCACCCGTCGCCGTCCGTGTCGGGGTTTTTGGGATCGGTCCCGGCGGCGACCTCCTGCCAGTCGAGGAGCGCGTCGTCGTCGCTGTCCGGGTCCTTCGCGTCCGTGCCGAGAGTCGCTTCGACGACGTCGACGAGCCCGTCGAAGTCCGTGTCGAGATCGGGCGCCGGCGGCGCCACGGGAGCCGTGAGCGGGAGCTCGGCGACCGGCGACACCCAGCCACGCTCCTCGGTCCAGGAGCCGGCCTGAAGCCGGAGCACCAGGGGGTCGCCTGGGGTCGCGCCGTCGGGAGCGAGCCCGTCGAGTGGGTGATCGAGGACGGCGACGCCTTGAGCGTCGGCGACCGCGTCCGCGACGACCCGCTCGGCGCCGAGCGCGAGGCACTCGGGCGCGAGGACGTCGGGGCACGACGGCGACGCGAGGGGATCGGTGGACCCGTAGAGGAGGACGGCCGCGCCCGGGAGCGCGCCTTCGACCGTGGCGACGAGGCGCTTCTCGTCCAATGATCGCGTCACGCTGAGGGCCAGCGACACGACCTTCGGACCCGCGTCGGGCGCCTCGGGATCGCCGATCTCGACGCTAGGCGTGTCGTCGGCGAGGGACGTGTCGAGCAGGCTCACATCGCTCCCTACACTGTCCTTGGCTTCCGCCGCATCGGACGGCGAGACCTCGCAACCGAGGCTCGCGGTGAGGAGCAGGGGGAACAATCGTCGAAACAGCATGACAGCTCACTCGGGGTCGAACGGGAGACCCAGGGTCGGGGCGGACCGACCAGCAAGCATGCCAGTTGTGACGCGAGTTGGATCCTGGCGCGGATCTAACGCCATGGCGAGGTCGGGTCAGTCCTGCGGGAGCGCAGAAGTCGCCCCAGGAGCCCGCGGCGGCGGCGCGACGACGAACGCGATGGTCGGACTCGCGCCCACGTCGGTCTCGGCCACCTCGATGAAACCTGCCTTCTCACTCTCAGAGACGAGCGCCCACCGCGAGGACGACTTCACCATCGGGGCCATTCCGACCCATCGCATCATCGCCCGCGGCCACAGCCCGTCACTGCGTCGAGCACGTCACCGGGAGCGAGAGGAACGACCCGGCGCCGCCCAGCACCTTGCACGTGGCGCCTCCGAAGGACCCGCAAGGAATGTCCATCCATCCGCCACCGACGCATGCACGTAACGTGTCACCGTCGCAGTAGGCGTCCTCCGGGTTGCACACCCGCCTTGGCAGGGTGCAGACCGCGAAATCCGAGACCTGGCAGACAAGCTCCGGGCTCAGTGAGCGACAGTCCATACGCCTCTGGAAGAGGTCCGCGTCCGGGTCCTCCACGCGCTCGCAGCTCCCTCCGTCGTCCGAGGAGCACGAGAAGCTCCCGCCGAGCTCGCCACAGCTCACGACCGTGGAGCCTTCACAGCGTTCCGAGCGCACGGCGCATTGCGACCCACAGCGAATCGAGGGGCCCGAACCCGAGCAGGCGCTCCCCCCGGGGCAAGGCCCGTAGCGGGTGTAGTCCCCCTGGTCATCGGTCTCGACGCAGATGCTGATCCCCTTCGGCGAACACGCGACCTCCTGGCATCCGGGTGCGGCGACGCATTCGGCCACGCCGTCCACTTCGACGCAGAGAGGGTTGCCTGGGCTCACGTCGGCGCAGGAGAGCGACACGGGTAGGCCGAAGGCGCACTGGAGCCGCGTTGTCGAGGGCTGCCCGGGGCCGCAGCGCGGGACCTCCTCCTCACAAGGATCATCGCCTGAAGGGCTGGCGAGCGACTCGTAGGGGTGACAGGCGGCCGCTTCGGCGCACGTCGACGCCTTCGTCGTGCAGGACAAGAAGTCGCTCCAGAGCTCCTCGAGCGCGCCCGAGGGTGGCGTGACAGCGCCGAACCAGAGCATGCTGAGCTGCTGCTCGTCCTTCGAACACGCCATGTCCCGGATCACGTAGCTGATGACGTTTGCCATTTGCGCCGACGGTTGGATCGAGCGCGCTTTTCGGTCGGTCACGACATCGGGGCTCGCGTTCCCGATCGAGCCCGAGTCCAACGAGACCGCGTCTCCGCGGGCACCGCGCTCCCGGTCAGCACAGGAAGAGGTGAGGACCATCACGCCCCACACCGATGAGATGATGCGTCCCTTCATGACCGTCTCCCAAACGCTGGATATCGTACGATATCAGCTCGGCGCGTCACGCGGGAGGGATTAGTCGGCGATCTTGATACATCAACGACCGCTTCCTGCCCAACAAGGCCGGGTAGAACGCCGCCGGGTCGAGATCCGCGCTGGATGTGGACCCGGCGTGCCGACGTCGTGAAAGAGCGCCTCCTTGGGGCTGCCGGTCCGCTCGGAGAAGAACGAGTTGCCCGTACGATGAGCCCGTCTCGGGAGGCGGCACTCAAGGACGCTCGACGCTAGAGCAAGGGGCCGTGACCCGAGACCGCGTTCCAGAGCGCGAGAATCACCACGGTGTCTAACTCGTCGCGGAAGCAGTAGTAGATGTGGTGGCCGGTGGCGCGGATCAGGTAGCGGCGCACCCCGGGAAGGCCTGTGGCGCGGTCGAGTCGGCCGATTCGTGGTGCACTGCGCAAGAACTCAGTCGCTCGCTCGAACTCGTCATAGAAGAGGTCGGGTGCGCCCGGTCGGTTCTCTCGCCACCACGTATCTATGCGAACGATGTCCTGCTCGGCGCGCGGCTGGACTTCGAGGTTGCAGCGCCTCAACGCTGGCGGCGCAGATCGGCAAGGACGTCCTCGACCGGTCGCCCCTTGCCCTCGATGGCCTGCTGCCAACTCTCAGCGATGGCGGCATTGAGGCGTACACGGTCCTCGGGGGTGAGGCCGTCGGTCTCATCGTCGGCGACGAGCTCCACTTCAGTCCCCTCCGGCAGTGCAACGGGGACGTCGAGGACTAGGTGACCGGAGCGGACGCGTGCAGTGAGGCTCATGAATTCAGTATTGGGGTGGCGTGCGCCGCTGACAAGCGTCTTGGGGGCCAGGGCCCCGCATCGAGCTGCTGCAGGTGGGCGACGAGCGCCGCGATCTCGGCCGGCGTGAAGTAGCCTGGATGTGGACCCCGCCCTGCTGGCGGAAGAACTCGTCCTGGCTGGCCCGGCCGAGCAGCGCCACGCCATCGCCCTGGGCCTCGAAGCTCCGGTTCGTCTCCTTGCCGTCGAGACCGCCCTGGACCGTCGCGGTCAGGTCAACCGCGACCCATTCAGGTAGCCGGTGAGGCCCCGCAGCGCGCGCCCGCCGCCGCGTCGACAATGACCTTGCCCGACGCATCCCGGAGCGGGATCACGTAGTTGCCAGCGCCGTTCGGGAACACCTCGGTGCTGCCCGCGAACACCCGTAGCCGGTCGGGTGCGTTCGGAACGCTGGGGTAGAACGCCGCCGGGTCGAGCGCGAGCGCCGACCCGGCGCGCCGGGCTTGTCATTCAGCTCCTAGTTCCTGCACCCCTTCTGGCCGCAGGTCGACTGGCCTGCCGCCGCGGTGATCTGGCCCTTCTGCGTCTCGGTGATGAGGCCGTCCTTCCGGAACGACTTTGCCGCCTTGGCGACGCATGACACGTAGTCACCGTGGCTCCTCCACTCGAGGTTCGTCCCAGCCGGGCCGCTGCACGGGCAGAGCTGGGCGATGGAGCAGCCGCCCGCGTTCAACGAGACGGCCGGTGGCGTGCCTGGGCAACCGTCGGAGCCGTCCGCAACGCCGTCGCCGTCGTCATCCGTGTCGCAGGCATCGCCGAGCCCGTCCCCGTCCGCATCCACCTGGTCGGGGTTCGCCGAGAGGCCGCAGTTGTCATCGCCATCGAGCGCGCCGTCGTCGTCGTCGTCGCTGTCGCAGGCGTTGCCGAGGCCGTCGCCGTCCGTGTCCGTCTGGCCCGGGTTCGGGACCAGCGGGCAGCTATCCAGGTAGTCCGGGGCGCCGTCGTCGTCGTCGTCGGTGTCGCAGGCGTCGCCCTGGGCGTCCAGGTCGGTGTTCGCCTGGTCGCCGTTCGGGGTGAGCGGGCAGTTGTCCCCGCCGTCGATGACGCCGTCGTTATCGTCATCGTCGTCGCAGGCGTCGCCGAGCTCGTCGCCATCGTGGTCCCCCTGGGCCGGGTCCGCCACGAGCACGCAGCGGTCGTCGGCGTTCGTCACGCCGTCGCCGTCGATGTCGCTGTCACAGGCGTCGCCGGCACCGTCGCCATCGAGGTCGGACTGACTGGCGTTGGCGAGGCCCGTGCAGTTGTCGCCGGCATTGCCGACGCCGTCGCCGTCCTGGTCGCCGTCGCACGCGTCGCCGTCGCCATCGAAGTCGAAGTCCGCCTGATCGGCGTTGGCCGCGTCCGCGCAATTGTCGCCATCATTCGGCACGGCGTCGCCGTCGCGATCCGGGTCGCAGACGTCGCCCTGCTCGTCCCCGTCCGCGTTCGGTTGGCCGGGATCGGCCAAGAGCGGGCAGCCGTCGACGCTGTCCAGGACGCCGTCACCGTCGTCGTCGGAGTCGCACGCGTCGCCAGCACCGTCGCTGTCCGTGTCGAGCTGGTCATTGGCGGTGAACACGCAGTTGTCCTGGTCGTCGGGCGTGCCGTCGTCATCGTCGTCCGAGTCGCACACGTCGCCAAGGCCGTCCGCGTCGTTATCGCCCTGGGCCGGGTCGGCCCCCCGCGGGCAGTTGTCGGTGTCGTCACCGACGCCGTCGCCGTCGTCATCCGGGTCGCAGGCGTCGCCGCTCCCGTCGAGGTCGAGGTCGAGCTGCTCCGGATCGGCCACGAGCGGGCAGGTGTCCACCATGTCGCCGATGCCGTCGCCATCGTCGTCGCCGTCACAGGCGTCGCCCTGCCCGTCTGCGTCCTGGTCCGCCTGGCCGGCGTTGGCGATCGCGCTACAGTTGTCGAGGCTGTCGCTCGCGCCGTCGCCGTCGTCGTCGTCGTCGCACGCATCACCGAGGCCGTCCTGGTCGAGGTCCGCGCCGAGGTCGGCCACGGTCGGGCAGACGTCCTGGTCGTCGGACGTGCCGTCGCCGTCGTCGTCATCGTCACAGACGTCGCCAGCGCCGTCGGCGTCCAGGTCCGACTGGTCGGCGTTGGCGACGAACGGGCAGTTGTCGGCGGTGTCGCCAATAAGGTCGCCGTCATCGTCACCCTCGCAAGCGTCGCCCTGGCCGTCGCCGTCGGTATCAGTCTGATCCGCGCCCGCCTGGGTGGGACAGAGGTCGTCGGCGTCGGGGATGCCGTCGCCATCGTCATCGTCGTCGCATACGTCGCCAGCGCCGTCCGCCACGCCGGCGGCGTCCGAGTCCACTTGGTCAGTGTTCGGGATGCCCGGGCAGTTGTCGGTCGCGTCGGCCACGCCGTCGCCGTCGTCATCAGCGTCGCAGGGGTCGCCGAGGCCATCGCCGTCGGTGTCCGTCTGGCTACCCGCCGTGATCGGGCAGTTGTCGCTCGCGTCGGCCACGCCGTCGCCGTCGTCGTCCGAGTCGCAGGCGTCGCCGAGCCCGTCTCCGTCAGTGTCGAGCTGGGCCGTGTCCGCCGTGAACGGGCAGACGTCGCCGGCATCCGTCACGCCATCGTTGTCGTCGTCGTCGTCGCACGCATCGCCGTTCGCGTCGCCGTCGTTGTTCGCCTGCGCGCCGTTCGGCACGAGCGCGCAGTTGTCGATGCCATCGAGGACGCCGTCACCGTCGGCGTCGGCCGAGTCGCAGGCGTCGCCAATGCCGTCGCCGTCCGCGTCCGCCTGGCCCGGGTTCGAGACGGTCGTGCAGTTGTCGCCCTGGTCGCAGCGCGCGTCGCCATCGGTGTCGAAGCACGAGTAGCTGTCGCAGACGTCGCCGAAGCCGTCGAGGTCGCTGTCGAGCTGGCCCGGATTCGAGACGCCGACGCAGTTGTCCGAGTCATCGCGGACGCCGTCACCGTCGGTGTCGGGCGCGGTCGCGTCACGGCAGCAGATGACGCCACCAGTGCTCGGGTTGCTGTGCAGCATCGTGTAGGTCTCGCACAAGCCGCTGTCGTCGGCCGGCCCGGGAGCGTCGCAGGAGAAGCCAGCGCTGGCGATGGCGCTGCACTTGTCGCCGGTCCAAGTCATCGCAAAGCCTGAGCAGCTGCCGGCGACGCCGATGTTGCCGCAGCCGTAGACGTCGTTCGTCGTCGTCTCGGTGTTCAGGCAGCCGAACGCGCCCGAGGACGACGTGCAGCTCGGGGAGACGGAGGTCCCGTCCGCGCAGCGGCCATAGCCGGTGGTCGCTTGACGGGTCGCGAACCAGAGCGCGCCGCTGCCAGCTGGGATCGCGCCGGCGCAGCCGTTCGCCGGCGTGGGCGTCGCGGCGCGCATGTCGTTCACGCTCAGGCAGATGTGCCACCCGGCGGCGCAGACGTCTTCGGCGTTGCACCCGGTGCCGGCCGCGTTCGCGGCGTCGTCACCGGCAGTGCGCCCGCAGGCGGGGTCACGGGTGTCGGTCACGGCCAGGCTGGGGCAGGACGGCGCGAACGTCGGTGCGAAGTTCGCGATGCCGGGGATCGTCCAGGCGCCGCCGCAGCCGGCAATGTTCGGGTACGTCGCGGCGTCGAGGAAGCCCTCCCGCTGGCCGTCGGCGCACCCGGTAATCGCGGGAGATTGGGCCAATGCGGCCCCAGGTGCGGCTAGCGCGAGCAGCAAACCCAGGGACCACCCGGCGGGAAAATGTGGCAATAGAAATGGGCGCATAGAGAGCTCCTTTCGACGAAGGGATGGACGTCGGTGTCGATGGGCTCACGTTAGAGTCCTCAGCCGGTGCGGCGGTATGGCCGGGCCCATGAGGGATCCCTCGGGATTTTTCTATGCCGCCCGGTTCGGTTTGACGCTCCGGGACCCGGGGTGCACCGTCGGAGCATGTTGGCGGCCGTAGAAACACTCGCTGGGCGCACCCGGGCGCTGATCGCCCGGACCGTGGCGTACAAGGCGTCGCCGGACGAGGAGGCTTGTCTCGAAGAGCACGCCCGCCGTCAGACCTTTCGAGTCGTCCGTCCGCTGCTCTTCTGCGCGTGCTTCGCCGGGCTCCTCTGGTGGCCATTCGACTTCGTGATCTATGCGGAAAGGCCGGACGCAGTCCGGGCGTTCGCGTTCTGGCGCGTCGCCATCTTCGTCCTCACGTTGGTCTACTACTTGACCTGCGACCGCTGGGAGATGGCGCGCCGCCACTTCGTCGCGTGGGGGACGGTGCTCGGATCGACCATGGCGGCCGCGATCGGCGGTGCCCTCGGCTGGCTCGAGGCGATCGACGATCCGTCGTTCGGCTCGCTCTACTTCGTGCCGATCATGTCGATCCCGTTCTTCATGCGCCCGAGCGAGCGCCTCGCCGGGACCACGATCGTAGCGCTGGCCGCTTTCGCCGGCTACTTCGCGGTCGCACCGCAGACGCTCTCGCATCCGGGAGTGGGAAACGCCGTCGGGCTGATGGCCTTCGGCATCGCCGTCTCGGTCCTCGCGGGCCACGCGCTGTACCACTTCTGGCGCCTCGGCCACCTGGGCTTCGAGGCGCTGGCCGAGCGGACGCAGGAGCTCGAGGCGCTGTCGTCGAGCCTCGCGAGCCGCATGGACGCGCGCACGGCCGAGCTGCGGCTGCTGGCCGCCCACGTCGAGGACCTGCGTGAGGCGGAGCGCGGCGCACTGGCCCGGGACCTTCACGACGAGCTCGGGCAGCTCCTGACGGGCATCCGCATGGAGCTCGACGTCACGGAGGCGGTGCGGGCCCGCGGGGGAGACATCCGGCCGCAGCAGGAGAAGCTCGAGGAGCTGCTCGACGCGACCCTGGCCTCGACGCGTAGCATCCTCGCCCACTTGCGGCCGCGGGTGCTCGACGACTTCGGGCTCGTCGCGGCGCTCGAGTGGCTGACGACGGACACGGCGCGGCGCTCGGGGCTGGACGTCCACTTCGAGGCGCGTCCGGAGGAGTTCGAGGTGCCGGGCGAGGTGGCGACCGGGGTGTTCCGCATCGTCCAGGAGTCGCTGACGAACGTCCTCCGGCACGCGAACGCGCGCCGCGTTGACGTTGAGATCGCGCTGACGACGGCCGACTCGGGGGTCTGCGGGTCGCCCCCCACCGTCCTTCTGGTGGCGACGGTGGCGGATGACGGCGTGGGGCTCCCGCCGGAGGAGCAACGGCGCCCAGTCTCGCTCGGACTGCTCGGCATGCGCGAGCGCGCGACAGCGCTCGGCGGGACCTTCGGCGTCGCCGCCCGCGGGCAGGGCGGGACGGTCGTCACGGTGACGCTCCCGGCGGCGCCCTGGCAGA
>JADMJS010000153.1 GCA_018780435.1 Myxococcales bacterium
CTTCGCTTCGAGAACTTCTGAGGTGACCCGTGTCGACTGACTCTCACGCATCGCACGATCATCACGGCCCGTCCGCTCCCGGTCACGGCCATGAGCAGGGCCATGAGGGGCAACTCGGCTTTCAGCCGGACGCCCCGAACATGCGAATCCTCACCATCATCATCGTGGTGGTGGCTCTCGTCGTCATCGGGACCGGCTTCGGTCTGGCCAGCCTCCTCGGAGTGCAGTCCGAACAGGCCAAGCTCGAGATGGGCGGCAAGCAGTCGGCAGACACGCTGACCGCGAAGTCCGACGCCGAGAAGTACACGAAGGCGGCCGGTGTCTACGGCACCGATGAAGCCGTCGTGAGCCTGATCGGCAAGCCGCGCATCCCCGTGGACGCGGCCATCGCGGCCATCCTGGCGAACCCGGCTCGCATCCAGACCAAGGTCATGTGGCCTGACCTGCCGGCTCAGGACGACCCGAACGTGGACGCGGCGGCGACCGCGCCCACGGCGGTCCCCGCACCGGCGCCCGCGGCAGGAAAGTAATCGACGTGACGCGCCGCCTCCCAGCTATCGTCCTCGCCGCCACCGTGATCGCATCCGTGATCGCGTCGGCTGAGACCGAGCTGCCGCACCAGCTTGATGGCGTGCAGCAGGACGATCGACGCGGCGTGCAGCTCGACCTCGATCTCATCTTCACGGATGAGGACGGGCACGACCACCGGCTCGGGGACTACCTGTCGAGCGGCAAGCCGATGCTGCTGACGCTCAACTACTTGATGTGCCAGATGCTCTGCACCGAGACCTTGAACGGCCTCGTTGAAGGTCTCCGTGGCCTCGAGTGGTCGCCAGGGAACGAGTTTCAGCTCGTGACGGTCAGCATCGACCCGCGTGAGAAACCGGACCTCGCGTTCGAGAAACGACGCGCCTACCTGACCGAACTCGGACGGGACAACGCGACGTGGCACTTCCTCACGGGTACGCAGCCGGTGATCGAAGCCCTCGCCGCGCAGGTCGGCTTCAACTTCCGGTACGACCGGGAGACCGACCAGTTCGCGCACCCACCGACGATCCTCTTCATCTCTCCCGACGGGAAGGTGATGCAGTATCTCTTCGGTAAGGTCTTCAAGCCCCGCGACCTCAAGTACGCGCTCATGGACGCCAGTGAGGGCAAGGTGGGTTCCACCTTCGACCAGCTGGTGTGGAGCTGCTTCCACTACGACGAGCTGACGGGCAAATACACGCCCTTCGCCTTCGGCATCATGCGCCTCGGCGGTGCGGCCACGGTACTCACGCTCGGCACCATCCTCTTCGTTCTGTGGCGCCGCGAACGCGCTCGGTCGCTTCTCGGTCTTACTCCTCATCCCTCTCCAGGGGAGCAACTGTCGTGAATTTCACACCGTTTCTCGGCAATGTCTGGATGCCGACGTCGGCGTCGACCGTGTCGGATGACACCGACATGATCTTCTACTTCATCCACTACCTCTCGGCGTTTTTCTTCGCCGCGATCGTGGCGGCGACCATCTACTTCGCCCTGAAGTACAAAAAACGGGGCGAGAACGACAAGACGAGCCCGCTCGAGCACAACTCGAAGCTTGAGTTCTGGTGGTCGTTCATCCCGGGCCTGCTCCTCGTGGTCATGTTCGTGTGGGGCTTCGATCAGTGGCTGAAGCTGCAGGTCCCGCCGGCGAACGCCATGAATGTTCGGGTGACGGCGCGGCAGTGGAGCTGGCAGTTTGACTACCCGAAAGACGGCATCACGACGGGCGAGCTCGTCGTCCCGGTCAACACCCCGGTCAAGCTGACGATGTCCTCCTCGGACGTCATCCACTCCTTCTTCGTGCCCGAGTTCCGAGTCAAGAAGGACGTACTTCCGAACCGCTACACGGTGGCTTGGTTCGAAGCGACCGAGCCGGGTGAGTACAACGTCTTCTGCACCGAATACTGCGGCAAAGACCACTCGCGCATGATCACGCGTGTTCAGGTCAAGTCCGCTGCCGACTTCGAAGCGTGGCGCGAGACGGGCGGCGTCCCACCGGGCACCTCGCCGGCGGAAGCAGGCAAGATCTTCTACAAGAGCTTCGGTTGCAATCAGTGTCACAGCGACGACGGCAGCGGCAACACGGGCCCGACCTTCCTCGGCCTCTACGGCAAGACCGAGACGCTCTCGGACGGCTCGCAGCTCCCCGTCGATGACAACTACATCCGCGAGTCCATCGAGATTCCAGGGGCGAAGGTCGTGCAGGGCTTCCAGCCTCGCATGCCGTCGTTCAAGGGCAAGATCAAGGACAAGCAGATGATCGCGCTCATCGAATTCATGAAGACGCTGAGCAAGTAGGGAGAACGCAGATGTCTGGAAGCTACGGAAACGAAGGCGAACAGAACTACCTCTCCCGGAAGGGGTTTCTGACCTGGGCGCTGACGCTAGACCACAAGCGCATCGGCCTCATGTACTTGGTTGCGGTGCTCTTCTTCTTCCTCATCGGGGGCATCATGGCCCTCCTCGTGCGGACGGAGCTGCTCACGGCGGAGGGCGACCTCTTCAGCGGTGACAACTACAACAAGGTCTACACGCTGCACGGCGCCATCATGGTGTTCGTGTTCATCATTCCCTCGGTGCCCGCCGCGCTCGGCAACTTCTTGTTGCCGCTCATGCTCGGAGCCAAGGACGTTGCCTTCCCCCGCTTGAACCTCGCGAGCTGGTACATCTACCTCCTCGGCTCGGCATTCCTGATCTTCTCGATCCTCGCTGGCTCCATCGACACCGGCTGGACCTTCTACACCCCCTACTCCATCGGCCCCTCGGACAACGGCAACGCGATCATCGCGGCCACACTCGGCGCCTTCATCCTGGGCTTCTCGTCCATCCTGACCGGCGTGAACTTCATCGCGACGATCCACAAGATGCGCGCCCCGGGCATGCGCTGGATGGACATGCCACTGATGGTTTGGGCGCTCTACGCGACCTCGGTCATCCAGGTCCTCGCGACGCCGGTGCTCGCGATCACGCTGCTCCTGCTCGTGTTCGAGCGCCTCCTCGGCTTCGGCATCTTCAACCCGGCCCTTGGTGGCGACCCGGTGCTCTACCAGCACTTCTTCTGGTTCTACAGCCACCCGGCCGTGTACATCATGATCCTCCCGGGCTTCGGCATCGTCTCCGAGCTGCTGACGGTTCACAGCCGCAAGCGCATCTTCGGGTACAAGGCCATCGCCTTCTCCTCGGTCGCCATCGCGGTCATCGGCTTCCTCGTCTGGGGCCACCACATGTTCGTGTCCGGGCAGTCCGAGCTCAGCTCGACCATCTTCTCCGGCATCACCTTCGCGGTCGCCATCCCGACCGCGATCAAGGTCTTCGGCTGGGTGGCGACCCTCTACAAGGGCTCCATCCGCTTCACGACGCCGATGCTCTACGGCCTCTACTTCATCTTCACGTTCACCATCGGTGGCCTCACGGGTCTGCCGCTCGCCACCCTGGCGTCGGACGTGCACCTCCACGACACCTACTACGTCGTGGCGCACTTTCACTACGTCATGATGGGTGGTCTCGTCATCGCGTTCATCGGCGGGCTCCACCACTGGTGGCCGAAGATGACCGGCCGCATGTACAACGAGAAGGTTGCCAAGTTCGCGTCGGTGCTGGTGTTCATCGGCTTCAACATGACCTTCTTCTCGCAGTTCTTCCTCGGCAGCCAGGGCATGCCCCGCCGCTACCACGCCTATGACCGCGTGAGCGAGTCGCTGCAGGGCACCTACAAGTTCTGGCACCACATGTCGACGGGCGGCTCCTACATCCTCGCCATCGGGCTCTTCATCACGCTCGGCTATCTGCTCGCGTCGCTCCGCAAGGCCGGCGTGCGCGCGCCGCACAACCCCTGGGGTGGCGTGTCGATGGAGTGGCTCACGGCGACACCGCCCATCGAGCACAACTTCGAGGGTCAGCCTGTCTGCACCCACGGTCCTTACGAGTTCCCGGAGATCGACAAGTCGGCGCAAGCTGCGCATTGACGGTGACCGGAGCATGCCTCCGGTGACCGGACGCGCCACCCGGACCTGGCTCCTCATCTGACGAAGAGAGAAAGTTCATGAGCTCACACGACCACGCACATCCCGACTACGTGCAGCACCACTTCCACACGGCCGCAGAGCAGCGGTCCGCGTCGAAGCTCGGGATGTGGGTCTTCATCGCGCAGGAGATCCTGTTCTTCGCAGGGCTCTTCATGGCGTACGCCGCGTTTCGGTTCTTCTACCCGGAGACCTTCCTCGCGGCGCACGAGCACCTCTCGTGGAAGATGGGCGGCATCAACACCGTCGTCCTCATCACGAGCTCGCTCACGATGGCGCTCGCCGTCCGGGCCGCACAGACGGGTAATCAGAAGCAGCTCAGCATCCAGCTGATTCTGACCATTCTGTTCGCCTGCTGCTTCCTCGTCGTGAAGTACTTCGAGTACAGCGCGAAGGTGCACCACTGCCTCCTCCCGGGCGACTACTACGGTCTGCCGCTCAAGGATGAGGCCGGCAACTTCAAGCTCGACGCACTCGGCGGCCGCATCTTCTCGGAACACTGCGACATTCCGAAGTCCGGTCAGATGGACGCCAAGTCCGCCGGCATCTTCTTCGGCGTGTACTTCATCATGACGGGCATGCACGGTCTCCACGTCCTCGTGGGCATTGGCCTCCTCGCCTGGATCTGGCTTCGCGCGCGTAAAGGCCACTTCCATCCGAAGTACTTCAGCCCGGTCGAATACGTGGGCCTCTACTGGCACCTCGTCGACCTCATCTGGATCTTCCTGTTCCCACTCCTCTATCTCGTGAAGTGAGCGGAGCCGCACTCATGGCAACTCCACATTCGACTGCGTCGCCTGGTCCTGCTCTTCATGGTGGCGATCACCATGATGACGGCCATCCCCACGAGCACATCAGCCCGCTGTCCATGTACTTCGGGGTGTTCGGAGCGCTTCTAGTCCTGACGGTCATCACCGTCTGGGTGAGCACGCTTGGCCTAGGCCCCATCGCCATTTACGTGGCGATGTTCGTGGCGATCATCAAGGCGTTCATGGTCTGCGCCTACTTCATGCACTTGAAGTGGGACAGCCCGTTCAACCGCCTGGTCTTCATCTCGTCCATCGTCTTCATGGCCATCTTCTTCGTCATCACGGCCACCGACCTCGGCTACCGCGGGCAGATCAACCCCGAGACCGACACGATGGTCCTGCGCCAAGAAGAGAACGCCACGGCCGCCGAAGCCGCCCGCAAGGCCGCCTTCGAAGCCAAGACGGTCGTCCTCGCCCGCGCCCCGGGCTCGGTCCCGACGGGCGTCGACAACCCGCCGGCGGCTGTGCCTGCGGCGGCGGCGCCCGCTCCGGCGGCTCCCGCAGCGCCGGCCGTTGCTCCGGCGGCTCCGGCCGCTGCTCCCGCGGCCCCGGCGGCCCCCTAAAGACCTCCCTCCGGGAACTTCTGACATCGCTCTCCTACCCGTGGCAACGTCCACGAGGCCATGTTGAGAGCACTCCAAATCAAGAACTATCAAGGCTTGCACCACCTCCGGGTCGATGAGCTCGGCCAAGTGAACCTGGTTGTCGGGGCTAGCAACTCTGGCAAGACGTCCCCCATCGAGGCGCGCCATAGGCCCAGCCTATGCGCCCCATAGCGACAGTGACTTAGCCCGCTGAGCGGTCGACCTCTACCTTGCCCGCGTAACCTTGGACACGGACAGAGGAGAATCGACATGCAGCGACAAAAGGCAATTGCGATGGCTCTGGCGATGGCGCTCTCGGCGCCTGCCCTCACGACGACCGCCGCCTTCGCACAGGAGAAGCCGCCGACCGTGCAGGACTGGTGGCCTGACCGTCTCGACCTTCGGCCCTTGCGCCAACACTCGGCCACCTCGAACCCCCTAGGCGCCGACTTCGACTACGCCGCCGCCTTCAAGACGCTCGACCTTGCCGCGCTGAAGAAGGACCTGAAGGCGCTGATGACCACGTCGCAGGACTGGTGGCCGGCCGACTTCGGGCACTACGGGCCCTTCTTCATCCGAATGGCGTGGCACAGCGCCGGCACCTACCGCACGACCGATGGGCGGGGCGGGGCGGACGGCGGTCAGATGCGCTTCGAGCCCCTGAACTCATGGCCTGACAACGTCAACCTCGACAAGGCGCGCCGCCTCCTCTGGCCCATCAAGCAGAAGTACGGCAGCAAGATCTCTTGGGCCGACCTCATGGTCCTCACGGGCAACGTGGCGCTCGAGTCGATGGGCTTCAAGACCTTCGGCTTCGCCGGCGGTCGCGAGGACGACTGGGAAGCCGACATGACCTACTGGGGTCCTGAGCGGAAGTTCCTCGACGACAAGCGCTACAGCGAGGGGCGCAAGCTCCAGAAGCCACTCGGCGCGGTCCAGATGGGCCTCATCTACGTGAACCCGGAGGGCCCGAACGGCAAGCCCGACCCACTCGCGGCCGCCAACGACATCCGCGAGACCTTCGGCCGCATGGCGATGAACGACGAAGAGACCGTGGCGCTCATCGCGGGTGGCCACACCTTCGGCAAGGCCCACGGCGCGAAGAAGCCGGATGACTGCGTCGGCGCGGAGCCGACCGCGGCCCCCATCGAGGACCAAGGCCTCGGCTGGAAGAACAAGTGCGGCACCGGCAAGGGCAAGGACACCATCACCTCCGGCCTGGAGGGCGCTTGGTCAGCGAGTCCGACCGAGTGGACCACGCAATACCTCGACAACCTCTTCGGGTTCGAGTGGGTCGAGTCGAAGAGCCCGGCCGGCGCGATCCAGTGGATCCCGAAGGACGCCGGCGGAGAAGGGATGGTTCCGGACGCGCATGACGCGTCGAAGCGCCATACGCCCATCATGTTCACGACGGACCTCGCGCTGAAGTTCGACCCGGCTTACCGCGAGATCGCCGAGCGCTTCCGGAAGAACCCCGACCAGTACGCTGACGCGTTCGCTCGCGCCTGGTTCAAGCTGACGCACCGCGACATGGGCCCGCGCTTTCGCTACCTCGGCGCGGACGTCCCGAAGGAGGCCCTCACCTGGCAGGACCCGCTCCCGGCCGTCGATCACAAGCTCATCGACGACAAGGACGCCACTACCCTCAAGGGCAAGATCATAGCGTCGGGCCTGAGCCACAGTGAGCTCGTCCGCACGGCGTGGGCGTCGGCGGGCAGCTACCGCGCGTCCGACCTGCGTGGCGGAGCCAACGGTGCGCGCGTCCGGCTCGCACCGCAGAAGGACTGGGAGGCCAATGATCCCGCGGTCCTGGCGAAGGTGCTCCCGAAGCTCGAAGCCGTCGCGGCCGAGTTCAACAAGGGCGCGAAGGGCGGCAAGAAGGTCTCCCTCGCGGACCTCATCGTCCTCGCCGGCGCGGCCGCCATCGAAGATGCGGCCAAGAAGGGCGGCTTCGAGGTCAAAGTCCCGTTCACGCCGGGACGTGCCGACGCGACAAGCGAACAAACCGACGCCGCGTCCTTCGAGGCGCTCGAGCCCACGGCGGACGGCTTCCGCAACTACTTCAGCACCGAGAGCCGCCTCTCGCCCGCGGAGATGCTCGTGGACCGCGCCGCGCAGCTTCGGCTGACCGTCCCGGAGATGGCCGTCCTCGTCGCCGGCATGCGTGTGCTCGACGCAAACAGCGGCGGCACCCGCCACGGCGTCTTCACCGCACGCCCCGGCACGCTCACGAACGACTTCTTCGTGAACCTCCTCGACCTCTCGACGCTCTGGTCGAAGTCGACGAGCAGCGAAGGGATCTACGAGGGCAAGGACAGGAAGACCGGCCAGGTCAAGTGGACCGCGACCCCCGTCGACCTCATCTTCGGCTCGCACTCCGAGCTCCGCGCCGTCGCCGAGGCGTACGCCACCGACGACGCCAAGGCCCGCTTCGCCGCGGACTTCGCCAAAGCGTGGGCCAAGGTCATGGACCTCGACCGGAAGTAGGTCGAGCGGACGCCGGAGGGGACCGCTCTCGTGCTGGCGCTCCTCCCTACCCTGCTACCGCAATCCACCTCGGCGCCGTCTCATCCGAGCGCCAAGCGCCAAGCCCGCCAGCAGCAGGGCGGCCAGGGGCGACGAACCCGACGCGCCCGACTGACAGCCGCCTTCATCGGCACCGCCCGCCGCGACGTCGGACGCGTCGCTCCCGGAGGCAACGTCGTTCATGACGACGTCGCCGCCCGCCTGAACGTCGCTCTCGGCCTCCACGATGGTCCCAACGTCGTCGTTCGGCGCGATGGGCGCACCACATGGCCCGTCGTCCATCTCGTAACAATGCCGCTGGCCGTCGGCGTCCGTGGTGCAGGTCTCCGCGTCGAGACAGGCCCCGGATTCCGAACAGTTTCGGAGACATCGGCCTTCGCCGCCGATCGTGACGCAGTCGGCGCCGGCAGCGCAGTCCGTGTCGTCGCCACAGATTCGGCATTGCGTGTCGGCGCACTCGCCCGCCTCGCAGACGAAGCCGGCGTCACACGCCTTCGCCGTCCCCGCGCAGCCCCCTGCCCCGCAGGTGTCATCCACGGTGCAGCCGTCGCCGTCGTCGCACGGGCCCGAGCTCGACGCGTGCGTACACCCGGCCGCGGTGCAGAGGTCCGTCGTACACGGGTCGCCGTCGTCGCAGAGCACGGCCGTCCCGACGCAGACACTACCGTCACACGCGTCATTGTCCGTACACGCGTCACCGTCGCTGCACGCGCCCGCCTGCGCGGTGTGTACGCACTCGCCCGTGACGCACGAGTCCGCCGTGCAGGGGTTCCCGTCATCGCAGCCGAACGCCGTCCCCTGACACTGGCCCTCAGTGCACTGATCGTCGTTCGTACACGCCTCGCCATCGTCACACCCTGCCCCGTCGGCCTTCGGCGGAGCCGAACACAGGCCGGTGGCGGGATCGCAGACCCCGACGTCGTAGCAGTCATTCTCCGCGAAGCACTCGATCGGCTTGCCCGTGACGCACGCGCCGTCGACGCACGCGCCCGCTTCAGTGCAGGCGTCGCCATCGTCGCAGAGCGTCCCATCGATCCCCGCTGGGCTGTCGCATACGCCCGTCGCCGGGTCGCACTCGCCGGCCACATGACACTCGTCCGCCGCCACGCAAGTGACGTCGGTGCAGAGTGGCACGCCGGCACAGGCGCCGCTTGTGCACACGTCTGTCTTCGTCAGGTCGTCTCCGTCCTCGCACGCCGTACCATCCGGCGCCAGCGGGCTACTGCACGTGCCGGTGGCCACGTCACACACACCCGCCCCATGACACGCGTCGGCAGCCACGCACACGACGTCCGCGCACAGCGAGACGCCCGCGCAAACCCCATTCGTACACACGTCCGCCTTCGTGAGCGCGTCCCCGTCGTCGCACGCCTGATCATCGGGCGACAGCGGTGTGCTGCACGTCCCAGTGGCGGCGTCGCACACGCCTGCCACATGGCACGCATCGCCCGCCGTGCACTCGACGTCCACGCAGAGCGGCACGCCCACACAGACGCCGGTGTCACAGGCGTCGGTCTTGGTCAGCCCGTCCCCGTCGTCACACGAGACGCCGTCTTCCGCGAGTGGACTGCTGCACGTCCCCGTCGCCGCATCACACTCGCCCGCCACGTGACACGCGTCCGACGCAATGCACTCAACGCCCGCGCAGAGCGGAACACCCGCGCAGACGCCGCTGCTACACGCGTCAGCCTTCGTGAGCGAGTCCCCGTCGTCGCAAGATACGCCATCCTCTGCCAAGGGGCTGTTGCACGTGCCCGTGGCCGCGTCGCACACGCCTGCCACATGACACGCGTCCGCCGCCACGCACTCGACGCCCGTACACAGGGACACCCCCGCGCACACGCCGCTGTTACACATGTCCGCTTTGGTGAGCCCGTCCGCGTCGTCGCAGAGGGTGCCGTTCGGCGCGGTAGGCTCGTTGCAGAGGCCCGTATCGCCGTTACACGTCCCGGCGACGTGGCACGTGTCTTTGGCCGTGCACACGACCCCAAAGCAGCGCGGAACGCCGATGCAGGTGCCCGCTTCGCAGATGTCGTCTCGCGTACGGCCATCGGCGTCGTCACAGGCCGTCCCATCCGCGACAGATGGGCTCGAGCACGTCCCCGTGGCGGGGTCGCAGCTCCCAAGGAGGTGACACGCGTCCGCTACGCCGCACACGACACCGGCGCAGAGCGGCAGGCCGCCGCACACGCCGTCGCTACAGGAATCGCCCTTCGTCGATACGTCTCCGTCATCGCAGAGCGTCCCCGACGCCGCGAGTGGGTGGTCGCACGCGCCCGTCGCGGTGTCGCACGTGCCAGCGTCGTGGCACGGTCCCAGTGCAGTGCACACGACGCCGGTGCAGCGACCGAACCCAACGCACTCGCCTGCCTCGCAGCGGTCGTCGCTCGTGAGCACATCGCCGTCATCACACGGCGTCAGGTCGGCCAGCACCGGTTCGGTGCACGCCCCCGTGGCCGCGTCGCAGACACCCTCGTCGTGACAATCGTCTTTCGCGTCGCACACCACGCCGGTGCAGAGCGGCACGCCGCCGCAAGCGCCCTGAGTACAACGATCTTGTTTGGTGAGCGTGTCGCCATCATCACACGCCGTGGCGTCCGGCGCGGACAGGTTCGAGCACAGGCCCGTCGCTGGGTCACACGTCCCGGCGAGCCGGCACGCGCCCGCGGCGGTGCACACGACGTTACTGCAGAGTGGCACCCCCGCGCACGTCCCGGCCAAGCAGACATCACCCTTGGTGAACGCGTCGCCGTCGTCGCAGGTCGTGCCGCTGAGCGGGATCGGATCGCCACACGCGCCCGTCGCCGTGGCGCAGACTCCCGCCCCGTGGCACTTGGCCGCCGCACACGTCACGCCCGTGCAGAGCCCGATCCCAACGCAGCCGCCCGACTGACACTGGTCGTCACTCGTGAAGCCGTCGTCGTCGTCGCACGGCGTCCCATCCGGCGCGCTCGGGTTAGTACAGAGGCCCGTCGCGGCCACGCACACGCCCGCCGAATGGCAGCCGTCTTGCGCCACGCAGGCGACGCCGTCGCAGAGCGGCACGCCCGTACACTCACCACTCACACAGGCGTCTTCCTTGGACAGTGCGTCACCGTCATCACAGGCGCCACCATCCGGCTCCGGCGGGTTCGAACAGACGCCCGTCGCGGGATCACACGAGCCGGCGACGCGGCATGGCCCGGGGGCCGCGCACACGACGCCCGCGCAGAGCGGGAAGCCCACGCAACTCCCAGCGTGACACCGATCGCCCGTCGTCAGGACGTCGCCGTCGTCGCACGCGGTCGCACTCGGCGCCGCCGGGTTGCTGCAGAGACCGGTCGCGGAGTCGCACTTACCGGGCAGATGGCACGCGTCCGAGGCGGTACACACCACCCCCGTACACAGCCCATCCCCGGCGCACACCCCCGACTGACAGTGGTCACCCGCCGTGAAAGCGTCGGCGTCATCGCAGCCCGTGCCGTCCGGCGCGACGGGTGACGAGCAGGTGCCCGTCACTGGGTCACACGCGCCGACGCGGCGGCACGGCCCACTCGCGCTGCAGGTGACGCCTTGGCAGCGCGGCATCCCCGCGCACTCGCCGCTCACGCACACGTCCCCGATCGTCAGGGAATCGTCGTCATCGCACACGGCACCATCGGCTGCGGCAGGATCGGAACAGAGCCCGGTCCCCGGATCGCACGTCCCCGCAAGATGACACCGGTCACTCGCGAGGCACACGACACCCGCGCAGAGCGGCACGCCCTGACACGTGCCGTTGGTGCAAAGGTCCGCCTTGGTCGCGGCGTCGCCGTCGTCACACGGGGTCGTGTTCTTGGCGTTCGGGTCATCGCACAGCCCCGTGTCGGGGTTGCACGACCCGGCGACGTGGCATGCGTCCTTCGCGTTGCACACAACACCAAAACAGCGCGGCACACCGACGCACACGCCGGCCTCACACACGTCGTCGCGCGTCAGCGAGTCACCGTCGTCGCAGCCAGCACCGTCAGTCATTGGCGGTTCCGTGCAAACGCCGGTGGCGGGATCGCAGGTCCCCGCGACATGGCACGCGTCCTTCGGGGCACAGACGACACCTTGGCACAGCGGGACGCCCGCACACGCGCCGCTAGCGCACATGTCGGCTCTGGTCGCCGCGTCGCCATCGTCACAGGCGACGCCAGTGGCCGCGAACGGATGACTACACGCGCCCGTGGCGGAGTCGCAGCTCCCAGCGACGTGACAACCGTCCTGGGCCGCGCACACGACGCCCGTGCAGCGACCGAAGCCGATGCACACGCCGGCCTGGCACTGGTCGTCGTTCGTGAGCGGATCGGCGTCGTCGCAGAAGCTCCCGTCAGTCACGGGGACCGGCTGACACGCGCCCGTGGCCACGTCGCACACGCCGGTCTCATGGCAGTCATCCTCGGGCGCGCAGACGACGCCCGTACACAGCGGCACCCCTGCGCACGCGCCGCCCCCACACACGTCCGTCTTAGTGAGCGCGTCACCGTCATCGCAGCTCGTGCCATCGCTCGCCAGCGGCGCCGTGCAGGTGCCCGTCGCGGCATCACACGTGCCGACGAGGTGACATGCATCGACCGCAGCGCAGACGACGCCGGTGCACAGCGGAACACCGGCGCAGGTCCCACTCTCGCAGGCGTCGTCCTTGGTGGACGTGTTCCCGTCGTCGCAGGTGTTGCCAGTGAGCGGGACGGGCGCCGAACAGAAGCCCGTCGCCGTGTTGCACGTTCCCGGGGCGTGACAAGGACCACTGCCCGCGCAGGCAACTCCGGTACAAAGGCCCGTACCGACACAAGAACCGGCGTGACAGGCATCGCCGATCGTCAAAGCGTCGCCATCGTCACAGGCCGCCCCGTTGGACGCGACTGGGTTCGAACAGAGCCCCGTAAGGGCGTCGCAGGTACCCGCGAGGTGGCAGCCGTCCTTCGGAGCACACACGACCCCCGTGCATAGCGGTACGCCAGCACAAGTGCCCTTCGTGCACGTATCGGACTTGGTGGACGCGTTACCATCGTCACAGGCCGTCTCCGTCGGCGCCGCTGGGTTCGAGCACACGCCCGTCGATGGACTACAGGTCCCTGCGACCCGGCACGGCCCGGATGCCGTACACACGACGCCGGCACACAGCGGAAGACCAACACACGTCCCGCTGACGCACCGATCCGCCTTGGTGAGCGCGTCGCCGTCGTCGCAAGTCTGCGTGTTCGCTGCGATCGGGTGGCTGCAGAGCCCGGTCGCGGAGTCACAGGTGCCCGCGAGGTGGCACGCGTCCTGGGCCGTACAGACGACCCCGGTGCAGAGCCCCACACCGACGCAGGTGCCGGCCTGGCACTGGTCGTCCGACGTGAGGGCGTCGCCGTCGTCGCACGAGGTCCCGTCGACCACGACCGTCGTGGTGCACGCGCCGCTCATGGGATCGCACACGCCCGCGAGATGGCACGCGTCGCTCGCCACGCACGACACGCCGTCGCAAAGCGGACGCCCCGCGCACACGCCGAGCGTGCAGACGTCGTCGCGAGTGAGCGCGTCACCGTCATCGCACGTCGTCGCGTCCGGCAAGGGCGGGCGGCTGCACGTCCCGGTGCCTGGATCACACGCGCCGACGGCGTGGCAGCCGTCTTGTGCCGCACACACGACGCCGGTGCACAAGGGCACGCCGACGCAGGTTCCGCCCGTGCAGAGGTCGACTTTGGTCGCCGCGTCGCCGTCGTCGCACGGCGTGTTGTTCTTGGCCGGCGGATCGTCGCAGAGCCCCGTCTCGCCGTTGCAGGTCCCAGCGACGTGGCAGGCGTCTTTGGCGGTACACACCACACCGAAGCAACGCGGCACGCCGGCGCAGATGCCCGATCCGCAGGCGTCGTCACGTGTCAGGGTGTCCTTGTCATCGCAGATCGTGCCGTCCGCCGCGTTGGGCTCGTCGCAGCGGCCCGTCGCCACGTCGCAGGTGCCGGCCACGTGACAGGCATCCTTCGGAGTGCACACGACGCCAGCACACTGCGGGGCTCCTGCGCACACGCCCTCGTTACAAGAATCGTCCTTGGTGGTCGGGTCGCCGTCATCGCACGCCGTCCCGATGGCGGCATAGGGGTGGCTACACACGCCGGTCTCCGAGCTGCAAACGCCCACGGCGTAGCACGGTCCGAGCGCCGTGCAGGTGACGCCGGTACAGCGCCCGACGCCGACACACAGCCCATCCTGGCAGTGGTCGTCGTTCGTGTAGAGGTCGTCGTCATTGCAGTTCTTGCCGTTGGGCACCGGTGGGTCGTCGCAGGCGCCGGTCGACTCGTCGCAGACGCCCGCATCGTGGCACGGATCGAGCGGCGTGCAGACTACGCCGGTGCAGAGTGACACGCCGACGCAGTCGCCGCTCGTACAGATGTCGGCTTTGGTGAGCGCGTCGCCGTCGTCGCATTGCGTGCCGTCGGCCGTGGCGGGGTTCGTACACGCGCCCGTCAGCGGATCGCAGACACCGGCGACGTGGCAGGCGTCGGGCGCCGTGCACACGACGTCATCGCAGAGCGGGACGCCGGTGCACGCGCCGCTCGTGCAGACGTCGTCCTTGGTCGCGATGTTGCCGTCATCACACGCGATCCCGGTGAGGGGCGTCGGCGCGGAGCACGAACCGGTCGCGCCATCGCAGACGCCCGGTGCGTGGCAGAGGCCCGCGCCTGCACACGTCACGCCGGTACAGAGCCCAGTGCCGACGCACAGCCCACCTTGGCAACGGTCGCCGCTCGTGAAGGCGTCGCCGTCATCGCAGAGGCTCCCTTCGGGCGCCAGCGGTGTCGAACAGGCGCCGGTCGAGGCGTCGCACGAGCCTGGGAGGTGACACGCACCGAGTGGCGCACAGGTGACCCCCGAGCAGAGCGGGACGCCGACGCACGCACCCTTGACGCAGACATCGGCCTTGGTCAGCGCATCGCCGTCGTCACAAGCCGTACCCAGCGGCGCGTAGGGGCTCGTGCATGTCCCGGTCGCCGGATTACATGTCCCTGCGGTGCGGCACGGGCCCGACGCCACGCAGACGACGCCCGTGCAGAGCGGTACCCCGACGCAGGAGCCGCTGACGCAGCGGTCGTCCTTGGTCGCGGGGTTGCCGTCGCTACAGGCCTGCGCGTTCGGCGCGTTCGGGTTGCTACAGAGGCCCGTCGCCGTGTCACAGGTGCCGGCGACGTGACAAGCGTCGCTGGCAGTGCACACGACGGCAGTGCAGAGGCCGACACCAACGCACGTGCCCGCCTGGCAGCGGTCGGCCGAGGTGTTGGGATCGCCGTCGTCGCACGTGGCCCCGTCAGGTGCGCTCGGGTTCGAGCACGCGCCGTTCGCCGGATCGCAGACGCCACCGATGTGACACGCGCTGAGAGGCGCACAGACGACACCGTCGCAGAGCGGCTTCCCGCCGCACACGCCACCGGTGCAGACATCGGCCTTGGTCGCGGCGTCGCCGTCGTTGCAAGGCTGCGCGTCCGGCGCGGGCGGATCGGTGCAGAGGCCCGTCTCGGGGACACAGGCGCCCGCGACGTGGCACGCGTCTTTGGCGGTGCAGACGACGCCCGTGCAGAGCGGCAGACCCATACACGCCCCGTTGACGCAGGCGTCCGACCGAGTCGTCGCGTCGCCGTCGTCGCAGGGCCGCGCGTTCGGGGCGAGCGGGTTCGTACATTCGCCGGTGCCGGAGCTACAGACACCCGCGAGGTGGCAACCATCGATGGGCTGACACACCACCCCGGTGCAGATGCCGAAGCCCGCGCACGTGCCGTTCATGCAGGTGTCGTAGAGCGTGTCGAAGTCCCCGTCATCACAAGGGCTCTCGTCTTCGGCCAGCGGCTCGCTACAGACGCCGGTCGTGGGGTCGCACGCGCCGGCGCGGTGGCAGCCGTCTTTCGCCGAGCAGACCACGTCCGCGCACAGCGGGACGCCAGCACACACGCCGCTGGTGCACGCGTCGGCCTTGGTCAGTGCGTCGCCGTCGTCGCACGCGGTGGCGTCCGGCACCACGGGGTCGCTACAGACGCCGGTGGCCACGTTGCAGCTGCCCACGGCGTGGCAGATGCTCTTGGCTGAACACACGACGCCTTCGCAGAGCGGGACGCCGGCGCAGACGCCGTTCGAACAGACGTCGTCCTTGGTGAACGCGTCGCTGTCGTCGCAGGCGGTCAGGTCAGGCGCGGCAAGGTCGGTGCAGCTCCCTGTGGTGGCGTTGCACGCACCCGCCATGTGACAGGCGTCACTCGGCGCGCAGACCACGCCCGTACAGAGCGGCACACCGGCACACGCCCCATCGAGGCATCGATCGCTCTTGGTGAGGGCGTCACTATCGTCGCAGGCCTTGCCGTTGCCCGCCTTCGGGTTGTTGCAGAGCCCGGTCGTCGGGCTGCACGTGCCCGGGAGCCGGCAGTCGTTCATGGCGGTGCACACGACGCCGGTGCACAAGGGCGCACCCGCGCACGTGCCCGCCGTGCACATGTCGTTCTTCGTGAGCGGGTTCTGGTCGTCGCACGACGCGCCGTTCGGCGCCGCAGGCTCGGAGCAGAGTCCGGTGGCGGGATCGCACGTGCCGGCGACATGGCACGCGTCCTTCGCGGTGCAGACCACACCCGTGCAGAGAGGCACCCCGGCGCAGTTCCCACTCGTGCAGACGTCCGTCTTGGTGCCCGCGTCGCCGTCGTCACAGGCGGCCCCGTCGGGCGCGCTCGGGCTATCGCACATGCCCGTCGAGGTGTCGCACGTCCCCGCGACCTTGCACGGGCCTTGCGGAGCGCACACGACGCCCGTGCAGAGGCCGAGGCCGACGCACTCGCCATCGTGGCAGCGGTCGTCGTTCGTCAGCGCGTCGTCGTCGTCGCAGAGGGTCCCGTTGGGTGCGTTCGGGTAGCTGCACAGGCCGGTCTGCGCGTCGCAGGTCCCGGCGGCGTGGCACGCGTCGGACGCGCCACACACGATCCCATCGCAGAGCGGGACACCGCCGCACAGGCCGGCCGTGCACACGTCATCCTTCGTGAGCGCGCTGGCGTCGTCGCACGCGAGGCCGTCGGCGACGGGCGGGTCGGAGCAGACACCGGTCGTTTCATTGCAAACGCCAACCACGTGGCATGCGTCCTTGGCGTGGCACACGACACCCGTACAGAGCGCCACGCCACCACAGGCGCCCGACGTACATGCGTCGTCCTTGGTCAGCGTGTCGCCGTCGTCGCAAGAGGTCGAATCTGGGGCGAGGGGGTTCGAGCAGGAGCCCGTCGCGCTGTCGCAAGTGCCCGCGAGGTGGCAACCGTCGAGCGCGGCGCAGGTCACTCCCGTACAGAGCCCGAGTCCGACGCAGGTGCCGTCGACGCAACCGTCACTCGCCGTCAGCGTATCCAGGTCGTCACAGAGCGTGCCGTCGGGCGCGGCCGGCGTCGTGCACAGGCCGGTCGCTGGGGTACACGTCCCGGCGACGTGGCACGCGTCAGCGGCGCTACACGCGACGCCGTCACAGAGAGACGCGCCGGCACAGGTGCCTGCCGTACACACGTCGTTCTTCGTGAGTGCGTCGCCGTCGTTACACGCGGTCCCGTCCGGCGCGTTCGGCGAGGAGCAGGACCCGGTCGTCGGATTACACTGTCCCCCGACATGGCACGCGTCCGACGCCGTGCAGACGACGCCCGTGCAGAGCGGGACGCCCACGCACTCGCCGTCTTTGCAGACATCGTTCTTGGTGAGCGTGCTTTGGTCGTTACACGCGCTGTCGTCTTCACGAACCGGATCGGTGCAGCCGGTCATCGGGTCGCATGTCCCGGCCGAGTGGCACTGATCGCTTGGCGCGCAGGTGACCGGCGACGATCCCTGACACACGCCGGCGCCGCAGAGATCGGTCTGCGTGCACGCGTTGCCGTCGTCACAGGAGGCGCCATCGGGCTTGGCGACGGTCGAGCAGGTGCCCGTCGCGTCGTCGCAAAGGCCAGGGACGTGACACGAGTCGAGCGCGGCGCACGTGACGGGGTTCGTCCCGATGCAGACGCCGGAGACGCAGGCGTCCACTTGCGTACACGCGTTCCCATCGGCGCAGGTCTCGCCGTCCGCCTTCGCCGGATTCGAGCACACGTGAGTGGCGCGATACGCTTCGACGGACGTGAGGTTCGGCGCGCCGTACCCGCCGACCACGATCACGACGCCATCGTCCAGCCGCACGGCCTCATGGTGTGAGCGCGCGCCAGACAGATAGCCCGCGAAAGACCACGTGTTCGTCACGTCGCTCCAGCGTTCCGTCAATGCATACGGGCTGTTGTAATCCACCACCCCGCCCGCGACGAGGACCTCCCCACTCGAGAGCAGCGTTGCGGACGCCGCCGCACGGCCTTTCGACATCGGCGCCACGGTGGCCCAGGTCCCGGTGGCGGGATCGTAGACCTCGACGGTCCTCGTGTCGCCCGCGCCATAAACGCCCCCGGTCACGAGGACCTTACCGCTGCCGAGGAGCGTCGCCGTGGCTTCCGAGCGAGCGACCACCATCGAACCGGAGGCCGACCAGGAGTTGCTCCAGGGCGTGTAGAGCGCCGTGGTCTTGCCGGAGGACGCTCCGCCGACCAGGAGGACCCGGCCGTCCTTCAGGAGCGTCGCCGTGTGCGTCGTGCGGGCCGGGCCCATGCTGCCCGTCGCCGTCCACGTGTTCAGAGCGGGGTCGTAGACCTCGGCGCTCCCGCCGGTTGGGGTCGAATGGCCACCGGCGGCGAGGACCCGCCCACTCGGAAGCAGTGTCACCGTGTGTTGGGCGCGAGCGGCCAGTAGGGGAGACGCGAGGCTCCAGGTCTTCGTGGCGGGATTGTAGAGCTCGACGCTGGTCGCCGCGTTGGTCGGCACCCCACCGACCATCAGGACGCGCCCGTCGAGCAGACGCGCCGCCTTCCCGCTCTCCCGGGCCACTTTCAAGTCGCCGGTGGGGGCCCACGTCCTCGTGGAGGGATTGTAGAGCTCGGACGTCGGCGATACGCCCGTGAGGGTGTAACCACCCGCGACCAGGACGGTTCCGTCCTTCAGCACCGTAGCCGTGAAGCGGGTCCGGGCCTTCGAGAGCGCCCCCACGAGGCTCCAGTACGAGCCCGGCGAGGTGCACGTCCCGGCCGCGTGACACTGATCCGTTGGGGCGCAGACGACCGGGCTCGATCCCGTGCACGCTCCGGCCAAGCAACTGTCCGCCTCGGTGCAGGGACTCCCGTCGTCGCACGTCGCGCCGTCGGTCTTGGCCGGGTTCGAACACACGCCAGTAGCGGCGTCACAGGCGCCAGGGAAGTGGCAGCCGTCGGGCTGTGCGCAGATGACGGCGTTAGCGGGTGTGCACGTGCCGGACCGACAGGTCTCGTTCAGTGTGCACAGGCTCCCGTCGTTGCAGACGGTGCCGTCTGAAACGACGGGGTTGGTGCAACCCGTCAGCGGGCTGCAGACGCCGGCCGTGTGGCACGTGTCGGAGGCTGGGCACGACGTGGTGGCGCCGCCGATACATGAGCCGGCTTGGCACGTGTCCGTGATCGTGCAGTTGTTGCCGTCCGAGCACGCGGCGCCGTTGGCTTTGGCCAGGCCCGGCGAGCAGGTGGTCGCGGTGTCGAGTTCGGCGCTGGACAGCGTGCTCCCACTGTTGCGCCCGCCAACGATGAGCGTCGCCCCGGTCTGCAATCGAGTCGCCGTGTGGTTGTAGCGCGCCGTCGCGAGGGTCCCCGACGCGGTCCACGTGTCATTGGCCACCGAGTAGGTCACGACGCTCGACAGGGGGCCAGTGGGACCGAAGCCGCCGACGACGATCACGTCGCCGTCGGTATTCAGCGACGCGGTATGCCATTGGCGCGCGTTGGGCAGCGGTTTGGCGGCGGACCATGCGTTCGTGGCGGGGTCGTAAAGCTCAGCACTAGCGATGGCCCCGCCGGGGTTCTGTCCGCCCATGACGAGGACCTTTCCGCTCTCGAGCAAGACCGACTGGTGGTAGATCCGGGCTTCCGCCAGATTCGGCACGGCGGACCAAGTGTTCGTGAGGGGGTTGAATATCTCCGATTTCGCAGTCGCTAGCCCGCTTCCGTCCAAAGATCCGCCAGCGACCAGGATCCTTCCATCGCCGAGTCGAGTCGCGGTGTGAGCTATATGGGACGTCACCGTCGCACTCGTGGCTGACCATGTGTTCGTGGACGGGTCGTAGATCTCCGGTAGGCTGTACCCGCCGACTATGAGCACCTTGCCGCTCGTGAGGAGCGTCACCGTGTGAAATGGGTGGACGTTGGCCATCGATCCGGCGCTCGACCAAACATTGGTGGCGGGATCATAGACCTCCGCGGATGAGAGGTAGTCAGTGCTTCCGATGCCACCGACGACCAGCACTTTGCCGTTCGCGAGCAGCGTGGCCGCGTGCGTCTCTCGCCCGACGGTCATCGCGCCCGCGGACGACCAGACCTTGGTCTTTGGATCGTAGAGCTCCGCACTCTGAATGAGGACCGACGGCCCCGAGTACCCGCCGGCCACGAGCAGCTTCCCGCCCGGCAGGAGGGTGGCGGTGTGATATCGCCGGTTAACCGCCATCGCCCCCGTTGCCTTCCACGGGTTGATGGCGGCGCTACACGTCCCGACGTCATGGCACTGGTCGGACGCGGCGCAGACGATCGGGTCGGCGCCGGTGCAGACGCCCGCGGTGCACGTGTCCGTCTGAGTGCAGGGGCTCCCGTCGTTACACGTCGTGCCGTTTGCCAAAGGCGGGTTCGAGCAGCCGGTAGCCGGATCACAAACGCCCGCGTCGTGGCACCCGTCGCTGGCCGTGCAGACCACTGGAGTCGCGCCGGCGCACACGCCCGCCGTGCATGTGTCCGCGGACGTGCACGCGTCGCCGTCGTCGCAGCTCACACCGCTCGGACCAACCGGATTCGAACACCCCAGGAGCGGCTGGCAGGTCCCCGCCAAATGACAAGCGTCGCTCGGGGTACACGTGATGACGCCACTACCAACGCACGTGCCGCTCTGGCACGAGTCCGTGAGCGTGCAGCCGTCGCCGTCCTGACAGGCCGTACCGTTGGCCAAAGCGGGGCCGGCGCAGTCAGTGACGCTGTAGAACTCCGCCGAGTCCAGCGTGGTATTGGCGCGGCTGCCGCCGGCGAGGAGCACACGTCCGTCCTCTAGTGCGGTCGCGGTGAAGTCATTCCACACGGTGCTTCGACTCCCACCGGAGGACCAACTGTTGCTACCCATGTCGTAGATATCGGCCCGCTCGGGCGCGCCGGTCGCGGATCCGATGAGCATGATGCGTCCGTCACCGATGTCATTGGCCATCGGTCGCGTTCGCCCGGCGGGCAACTGTCCGGCGGGTGCCCAGGTGTTCGTCGTTGGCTGGTAGGTGAGCGCACTGAGCACGTGCCCGAGATGGTTGTTGCCACCGGCGACGAGGACTCGGCCGTCCGAAAGGCTGATCATGGCGTGAGAGCTGCGTCCCACTGGCATGGGCGCCGCTGACGACCACGTATTGATTATCGGATCATAGACGTCGACGCGCTTCAGGGTCGTCGTATTGTCTGAGCCGCCCACGACCAAGATCTTGCCCGTCGCGAGGCGCGTCGCGGAGTGCAGGTATCGCGGCACCGGCGCTGCCGCCGCGGTCGTCCACGTATTGGTGGCGGGATCGTAGAGGTCCGAGTTGACATAGAGCGTGTTCAGCTCGTCCGTCCCGCCCGTGACGAGCACCTTGCCGTTCAGGAGGAGCGTCGCCGTGTGCCGATAACGGCGCACCGACATGGAGCCGGCGCTGGTCCACTGATCGGTCGCCGGATCATAGAGCAGGGCCCCCGACGTAACGGATTGACCCTCGGTTCTCCCGCCGACGACGAGAACCTTCCCTCCTTGGAGCAGGGTCGCCGTGTGGTAGTAGAGACCGAGCGTTAGACTCGCCGCCTGCCTCCACGAGCTCGAGCTCGGGTCATAGACCTCACAATCGGGGACCGAGCCGAGGCCATAGACGTAACCGCCCACGACGAGCACCTTCCCATTCGAGAGACGCGTGGCCGAATGCGACTCGCGCCTTCGGAGGAGCGGGGCCGCCGTCGTGAAGGGCTGGACTGCTGCGCTGCAGGATCCGGCAGCGTGACAGGAGTCCGAAGCCTGGCAGGTGACGGGGCTGCCTGCGCCACACACACCGGCCTGGCATGTGTGGTTCTGCGTGCAAACATCGCCATCGCTGCACGCCGCCCCGTCGGCCTTTACCGTGATGGGTGAGCAGGTCCCCGTCCCGAGGTTGCACACGCCAGCCTCGTGGCACGAGTCCGCCGGCAAGGGGCACACGACGCCCGTGCAGAGGTTGGTCCCGCCGCAGTAGCCACTACTGCAGGAGTCTTGATTGGTCGTCGCGTCACCGTCGTCACACCCGTTCCCATTCGAGCCAGCGCACACACCGTTCGTGGCGGCGCCAGCTGCGGTCGAGCATGCAAGACAGTCGCTCTTCGAGCCGTTGCCGCACACGCTGTTGCAGCATACGCCGTCCACGCAGAACCCGGAGCCGCAGTCGCCGCTCTCGGCGCAGTCCGATCCCTGAGCGAAGACGGGGCGGTAGACCCACGTGTCATTGAGGAGCGAGCTCCCGATCGTGCCGCCAAACAGCACCGCGCCCTTCCCGAGCGACGCTAGCGTATGCGACGTGCGGGCGGGGGGCTTCGGGCTCGTCGTGTTCGAGGCCCACGACGTGCCGTTCCATTCCCAGGTGTCGTTGACCAGGTTGTAGGTCGCGTCCGTCCCGCCGAACTGAACCAGCTTGGTCCCGAGAGACGCCACCGCGGTTCGCCGCCGGGCACCCGGGCCCGAGGCAAAGGACGCTGCCCAATCGGCGCCGCCATTCCAGGTGAACAAACCCGGCTGCGGGTTGTCGTTCACGCCAGCCCCGCCCGTGAGCACGACTGACTCCCCGAACGGCGCCATCGAATGGTTGTAGCGAATGCCGGGCGAGTTGCCGAGGCCAGTACGTTCGGTCCAGTTGAAGCCGTCCCACTCCCAGAGATCGCTCAGGATCGGGCCGGCACTGCTCTCGCCGCCATACAATACGAGCCGCGCGCCGCGACGCGCCATCGTGTGGTAGTCGCGCGCAGGCGGGGATCTCTGTGGGAACCGCTGCGCCCACGTGGAGCCATCCCACTCCCAGGTGTCCGGTGGAAAGCCGGGGGCTTTCCCGCTGAAGAGGACGATCCGATCGCCGAAGGTGGCCATCGCGTGGAAGTAGCGAGCGGACGGCCCGGCGCCGATCGCCCGCTCCGTCCACGTGGTTCCGTCCCACTCCCAGGTGTCACCGAGCTGGCCGGTCGAGTCGATCCCGCCAAAGAGGACGACTTTGCTACCGAGCTGAGCCGTCGCGTAGGCGTAACGCGCCGACGGCTTCTTCGGGGGGAGCTTCTGCTCCCATCGATAGCTCTCGACGGTCTGCACCAAGGGCGTGCCCACGCAGAACGTCGCGCTGCAGGCGTCGCGCGTGGTGGACGCGTCGCCGTCGTCGCAAACGGTGCCGCTCGGTGCGGAGGGGCAGTAGGTCTCGCTGTAGATCTCGGCGGTGTTGGTCGGTCCGTTAGGCTGGTCGACGTAGCCTCCGACAGCGAGCGCCCTGCCACCGCCGAGCCAGGTGAGCGTGAAGTAGCTCCTCCCGACCCGTAGCGACCCTGCCGTGGACCACAGGTTGGTGCTCGGCTCGAACGTCTCGGTCGCCGTCTGTTTGACGTTCCCGGCGGCCTCGCCGCCCGCGATCAGGACCTTGCCGCTCGGCAACGCCGTGATCCCGACTCCGAAACGTGCGACGGCCATGGGGCCCGTGAGAGACCACGCCCCAGTCGCCGGATTGAAGGTCTCCGCCGAGGAGAGGACACCTGTGCTCCCCATGCCACCGGCCACTAGGACGCGGCCGTCGTTGAGCACGGTCGCGCTCGTATAGACTCGGGGGACGTTCATGTCGTTCATCGTCGACCACGAGTTGGAGGCGGGGCTATAGAGGTCGACCCCATACTGACCACCGACGACCAGGACACGGCCATCGAGCAAACGAGCCGCCGCATGGTTTCCGCGAGCCTTCGACATCGAGCTCGCGCTCGTCCAGGAGTCGGTGCTCGGGTTGTAACGTTCAGCGCTCTGCACGGGGCCGGCATTGGTGTTACCGCCCGCGACGAGGACGGTCCCGTCGAGGAGCAGCGTCTGAGTGTGGCTCCCTCG
>JADMJS010000387.1 GCA_018780435.1 Myxococcales bacterium
ACGTGCAGCTCTATCTCTCCAAGGACACCCTCCTCGAGCGCAAGCTGAAGCCCGCGGAACGCAAAGATGACGACGCTGGGCCACTCGGGCTCCACGTCGAACGAATCATCGTCGACGAGAAGACGCCGGGTATCGCCGATAAGGTCGATCCGGAGAAGCTCAAGGACGACCGGATGCGCATCACGGTCTGGGTCAGCTTCGAGCCCGGCCTCGCGTACCCCTTCGTCGTCGAGAACACGGGCACTTTCAACCTCGACTCGCGGAACCGGCGCCTCATCCTCGGCGACAAGACCTACGATGTGGAGTTCGAGGGAACGGAGCGGCCTTATCTCCTCGTAGAGGAAGATCAGGGCATCGAGATCCGTAAGCTCAAGGGTCGTCGGCTCGACGACTGAACGCGCTCGCGGTCGAACGCGTTCGCAGTGCGCGGCCGGCTTCTTCAGGAGATGGACATGGTCATGGCTACACGTCGTCTCGGCGCTTCGGGCTTTTTCCTCCTCCTGGCCTGTTCCGAAAATGACGTGGTCGTCGGCGCGGTCGCCGATAGCGGGTCCGACGCGACGGGGGCGGCCGACGTGGTTCAGGACATCGCTGTCACGAGCCCGGACACCGGCGGTGCTCACGACGTCACGGCGCTCCCGGACACTCTCGGGTTCGACGACGTCGAGCCCCTCCCGGATGTGGCGGATCCCATCGACACGGTCATCGACGTGGGGCTGGTCGACACGAGCACGGTCGACACGAGCACGGTCGACACGAGCACGGTCGACGCGAGTACAGGCGACACGAGTACAGGCGACACGAGCACAGGCGACACGAGCGACGGGGACGTCCTCGAGGCCGACACCGGCCCAAAGACCATCGCTGAGACGTGTTTCCCCGGGCTCGGCCCGTCCGAGGCGGCCGCTCCGGTCTATGACCAGTTCAATCCGGTCATCGGGAGCCACTGCTCCGGGACGAACCACCAGACCATCACCGGCGTCCAGAAGGTGGTCTTCCTCGGCGACTCGGTGACGGTCGGCACGCCGAACGACGAACACCTCGTCCCTACCGAGAACGACCACTACTACCGAAACCGCCTCGCCGAGTACCTCGCTACCAAGTTCAACTTGAACAAAGGGGATCTCTTCGGCTGGGGGGCGTGGAAGTCCTGGGATTACGTCGGGTTCAAGGGCAGCAGCCTGCAGATGGAGTCCGGCGACTTCAAGAACTGCAGCAAGTTTGGCGCACGCACGGATGACTTCCTCGAGGGAGGCAGTCAGATCGCGCAGTGTTTCCCCGAGGGGGGCTCCGACAAGACCACCCTGGTCGTCTTCACCATGGGCGGCAACGACGTCTCGTCCATCACTCAGAAGGGCGGCGAAGCGACGCCTGAAGAGGTCGCGGCCGGATATCCGGCGCTCATGGCGCAGGCGCAGCAGACGGCCGACTACCTCGATGACGCCATCGCGTGGCTCAAGGAGCCTGGGCGTTTCCCGAACGGGGTCTACGTCGTCTACGCCAACCCCTTCGAGTTCACGGACGGCTCTGGGATTACCTCGGCGTGTAAACCCGCCTCCATCGAGATCCCCTTCGTGGGCTCGTTCGACCTGAGCGCCATCGACATCAACATGGCCGAGGTCGCCGGGTTCAAGGAGTGGGCCGACAAAGCAGCACAAGCGGCGATCGTGGTGCACCTCCTCGAAGAGTTCATGCGCATCGCCGTCAAGCACCAGGTCGACATGGTGATGATGCTCGAGCAGTTCTGTGGTCACGGTTTCGTCGCGACCGGGCCTGACGCCGACACGACCAACCGATGCTACAAGGGGCCGGACGCCGAGCTCTGGTTCGACATCACGTGTTTTCACCCCTCGGAGGCCGGCCATCAGGCGATCTTCGAGATGTTCAAAGCGACCATCGAGGAGTAGGCGCCCCATGAGCGACCCGGTCATCAGCAATCTTCCCGTCATCGACCTCCGCCAGGCGGACACGGACTTCCCTGGTTTTGCGAGGGCGCTCGGGGAGGGGCTGTCGGACCTCGGCTTTGTCGCGGTCGTGGGGCACCCGCTCGATGCCGCATTTCTGGACAGTCTCTACGAGGCCGCCGCTCGGGTCTTTAGTCTCCCGGACGAGGTCAAGCGCCGCTATGAGCACGTGGCGTCCGGCCGCCAACGGGGGTTCACGCCCTTCGGCGTCGAGAAGGCGGTGGGCCAAGACGTGTCGGATCTCAAGGAGTTCTGGCAGCTAGGCCGCGACCTGCCGGCGGACCACCCCCTCGCGCTGTCCGAGAAGGTCCCGCCGAACCGCTTCCCGGAGGAGGTGGTCGAGTTCGGTGAACGCTTCCGGCAGTACTTCGCGAACTGCGAACAGGTCGCACTGACCCTGCTTCGCGGGATCGGTCACTACCTCGGACTGCCCGCCGGCTTCTTCGATGCGCTCGTCAAGGACGGCAACACCGTGGCCCGAGTCCTTCACTACCCGGACGTGCCCTCGGGGCGCATTCCCGGCGCCGTACGCGCCGCGGCTCACGAGGACATCAACCTCATCACGCTGCTCCCGGCGAGCACCAAACCCGGCCTCGAGCTCCTGACCCGCGACGGTCGTTGGACGCCGACGGTCGTGCCGCCGAACGTGCTCGTCGCCGACACCGGCGACATGATGCAGTACCTGACCGCGGGACGGATGCCCTCGACCACTCACCGGGTCGTGAACCCGGACGTCAGCGACGGTGGGCGCTACTCGCTGCCCTTCTTCGTGCACCCGCACCCCGACGGCCTCCTGACGCCGCTGGACCCCGCGTTCGGCCCGCCCGTCCGCGCCGAAGACATGCTGATGGAGCGGCTGCGCGCCATCGGCGTCGCCTAATTGGGCGCGTCGACGTGAACCAAGCTGGCGCCTGCTCCTCAAGCGGGCACCCCAGAACCCCGTCACATTTCGGCAAGTTTCGGGCGAAAAAGGGCTCCAGACTTGCTGTCACCGTCCCGTCACCTTAGTGTCACAAGGCGCGGTCTCGTCCGCGCCCAGAGGCGCCGCGGAGTCGGCGCCGCAGCACGCTCGAGTCCAGTCGGGCGTCAGGGCCCGGAGGTCCACACTCGACGATGCTCGGACGGCGCCTCGAACAACATGACTCGAACCAACTCGAGCTCAAGCTCGCCTACGAGATCGACCCTCAACTGAAGCAGCAGCGGTACGGCGTCGAAGCGTTCATCTTCTTGCCCCGCACGCTCGGAATCACGTCGTACAGCTACTCGTCCGCTCGCTTCTACGAAGACACCATCGCCTTCGCGCGTCTCAAGACGCCCCGGGTCGCGCTGCACGCGCTCGCTCAGCCCGGCCCGGCGGACCGCTGGTTCAACGAGATCGCCCATCCGATCGAGCGGATCCTGGCGGGCGAGCGCCTCGATCCGCTGCCGCTCGTCCACCGACTGAAGCTCCTGGCTTGCATCTTCCGCTCGTCGTTGCGCGACGAGTTCGCTGAAGTGAAGCGGCGCTTCCGCGGTGTCGAGAAGCTCACGAACGGCACGCGCGACGCGCGGGTTGCCGAGCTCGCGGCCACGCTCATGCGACTCCGGGAAGAGGTGGACATCGTCTGGCGACGCGTACGCGACGTCTCGGGCCTCTCCGAGCACCCCCACGTCGACGACCAGATCGAAGAAGTCTCTCACGCGGTCGACGAGTTTACGGCCATCAACGTCGAGGAGCTGGCGACACGGGTCGTCGAGCTCCTCGATGCCACGCTGAAGCTCGAGCGGACCGACGCGCTGACGCCCGTGCGTCACGCGTTCGCGGAGCTCGCCGTGTCCGCGTACCGCTTCCGCCGGGGTCGCGGCTACCCGAGCTTCGTCCTGCCCGACGACGACAACGAGTCCCTGCCGTACCGGCGGCACGTGCTGAAGCGCATCATGAGCTCGGTCCTCTACTTGGATATCCGCCGAGCGGAGTCGGGCGTCGTGGTCACCAACGTCACAGGCATGGTCGCCGCGGGGCTCGCCATGCTCTTCGCGGTCGTCGTCACGCTGTTCATGCAGCCCCTGATGGCGTCCTTCTCAGTGACATTCATCGCGTTGGCGGTGCTGTCGTACATCTTGAAGGACCGCATCAAAGAGTGGGGCAAGCAGCGCCTTGGCAGCTTCTTCTCCCGTTGGCTCCCCGACAAGCGCCTCGAAGTCCGCGATCAGACCACCGGCGAGGTGCTCGGCGAATGCCGCGAGTCGGTCTCGATACAGGACGCAACCAAGGTGGAGCCCGTCGTCCGCGAGCTCAGGCACATGGACCATCAGGGCCGAGCGGCGACCGATGGGCGCCCGGAGACGGTCATTCGTTACCAGAAACAAGTCACGCTCTCGTCCGATGCGCTCCAGCAGCGACTCGCCGGCGTCGACGGGCTCAACGACATCATCCGATTCAACCTCTCGCATCTCCGCGACCGGATGGATGATCCCTACGAGATGCACACCATCGTCGACCCGGACACGCATGAGCTGGTCCACGTGAAGTGCGCCCGCGTCTATCACGTGAACCTCGTGATGAGATTCACCAAGGGCTACGGCAAAGAGGCGACGGTCGAGACGGAGCGGGTCCGCGTGGTGCTCGATCAACGCGGGATCAAGCGCATCGAGGCGGTGGCCGTCCCATCCTCCCGCGGGGCGGTGCTCGTGACGTCGTCGGTCGAGGCGGCGGCCTACGACGGAGTTTAGGGCTCGGTCGAAAATAAGTGGGAGATTTGACCGGGCCGCGCCCCGCCCGGCCCCTTCCAAGTCCGAAGACATACTCCCCGTATTTCGAG
>JADMJS010000161.1 GCA_018780435.1 Myxococcales bacterium
GGTGCCCGAATGCCGCGGGGTCGCCCGGGCGCCAAACGGCCAGGGCCGGGTCGCCATGGACTTGCCCAGCGACGGCGGCTTTAGAACCGATGGTCACTGGCCTGTCAAGCTTGGCCGTGTCGTCTGGCTTTGTCAGCGCAGCGGGAAGCGGGAACGACCTCGGTGGGGGCCTCGGTCACGCCGTCTCGTTGAGAAGTGTTTCTGGAACCCTACGAAGCGTTGCGGATGGCCCGCGCTCGGTTAGGCTGGACACGCCGCGTCACTGTGGCGGGAGGCACCTTGCGTTACGGCTTCTACACCCTCGTCTTTACCGTAGGGACGGCGCTCCTGTACTTCGCGCACCGCTATGCATGGCGCCGCCTGGTGAACGACACGGGCATGACCGGCGCCCTTCGCCGGCTCGCGGCCGCGATTCTGATCGCCGGGTGCGTGTCGATCCCGCTTGGCATGATCTTCGGCCGCTATATCGACCGGTCGTTCTCCCAACCTTTCGCGATCGTGGCGTTCTCGTGGGCGGGCTTCATGGCCTTCTTGCTGACGATGCTCCTCGTCCTCGACGTCGGCGCGCTGGGCGCACGGCTCGCGGGTCGACTGCGACGCCGCTCCGCGACGATCCCGTCGCCTCCTGGGCAGCCCGAGAGTCCGACGGTGGTCGCAGGGCCATCGAAGCCCTTGACCGCTCCACCGACGGTGGCGCCTGCGCCGACCGGGCTCATTCAACCCGCACGGCGCGCGTTCCTGGCGCGTGCATCTGCCGGCGCGGCGCTCGGTACCGCTGGGGGGCTCTTCGTCATCGGGACTCGCAACGCGTTCGGAGAGGTCGCGGTCAAGGAGGTCTCGGTGGGGCTCTCACGGCTCCCGAAGGCGCTGGACGGCTTCAAGATCGTCCAGCTCTCGGACGTGCACATCGGCGCCATGCTCGACGGCCGTTTCCTCGACGGGGTCGTCGAGACCGTGAACCGACAGAAGCCCGATCTCGTCGTCATCACGGGCGATCTCGTCGATGGCTCCCCGCGCCTCATCGGTGCGGACGTCGCCCGGCTCGGGGGCATCACGTCGCGTTACGGGACATGGTTCATCACCGGCAACCACGAGTACTACTCGGGAGCCGGTGACTGGATTCCGTTCCTCGAGAAGCTCCGCATCCCGACACTCGTGAACTCGCGTGTCGTCATCGGCGACAAGGGCCCTGGCGGCGCGTCGTTCGACCTCGCCGGCATCCCGGACCGCCAAGGGACGCTCTTCGTCCCCGAGCACGAGCCGAACCTGAGCCGCGCCCTTGAGGATCGCGACCCGGAACGGGAGTTGATCCTCCTCGCCCACCGCCCGAACCCGATCACCGAAGCCGCGGCGCACGGCGTCGGACTTCAGCTCTCGGGGCACACCCACGGCGGCCAGTTTTTCCCGGTCACGGCCTTCGGCGAGCTCATCCATCCGTACAACGCTGGCCTCCATCGCCACGGCGACCACACGCAGATCTACGTCTCGTGTGGCACGGGCTTCTGGGGCCCTCCCATCCGCATCCTGGCACCGAGCGAGGTCACCTCGATTCGGCTTCACTCCGTCTGAAAGCACGTGTTAGTCAACCTCGCCGCCGCAGCCGGGCTCCTCCTGGGCCACCCGCCACCGGAAAGCGCCGCCGCCCAGTCGAAGGCAGACTGGCCCGACGGCGAAGAACGTTGGTTCTTGGCGGGCCGCTTCGACGCGGGCCTCATCCTGAAGGCCAGCGCTTACGTCGGTTACGGGCAGCCCTTCTGGATGTGGGCCGGACTTCAGGCGGCGGCGACCGGCGCAACCGACTTCTTCACCGTGAGTACCGGCATCCGCCTCTCACTGCCCATTTTGGAGTTCACCGCCGAGTACCGCCGCACCGAACCCTATCTCCGCGGCCCGCTGCCCGTGAAAGACTCCTACGATTCGCACGACCTCGGCGACACCCGCCGAGAAGGTTATGACGCGATCGACCTCGATCTTTGGGGCGTCGTCCCGCTCCCCTACAGCTACATCTTCGCCGAGGTCACGGCGACCTGGCTTCCCGACCGTAAACGCCGCTACGAGGAGTCCCTGAGGGCGGTTGTCGACGGGTGGTGTGGCGCGGCACGCGGCGCGATCGGCGCTCGTATCGGCGACGATGGCTGGGTGCGCATCGGCATGCTCGCCGAGGTCGTGGTGTCCGAACGCCCGGCGCTCCCAGGCGTCCGCATCGGTCCGTCACTTCAGTTGGTCTTCGGGCCCAGCACCGATCTCGTCCTCGCCGGGCTCTGGCCCGTGTCGGGAGAAGACGACTTCGAGCCGATCGACGCCGTCACGGGGGCCGTTGCCCTCCGCTGGCGGCTCACCACCGGTGGGCCTGACATCTCTTTTCCGTGAGTCGAGTGCGGTCGGAGGTAGGCCCGCCCGCGCTAGCGGGGGGCCCGGGCCCTCACTGACACCAGAAGACCGGCACCCCGACGCAGGACCCATTCAGGCACTGGTCGTTCGTCGGGCAGGTCGGCGGTGTACCGACGGGCAGGTCGACGTTGATGTCACCCTTCGACGAGTAGACCTTTCCGGCGGTGTAGTGGGTGTAGGTGTACCACTGCGACATGCCGTTGTTCAGGTTCTTGCCGTTGGCGCGCGCGCCCATCTGAAGCGGATACTGACCGTTGCCCGGGTACTGGGTCAGCGAGGCGTAGTCGGCCGAGCCATTGCGGGTCAGCTTGCCCGCCGTGAGGTCGTAGTAGCGCCACTCGTTCGTGATGCTCGCGGGCTGCCAGCCGCTCTTGAGCTCGAGCTTCGGTCCGCCCCAGCCTTGCCCAGCCGGTCCCTTGCCGCGGTAGTTGAAGGTCAAGCTGCCGGTCCAGCCTTCGCCGATGCGGGCCGCGGGGCCGCTCGTGAGCTTCAGGACCGCGTACATGGTCGCCGTCCCGTTCGGGTGGATGTCGAGGTAGGAGCCCGGCAGGAACGTGAACACGGCGTCGGCGCCACCGAAGAAACCGCCGAAGATGAAGCCGTGGTTCGCGTAAGGTGTGACACTGTATTGGGTACCGAGCGCGTTCACGATGCCGAAGCGCTCCGTGACCTGATAGGCACAGGGGATGGCGGTGCAGGCGTTGCCGTCGCTGCAGGTCGTGCCGTTCGGAAGCGCCGCGGTCGTGCAGCCCGTGTTCGGGTTGCAGCTATCGGTCGTACACGCGTTGCCGTCGTTGCACGTGATGGCCGTGCCCGAGCAGCCGCCGTTCCAACATTGGTCGTTATGGGTACACGCCGAGCCGTCGGAGCACGTGCGGCCATTGGCGTTGGTCGTGACACACGCACCGGTGCCGCCGTCACAGGCGTCATCGGTGCACGAGTTACCGTCATTGCAGACGACGCCCGTGCCCGCGCACACACCGCCGCCACAGACGTCGTTCTGGGTGCACGCATTGCCATCCGTGCATGGGGTGCCCGCGCTCACGAGTGACGTGGTGCAACCGGACGCGGGATCGCAACCGTCGTTCGTGCACGCGTTACCGTCGTCGCACGCGACTGCCTTGCCCTTACACGCGCCCCCAGCACACGTATCCGCTTTCGTACACGCGCTGCCGTCGGTACACGCGGCGCCGTCGGTGTTCGTCGCGACGCAGCCCGTGCCGGGGTCACAGGCGTCGGCCGTGCAGGCGTTCCCGTCATCACAGGCGATCGTGAGGCCCGCGCAGGCCCCCGCGAGACAGGTGTCGGTCGCGGTACACGCGCTGCCGTCATCACAGCTCACGCCATCGGTGAAGGTCGTGAGGCAGCCCGTCGCGACGTCGCAGGCGTCCGCCGTACACGGGTTGCCGTCGTCGCAGATGACGCCTTGCCCGACGCACGACGTGCCGCTGCAGGCGTCGCCGGAGGTGCAGGCGCTGCCGTCGTCGCAGGCTAGGCCCTCCTCGGCGCGATGGAGGCAGCCGCTGGCGGCGTCACACGAATCGGACGTGCAGACATTGCCGTCATCACAGGAGACGGAGGTGCCGGCGCAGCCGCCGCCGCCGCACAGGTCGCCGCCGGTGCAGGCGTCGCCATCGTCGCAGGGGAGCCCGTCTGCCGGCGTGGTCTCGCAGCCGGATGCGCTGTCGCAGCCATCGAAGGTGCACGGGTTGCCGTCGTCGCACTCCACCGACTTGCCGTGGCAGCCACCTCCGAAGCAGGTGTCCGAGACCGTACACGCCGAGCCGTCGTCGCAGGCGGCGCCATTTTCGAACTCGGCCGTGCAGCCCGTCGCCGGGTCGCAGGCGTCGGTCGTACACGCATTGCCGTCGTCACAGAGGACGGCATTGCCCGCACAGCTACCCTGCACGCACGTGTCGCCCGCGGTGCAGGCCGAGCCGTCGCTGCACGCGGCCCCGTCGTCGTTCTCAGTCTCGCAGCCCGTGGCCGAGTCGCACGAGTCCGTCGTGCAGACGTTGCCGTCGTCGCAGGAGCGGACGTCGCCATCGCACGCGCCGGCGTCACAGGCGTCGCTGACCGTACAGGCGTCGCCATCGTCACAGGCGTTGCCGGTGAGCGCGGCGAAGTGACAGCCGGTCGCCGAGTCGCAGGTGTCGGCCGTGCACGTGTTGCCGTCGTCACAGGCCACCGTCGCACCGGCGCACGCCGCGCCCGAGCACGTGTCGCCGGAGGTGCAGGCGTCGCCGTCATTGCAGGGTGTCCCGTTGGCGTTCGTCGTCGTGCAGCCGGAGGCCGGGTCGCACGCGTCGGTCGTGCAGACGTTTCCGTCATCACAGGTGATCGCGGCGCCGCGGCACGTGCCCGAGTCGCACGCGTCGGCCGCGGTACAGGCGCTCCCGTCGTCGCAGGCGGCGCCCGTCACGGCGACGTTGCGGCAGCCGGTCGCCGGGTCACACAGGTCCGTGGTGCAACCATTGCCATCGTCACATGAGAGCGCGACCCCGGCACAGGTCCCGCCTTGGCAGGTGTCGCCTTGGGTACACGCGTCGCCGTCCGTACACGCGCCGCCCACGGGGGCGGAGGCGCAGCCCGTGGCCGGGTCGCACGACTCGGCGGTGCAGGGGTTGCCGTCCGAACAATCGACGGCTTTGCCGTACTGGCAGGCCGAGTCCCAGCAGAACTCCTTGTCGGTGCAGGCGTTGCCGTCATCGCAGGGCTTGCCGTTGTGAGGATCGTTGCGGCAGTTTCCGTTTGCGGGGTTGCAGTTATCGTCGGTACACGCGTTCCCGTCGTCACAGGCGTTCCAAGAGCCCTGGCAGACGCCGCCACCGCAGGTGTCCGAGACCGTGCAGAGATCGCCGTCGTCACAACCAGCGCCGTCGTTGTTCTCCCACACGCACCCTTGACCGGGCACACACTGGTCGGTCGTACACGCGTTGTGGTCGTCGCAATCGATCGCGCGTCCGACGCAGCCGTCGCGCGTGCACAGGTCGTCGAAGGTGCAGCTGCTGCCGTCGTCGCAGGCGGTCCCCGTTCGGACCTGATTGACGCAGCCGACCGAGGGGTCACACGAGTCCGTCGTGCAGGCGTCGCGATCGTCGCAGGTGACGGCCGTCTTGCCCTTGCAGTGGTTCCCCACGCAGGCGTCATCGGCGGTGCAGGCGTCGCCGTCATCGCACGGCGCCTTCGGGTTGGCGGGGTGCGTGCAGGTCTTCCCGACGCACTCGTCGCGCGTGCAGGGGTTGCCATCGTCACAGTCGGAGTCGCACCCCTCGACGGGGGCGGGTTGTTCGCTCGGAGGCGTCGTGCTCGCGGGCGTCTCGGGCGGCGGAGGAGCCGGCGTGTCGATCGGCTGCACCTTGACTCCGCCGGTGTTCGACGCCGTGGAGGGGCCGGACGTCTCGGCTTCGCAGCCGATGAGCAGCATCCCGGTCGCGAGCGCGAGGGCACTCCAGAGTGATGGACGAGCGCGGCCGGGTGAGATGGCGGTGAGGTCGTCGACGTTGCGCATGTGGCTTGCCCCCTGAGAGACCCTTGGAGGTCTCACCCTTGACCCTCAGAGCCTTCGTTCCGACTGGATCCCAGCGGTCGTCACGTCATGGGCGGCAGGGTCCGGTGGCCCGGACTCTCTTTCCACTCGGAGGAGCGGGGGTCGCCCCCGCTCGCTAGTGCATCCCTCGGGGGTGCGGGGGTCGCCCCCCGCCCGCAAATGCATCCTCAGTGGCGCTGGCCGTCAACGACCTGACGCTTACGCGGCAGTCGAATCAATCGAACGGAGCACTCTTCATCATCGACCTTCGGTTGCATCCGGGTAGATGTCAAGCCGGTGACACCCCCTCAGCGGGCGAAAGAATCGAGGGTGAGGGCAAAGATTAGTTGAGCCGCGTAGTAGAGGGGCAAACCCACGGCGCGATTGAGAAAGTCGGGGCCGACGAAGCGCTGACGGGCGACAAAGACGTCCGATGCGTAGAAGAGGCCGGCAGCGAGGAGGAGGAGGGGGTCGCCCGTGCGCCAGGTCGCGCCGGAGGCGAGCGCCACCATCGCGGAGATGACGACGATGTACGCGACGACGGGCGCCTTCATCTGGGCGCTGGCCCGGGAGACGAAGTAGCGACCGACGACGATCGCTGGGCCGGCGATGATCCCGAACGCCAAGGCCGTGGGCCCCATCGGCAACCCAAGCGCTGTGAAAGCGACCGCATACGCCACATGGCCGAGGAGGAACGCGACCAGCCCGGCGAGAAAGGCCCGCTTGGCGCCTTTGGGAACGAGGAGGAGGTCGCCCGCAAAGGAGAGAACGAGTGCCGCCACGACCGCCGCGCCGTAGGTGCCGGTCGGCAGGCCGGGGAGCAGTGCCGCGACCATGAAGCCCGTGCTGGCGAGGACCTTTCCACCCCAGGCGCAGGCGAGTACGAGCGAACTGCCCGGCCGTGTGGGGCCAGCCCACTCGGCCCAGAGCACCGCGGTGAGCCCGATGACGACGAAGAGGATACCGAGGGTCATCGAGGCCTCCACCGGGCTGGGACTGTGAGCGGGTCAGCGCACCTTGAGCGTCAGGAGCCCGAAGAGGGCCAAGATGATCGACACGATCCAGAAGCGAATGACGACGCGCGGTTCTGCGACGCCGAGGTGGCGAAAGGACAGGTGAAGAGGCGCGCGATACATGAGCCTGCGCCCGGCGACGTTCTCGCCGATCTTACCTTGAATGAGCGAGCTTCCGACCTCGACGACAAAGACGCCGCCCACGATGACGAAGAGGAGCTCTTGCTTGAGCATGAGCGCGACCGTCGAGAGGACGCCCCCGAGCGCGAGAGCACCGGTGTCTCCCATGAAGACCTCGGCCGGGTAGGCGTTGAACCAGAGGAAGCCGAGTCCCGCGCCCGCGATGGCGGCGCAGAGCACGGTGAGCTCTTCGGTGCCCGGGATGAACTCGAAGCGGAGATACTCGGCGAGGACCTGATTTCCAATGACGTACGCGAACACGGCATAGACCGCGGCCGTCGAGATGGCGGGGACGATCGCGAGTCCGTCGAGGCCATCGGTGAGGTTCACGGCGTTCGTGATCGCCAAAATGACGAAGACCACGAAGATGCCGTAGTACCAACCGAGGTCCGTCAGCGGGAACTTCAGGAAGGGCGCGAAGAGCTGACTCGCGAAGCCCGCCGGGAACGGGGACACCGCCGGGTGCAGGTACACGAAGGCGAACGCGACGGCGTAGAGGAGCTGCAGTGCCCACTTCATACGCTCGCTCATGCCGCCCCGCGTCCGCCCGGCCTTCACCTTCTGAAGGTCGTCGATGATCCCGACCACACCGAAGTAGACGAACGACGAGAGGCCCAGCCAGCCGAACACGTTTCCCAGCCGGCCGAAGAGGAGGTAGGCCAGGGTCGCCGCACCGAGGAGCAGGAGACCTCCCATCGTGGGGGTGCCTCGTTTGCTCGAGGCGTCCGCGGTGAGCACGTCCTCGGACACGTCGCGGATGCGCCGAGTAAAGAGCCACACGATGACCCGGCGCCCGAAGGTGACGGTGAGCAGGAAGGCGAAGAGCGCCGCCACGATAGCCCTGAAGGTGACGTAGTCGAAGAGGCGTAGCGCCTCGAACCCGTGGATGTTGTTCCGGATCAGGTCAGCGAGCTCGGGAAGCACGGGATCTCAGCTCCTGGGCCGGGACGAGGGGGCGGGAGTCGCAGACGCCGACACCGCAGGCGCCGACGTCTGGGGCGGCGGACGCCGGGGGCGCCGCGGCGCGTCCTACACGGAGCCGAGGTGGTCCACGGCGCCAGCACGCTCTTCGAGCCGACGGGCTACGCGGCGAGCCGTCTGCTTGAGGCCAAAGACGGGTCTATAGCCACCGGCCGTGAGAAGCACGTCGTCGAAGGCCTGCTGTATCGCCGCGCATTCACGCGCGTCGGACGTCTGGGAGTAGACGTCGAAGGTCGCGAGGACGGCTTCTCGGATCTGCCAATTGGCATCGTGGTGGAAGGGCTGTAGCAGCGGCAGGCCTTCGGCGACTGCCATCGTGGACGCGACCGACCCGATCGCCGCGATGCGCACCTCGAAGCAAGCGTCCTCGAGTCCCGACCGAACGGAATCGCGAGCCCAGTCGGTGGTGGTCAGGGGCGCTCCCAGCCGAACCAGCGCCCGCAGCGCCTCGCGGCGCGTCTCGAAGTACGGATCGCGAACGCCTGCTCGAATGATTGCCTCCGACGCGTCGTCTACGACGCCGATGAGGCCCACCGCCTCCATGGTGTTCCGCCGGATGAAGCCATTCTGTTCACGGTCGCCGCCACAAAGCCGGGCGAGGACGCCCGCCCGGCGCGTGTCGAGGGCGATGAAGCGCAGGAGTGGGAGCAGCTCGCGGAGCTGCAGGAGGCCTGCGAGTTTGATGCCTTCGTTGCGGATACGCCACTCGGAGTCAGCGAGCATCGACGCCGATCGATACTGGAGATACTGGAAGCCCTCGATCGTCTCGGGGGGCGCGGTGGGGTTACTGGTGCGCCACTTGCGCACGACCTCGAGCAGCGCCGTCGGTCCCAGCCCGGCGAGCGCCATCTCGACCCGCCCCGCCACGGGGGCGTCGTCTTCGGCGAGCTCGCTCGTGCCCGGCGCGCCGGCCATGACGTCGAGGATCCGCTGCATGGCGGCGGGATCGTCGAGGCGACGCGCGTCCCGCGACATCGCGGCGAGGCGCTCGGGATCACCGATGAGCTCGCTGATGGACGCGGCGAGACGCCGCCCAGACACGGAGGCGACGAGGCCGTCGGTCGTGACCATCGGCTCCTCGAGGAGCACGGTGGCGGCGCCGGCCTGCTCCAGAGCGAGCGCGTTCAGCACCTGATGGTCGCCCGAAAGGCCCGCTTTGGGGAGCACGATGGCGGGACGCCCGATCGCGGCGATCTCCTTCACGGTTCCAGCGCCGCCGCGGCAGACCACGATCGAGGCGGCTCGGTACACCGCGCCGATGTCGTCGATGTAGGGGACCGCGCGGTAGAAGCTCGCGAGGTCGCGGCGCAGCGCGCCCGACCGCTGCAGAGCGGCGATCCGTTCGGCGACGTCGGCTTCGGGGTCGTAGCCACCGCGTTGTTTGCGGCCGATCCCGTGGAGGATGAAGATCCCGTCTTCGTCTTGGAGGGCCGGCAGCGCGTCGACCATGGCGCGATTGATCGTGCGCGCGCCTTGCGACCCACCGAAGGCCAGGACCAGCTTGCGGTCGCGTGGGATTCCGGCGAGGACGGCCGGGACGCCGGTCGACGCTTCGCGTAGGGCCGGGCGCACCGGGTAACCGACGTACAGCGAGCGACTGCCCGCCAGCCAGCTCTCGGAGCCCTTGAACGAGACCCCGACCACGTCGGCATAACGCGCCACCAAGGTGTTCAGCCGACCCGGACGCATGTTCTGCTCGTGCACGAAGACGCGAACCGGCAGGAGTCGAAGCGCACGGAGGAGCACGGCCGCGAAGACGGCGGGAGCCGACACGTACCCGCCCGTCGCCACGACGATATCGGGGCGTATGCGGAGGAGGTGCCAGATGGCGAGGAGCGTCCCGAACGCGACGCGGACGGCGAAGCGGGCGAAGGCGATCGGCTTCTTCAGGCCGGGGTAGGGGGCGGTGACGACGCGGAAGAAGGGGAGGCCGTTTCGCTCCGCGATCGACTGTTCGATGCCACCGCGCACGCCGGCGTAGGCGAAGTGGGCGTCCGGGGCTTGCTCGCGGACCGCTTCTGCGACCGCCAGAGCGGGGTAGACGTGCCCCCCAGTCCCTCCGCCAGTCAACAGAATCGTGCGCATTCGAACTCCTGGTTTCACGGTCCCACTCGGCCTGACCGATGCGGGCTCCACATGAGCCGGCTCGCGTCGGGCGGCGTCGGTCTGACCGACCCGTTCGGCATGTCCAGCCACGTCCACCTGGCGAGCGACGCCTCGGACGGCGTCAGGGCCAGATAAAGACGAGGTCACGCGCCGCATCGCCGGGCGGCAAGTACCGGACCGGAGGCGCGCGTGCAAGACTTGATGATCTATCCCGGCCGTGGGGCTGTTCCAAGAAAATCCCCCGGCGAGTGTAGGTACGGGTAGTTGTGATTCCTTGTCCACACGTGCACCTCGCCTCGTCGTGGGAGCCCCGGCGGGCCCGTTTGGCTCGCCGAGACGACCTTCTTCGCGAACGTTCGGGCGACGGTTGTCGGGACCCGCTCCTCGCGACTGGCTGCAACGCGCCAGAACGCGGCGGTCTTCCTGCGGAGGTGAATGCGGTGGGCGTGCGCGCGAGGGCGAGGGCCGTCGAGCCGTGAGGACGGGGGGACTCCCGCAACCCGACCGGGATCAGAGCACCGTTCCGGACCCGCGCACCGGCGTCTTGGGCGGCGTCGCGCCTTCGAGGCGGCCGAGGGCTTGTTTGCTCGCGCCGTCGTTCGGGGCGCGTTCGAGGGCTTTGCGGTAGGCGGCGATCGCAGCGGGGATGTCGTTCTGTTGTTCGTGGACCTGGCCGAGCAGAAAGAGCGGGACGGCGTCGCCGCGCAGGGTCGCCGCGTGGGTGAGCCACTCGACGGCGCGCCCCAGCGGGAGCCCGTGTTGCCGCACGGCCTGGGCCGCGTCGACGTAACGCTGCGCTTCGGCGGGCTGCCCGGCGATCATGGCTTCGAGCGCGGCGATCGCGAGGTCGCGTTGGCCTCGCATCATTCGAAGGCGCACGAGGTCGATCGCGGCCTCGCGGGCAGGTGCCGAGGCGGGGAAGCGGCTGAGGAGCTGCCCGAGGTGCAAAATCGCGGCATCGAAGTCGCGGGTCTTCAGGAAGTGGACGTACCGGCCCATCGTGAACATCGCCTGGGCCGCTTGGCCTTGCGCGTTCTCCGGATCGGCGCGAATGACCATCTCGAGCTCCTTCTCGGCTTCGGCGGTGTCTCCCCGGAGCGCGAGGCGGAGACCGAGGCTCTGACGCAGTGCCAGCGATGCTGGTGTCGCTTCTACTCGCCGCCGAAGGTCCGCGACCGTGTTTCGATCGGCGAGCATGTCGGCGATGACGCGCTGCATCTGCGCCGCGTCGTGGAAGCCGAAGGCCCGATCGATCTCGATCCCGCGAGGCTCGAAGAAGAGCATGGTGGGATAGCTGTTGATGCGCAGCGACTCGCAGAGCGCTTTCCCTTCGCCGACATCACCGTCCACCATCACGGGGACGAACGCGTCGTTCACGCGGCGGGCGAGCGCACCATCGAGGAAGGCGCTCTCCTTCATGCGCTTACAGGGCCCACACCACACCGTGGACACGAAGACGAAGAGCGACTTGCCCTGGCTGCGGGCTTCTTCCCGAGCCGCGTCGAGCCCTCCCTCGAACCAGCGGATCCCGACGGCGGTCCGGTCGGGAGCGGCGTGCGCGTGCGCCGCACGGCGTTGCGCGACGCCGTCATCGACGTCGCGTGGCCCCACCGGAGCGGTGCTACAGGCGAGCGACGTCAGCGCGAGTGGGACTATCAGGGCGAGCGGGACTATCAGGGCGAGCGGGACGATCAGCGCGGGCGGCGACGATCGAGGGACCGATGAGGTGAACTTGAAAAAGGGAGCGGAGGTCACGGCGGCATCCTCGTGAGCACTGAGAACTCGGCCCGTTCTGGCGCTTCGTCGAACAAAGCGCAAGCGAACGCGATGAGGTGCTGAGCGCCGGCCGGTGGGGTTGGCAGGTCTCCCGGGCCCTGAGGCCCGGGAGTCATGTGGCAGGTTTTGAGGAGGGGATGGTTGGGAGGAGTTGTGGCTAGGCGCATTGGGCTAGGTGGGGAGAGAGCGCTTTCGCCGGAAGGCCCTTTGAGCCTTAGCAAAGGTCGTGCCAGGCACTCGCCTGTTGATGCCATGTAGCCCCATGAAATCGCGATCGCCCCTGTTCAAGGGCATCACAGCGGCCCAATCGCTGCTCGGCGGCGTCACCGAGCCATCGCCAGAACGGCGCGCGGGGGGGGCCAACGGGGCCGACGCGTCAGAAATACGACACCGAAGTCAGGACAAAGTGTCTCGCATCGGGGCGGACGGGTTCACCCAAGTGTGACGAAGTGGCGCACTGACGGGCCGAGACGCTCGGTTTTGAGACCGCGTGTCAGATTCTGAGGTCGGTCGTCACCACCACCCCGGCAGGCTGGCGAGCCCAAAACGAGCGCGAAGGCCGAATGACTGCTCCGGCGCTGTGCGGTCGAGCTGGCCGAGCGGCGCTTGGGCTTCGGCGGCCCTCCCGAGCTCGAGCAAGACGGCGGCACGCAGGGTCGCCCGCAGCACGGCCACGTCGGCCAAGGATCCCGTGGTGGCCCGGTCTCCAGCGCCGACGACGTCAAAGGGCCGAACTCGATCCGACGAGGCCAACGCGACCTCGAGCCAGCGGATACGGTCGGCGTTCGTACTCGCCGCTCGTCCCGCCATCAAGGCGCGGGCGAAGGTCGGCGCCCCGGAGTCATCGACTTGGATGAGGGCCGCTCGGCCAGCCGGCGACTCCCGAACCCACGTCGAGAGCGACCGTGCCAGCCGGCGACGCTCCACACCGCTGAGCGCGGGCGCCGCGATCCAATCGGCTGCCGTCCCAGCGTAGCCACAGATTGGGCATGTGTAGATTTTCTCTACATCTGGGCCGCCGTGCAGGAGTGGGCGGTGGAGGCGCGACTTGATCGGGGAGACGTCGACGTTATGCCCGTCGAGGGGGCACTGAACCCGGACGGGGGGGCCTCGCGTTGTCCCAAGACGCCATATGACGTGCGGCGGCGCGGGGTCGTCGGCGTCCACGGGGTGTGCATCTCTTTGGCCGCGGTAGGGCGGGAGATCGGTGCAGTGGAACCACCCGACGATCAGCGCGGTCAGGACCATCGGGATGAGCAGCGTGATCGATGGGACCCGCGCGGGCACGGGATGGGCGGTGATGGTACGGCGTCGCCGCAGGTCGCCGTGCTCGTAGGCCTCATTTCGCGGTGGAATGGGGGAACGCGGCGGAGAACGCGGCGGAGAAGGAGGCGTCACGATGACCATGTTGCCAGCCTGGGTCCGATTTCGCACGACGAAGATTCACGCGCCCGTCCTCGCGCCGGCCGTCGCGCACCGGAGGCCGACGACCTGGGATAAACTCGCGTGGGTTTGCGTCGCTCGGCATACCTCGGTAGCATCGACCGACGTGAAGGTCTCTCCAGTCACTCGTGTCTCGGTCTGGATCGTCGTGCTCGGCCTCCTCGGCGCCGTGTCCGCCAGCGCCGACGACCGCAGCTACGATCGCTACCGGAAGCGGCGCGTCCAAGCGGGCCTGCAAGAGGCGCTCGGGCGACCCGCTCGGGCCGCCGAAGCGCTCACCGAGGCCTACGCAGCGTATCCCGACGAGCGTGTGCTTCTGGAGGCCATCGTGCTCTTCGAGCGCGGCGGTGATTCGGAGTCGGCCGTGCGCACGGCCGAGCGCTACCTCGCGATTGCACGTTCACCCGAGGGGCGCGAGGAGGCCAAGCGTCTCCTGGCGGCCATCCGGGAGTCGCTCTCGGCGACTCGAGCCGAGCTCGCATTCGCCTCGGATCCCGATGGCGCCGAGGTCTGTTCTCCGGCTCTCGGGGTTCCCGCGTGCCGTATCGCGCCCTTCGTCCTCTGGGTGCAGGCGGGCGAGCATGTCCTCGACGTGCGGTCGCCGGGACTCGACACGAGGGCCATCCCTATTGCGGTCGCCGCTGGCAAACACCAAGACGTCAAGTTGACCCTGCGCGCCCGTGTCGCGGTGGGCCGGCTCGACGTCTTCTCGCCCGTGGATGGGGCCGACGTGAGCGTCGACGGCGAGAGCGCAGGGAAGACGCCACTCTCGGACCTTCGCCTCCCGGCGGGGATGCACCAGGTGACCGTGTCTCTCGCCGGTGGCGCGACGTGGGTGACCGCGGTGGACGTCGTCGCCGGGGATACCACGACGCTCTATGCCGGTCAGGCGCCCACTCGCACCGGTCGCGGTCCGGGGAGCGGGCTCGCGATCCCGCCTGCGCCGCCTCAGGTCGCGATGAGCATCCGTACGTTGACGGTCCCGACGGCCCGTGGGCAGCTCCCGGAGCCTGGGCTCGCGGGGATGACGCCGACCCGGACGGTCGGTGCGGGTGCCGGCACCGCCGTCGCGCTCGCCCCTGAACCGGGCGAACGCCCAGACCCGGCGGACGCGCCGCGCCCTGACCGGCCGAACTTCGACCCCGAGGGCGACATCGGGCTCCCTCCCGCGGTCTCGCCAGACGGTCCGGACCTCCCCGCGATGGATCCGACGCTGGATCCGGAACCCTACCCCGATGTACCCGAACGCCCCGAGTCAGAGCCGCCCGTAGCCGAGCCGGAGCCGCCCGTAGCCGAGCCGGAGCCGCCCGTAGCCGAGCCGGAGCCGCCCGTGGCTGAGCCGGAGCCGCCCGTGGCTGAGCCGGAGCCGCCCGTGGCTGAGCCGGATCTACCGATCGCCGAGCCGGAGCCGCCCGTGGCTGAGCCGGATCTACCGATCGCGGAGCCTGAAGTGCCGACCGTCGATCCCGTGGTTGCCCAGGCCGATCCGGAGGTCGGTCAAACGGACCCGGAGACGTCACCCGAGCCGGACCCGGAGCCGGACCCCGAGCGCGACCCCGAGCCGGAGCGCGACCCCGAGCCGGAGCCCGAGCCGGCCGTCGGAGTGACTGAGACCGTCAGCGGGCCGGTCTCGTGGCGCGCCCCGACCGGCTGGACGGCCATTGGCCTCGGCGTCGGTGCCCTCGCTGGCGCGATCGCGACACAGGTTCTCGCCGGGCAGTCGGTGGCCGACGCGAACGCGCTCGACCCGAACCTCTCGGACTACGACGCGCGCGTCGCAGCCCTCGGTGACGAGGCCCAAGGGCACGTCCTGACCAGCAACATCTTGTATCCCGTGAGCGCGGCGTTAGCCGCCGCCGGGGTCGGGCTCCTGATCTGGGACTGGCTCGACCCATCCGATGACGACACGAGCGCCGTCGACCCGCACTTCGGCCTCAGCCCGATGTCGGGCGGAGTGCTGCTCCAGACCACCTTGAGCTTTTAGCTGCGAGGCCTGATGACCCCGTTCCGGCTCCTCTCTGGTCACCCGCTCAGCGCCACCGCGCGTGGAGTGGCGTCCCGCGGCGTCACCTTGAGGGCGCTCTCGCTGTGTCTCGTAGTTGGCCTCTCCTCGTCGTGCTCCCTCGAGATCACCCCCAAGTCGCCGTCGCCGTCACCGGTGGACGCTACTGGTGACACGGGCGCCACGGATTCGACCGATGTGAGCTTGGATGTCGAGACCACCGACGACGGCCCGGTGGTGCCCTCGTGCCAGTGCGGCGCCCCGTTCTGCCGAACGGAGGGAATCTGCCGAGCGAGCCAGCCCACATGTGTGCAGAACGAAGACGGGACCTGTCAGTGGGACTGCGGCTATCCCGAGGGATGGGTCGAGGCCGAGACGGACGCGCATTGCGACGACGAAGACAACGACTGCGATGGCGTGACTGACGACGTCCCCGATCGGACATCGGACGCCGAGAACTGCGCCTCGGGCGTCTGCCAGGGGACGGGGAGCCGCTGTGAGAAAGGCAGTTGGGTCTGCGACATGCCGTCGTCGTCCGACTACGAGCTCGTCGAGACGAAGTGCGACGACAAGGACAACGACTGTGACGGCGAGACCGATGAAGGACCTACGGGCGGCGCGCTGACCGGCAGCGCCGCGAAAGATTGCGGGTTCCTTGGGCAATGTCTGTTGCTCCCCTCGATCGCGTGCAAGAACGGCCTGTGGGACTGCAACCAAGCCAAGACCGGCGCGCCGCTCTTCGAGAGCGTGGAGTCGACGTGCGACGGCCTCGACAACGACTGCGATGGCGACGTCGACGAAGCGCTCACCAACCCGGCGGACAGCGACTGCAAGAAGGTCGGCGTCTGCGCCACGACCGCGCCGGCCGTGGGCTGCGTCACGGGGTCCTGGAGCTGCAACTACGGCGCGATTCCAGACTATGAGGTGACCGAGTCGACCTGCGACGGCAAGGACAACGACTGCGACGGGCTCACCGACGAGAATCTTTCGGGTCTGCTCGCGAAGGACTGCACGGGGCCGTCGCAGGCGCAATCGAGTGAAGGCGTTTGTAAGGCGGGCGCGACGGTGGTCTGCGTGGGGGGCATCACCACGTGTCTATACACCTCGGTCCCGGGCTTCGAGGCGGTCGAGACGCTCTGCGACGGCAAGGACAACGACTGTGACGGCGACACCGACGAGGGCGTCGTCGCCCCGGCGTCCTTCTGCCAGAAGCCCGGTGTCTGCTCACTCGGCGTAACCCCGTCCTGCGACTCGAACGCCGGTGCTTTCGTTTGCGATTACGGAATCATCGGCGACTTTGAGGTGACTGAGACGCGCTGTGATGGCAAGGACAACGACTGCGACGGGCAGACCGATGAGTCGCTGTCCCCGTCGCCTGCGGCGTGTGCGGGGAGTGGTGAAGGCGTCTGCAAGGACGCGGCGGTGAAGACCAGCTGTGTATTTGGAACGACCGTATGCGACTTCCCGAACGTCGGCTATGAAGCCACCGAGACGTCGTGTGACAACAAGGACAACGACTGCGACGGGCTCACCGACGAAGGCATCGGCGGCTCCCCGGAGGCGGTGGCGGCGTCGACGTGCAGACGCCTCGGCGTGTGTAGTGACACGACGAAGGTACAGGCGACGTGCTCGGCGGGCACGTGGTCGTGTTCTTATGCGCAGCTCGGAGCGAACTTCGAGGCGACCGAGACCATCTGCGACGGCAAGGACAATGACTGCGACGGCTACATCGACGAGAACATCGTCGGCGAGGGGCTGCCGGAGTGTTCACTCGGCGTCTGTGCGGCGGGAACGAGCGCGCTCTGCGTCCAAGGTGAGTTCGTCTGCAACGCCGCGGGGATCGTCGGCTACGAGAACCCGGAGGCGAGCTGCGACGGAAAGGACAACAACTGCGACGGGTCCATCGACGAGCTCGCCTGCCTCGCACTCTCGCCGTGTACGTCGAACGCCCAGTGCAAGTCGGGGCGGTGCCGTCCGACGCCGGACGGCGAAGATTCATGTTGTGTCTCGGCGGACGACGAGTGCCCGTCGAACGAATGTAAGTCGCTCAAGAAGCAGGGCGAGACGGCGTGTCTCTCTCTCGACGTGGGCGAGGGCGAAGAGCCCTTCGTGACGACCTGCACGCTCCAAGGGTGGGACTCCGACCCCGACGTGGACAAGTGCACGACGGGCGCCTGCTCGGACGGCGTCTGCCGAGAGTGTTCGCCGGGAACCCGCGTGTGTGACGGCGAGTCGTCGCTGCTCCCCTGTACCGACGCTGGCGAGTATGGCGAACCGATCTCCTGCCCGCAGGACGCGACGTCACCGACGTGTCTGTCGGGCTTCCCGGGCGCCTGTTTGCGCCACCTCGACCAACAGCTGAATACGACGGGATCTCAGACGGGAGCGACGGGCGCCCACCCCTTTCCGATTCGGACCACGGACAACCTCCACGTCGTCGTCTGGTCGCAGGATGCGCCCGGGGGGAACCCCCCGACGCTCGCGAGCCTCATCGCACGCGCGTCGGATGCGTATGGACGCCCGGGCGCGACGCTGCAGCCCTTGGCCCAGGGGACCGCGAGCTTGGCTCTCTCGGAGCCTCACGGCGTGCGCATCAGCGCGACGCAGTCCGCCGTCGTCTGGCGCGAGAGCAACACCGGGAGCGGCGATACCGGCAACATTCGTATTCGCGGCATCACGAACTCGACAGGCGCAGGGGTTGGGTCGGCGGCGACGGTCTCGTCGAAGAGCTTCGAGCAGCGCGCACCGCGCATCGCTCGGGTCCCTACGGGCAACTTCGGCGTCGTATGGCAGACGGAGTCCGACCCGGCGGGGAACGGCAAGGATATCGCTATTCGGCTCTATACCTTCAATGGGTCGGCCTGGACGCCCATCGCCGTCGACAAGCTGCTGAATGCGGGGAGCACCGACGGGGATCAGACCGAGCCGGCGATCGTCGCGCTCGACGACGGGACCTTCTTGGTGGCGTATACCGACTCCACGACGGACTCCCCCGCCTCGCTGGGTGTCTATGCACGTCGCTACGACCCGGCTGCGGCGGGCGGCGGCGCGCCACTCGGGAGCCCATACCCGCTCCACACGAGCGTGGCGGGCGACCAGAAGGACGTTGAGATCGTGGCACGCCCTGGCGGCTTCGTCGCGGTGTGGACCACGACCCACCTCGGGGCTGGAGACCTCATGGCGCGTGCCTTCAAGAACGACGGGACGCCGCTGTCGTCCGAGATCTTGCTGACCAAGCAGCTCAGTGGCCTCCCGTCCGTGGCGGCGCAAGGCAACGCGGACATCACGGTGACGTCCGACGGTAGCGTCGTGGTCGTCTACGAAGACGCCGAGGGTGACGCGAGCGGCGGCTCCATTCAGCTCCTTCAGCTCACGCCGTCCCTCGACGCGATCGACACGGCGCGCCGTGTGAACGAGAACGAGATCCCGGGTACCCAGCGTCGCCCGCGCGTCGCGGCGGCCTTCGACCCCTTCGGCACGCCATGGGTGCTCGTCACCTTTGAAGATGTGGACCAGAACGGCCCGGGCACGACGGCCGGCTTCGTTCGGCCGGTCATCCTGCGCCGGCTGCCGTGATGTCCTTCCCACGGCTCCTGTGTGTGGTCGGCCTGTGGGCGACGACCATCGCCGGCTGCCAGCCGTCCCCTCACATCGTCCCGGTCGACATCGACGAGGGTGGTGACGGCGCCTTCTATCGCTCGATGCCGAAAGAACGCGCCGGGTGTTTCTGGGCGACCATTCGTAACAGCCGCGACTCCTTTACCGACCAGCTCTTTCTCTGCTGCCCGGACGGCGCGGTCGTCTCGGATCCGAACGGCGGCGTCTCGGCGACTCAGCGGCCCGTCTGCACCAAGGCCGTCTGGGGCCGGTAGCGCTTCCCGGACGCCTTCAGAGCGGAATCGGCGGCGGCGCATCGGCCCAGACCCCGATAATCACGTAGGGCCCAGGCTCCGGCTCCTCTTTCCCGAAGCGTTCAGCGGCCGAGACGGCATCGTTCCAATTGCCGATGAGAGCATAGATGTTTGTCTGTATTTCAGCAGCCATCAGGTTGCAGAAGAGCGGAGAGCACGACCACGCCACGGCGGTTTGGTGTCCCTGCGGTTGGACCGAAGCGAAGGCGTGAACGGCCAGCACGTCGTAGCCGAGGAATACGAACCCATGGGTGATGGGGCTCTCGACCTTCGCGAGCGTGGCGCCGACGACCGTGTCGACGGAGACGGTCGTGACGCCCGAGGTCGAGAAGAGGGCCGGGTACATGGCGAACGCGTAGGTTAGAAGGGGTTCACTGTCGTCCTGACTCGAATCGGTCCACTCGCGCGCAGCCAGGGCGGGCGTGTCAAAGAAGCCCGAGTCGTTGAAGGCCCACCGCTCGTAACGCCCCGGTGCGTCATCGAGGTTGCATCGGGTCGCATTGCAGCGAATGCGAGCTGGGCTCGGCGCAAGCCAGTCTCCGATTACGAAGCGGCGGCGGCAATCATAGCCGAGCCAACTGGGGCGGGGGCTCGTCCGGAGGTCCGGCGGCGCGCCGGTCATGCGTCGGCGTGGCGTAGCCCCGGCGCTTCGCGTCCCGTCGCGGCGACGTATTCGTCGTAGGTGCCCGGGTAGAGGTGTGGACCTTCGGGGCCGAGCTCGAGGACCCTCGTGGCGACGGCGCGGAGGAAGGCGCGGTCGTGGGAGACGAGCACGAGAGTGCCATCGTAGGCCGCGAGTGCGCGGACGAGCGTCGCTTTGGTCGCGATGTCGAGATGGTTGGTCGGCTCGTCGAGGATGAGGAGGTTCGGCGCGTCGTAGAGGATCTTGGCGAGGCAGAGCCGCGCCTTCTCGCCACCCGAAAGGACCGACACGGGCTTCTCGACGTCGTCGCCCGAGAAACCGAAGGCGCCCCCGAGGTTACGGAGCACGCCCATACCCGCGGCCGGGGCGTGCGCCATCAGCTCCTCCAGGACCGTTCGGCTCTCGTCGAGCTGCTCCATCTGCACCTGGGCGTAATAGCCGAGCGAGACGCCGGCGCCGAGCTCGGCGCGGCCGCCATCCGGGGGGATGACGCCCGCCATGAGCTTCAGGAGCGTGGTCTTGCCGGTGCCGTTCTCGCCCATGACGACCCAGCGCTCGCGCCGACGGACCAGGAGTGAGAGGCCGTCGTGTACGGCGCGATTGCCGTAGCGCTTGATGAGGCCATCGACCTTGACGACCTCGTCGCCGGAGCGCGGCGACGGCTTGAACTCGAAGACACGTTCGACCTGCCGCCGCGGCGGCACGACGCGTTCGATCTTGTCGAGCTTCTTCACCCGGCTCTGGACCTGGGCGGCTTTGGCGGCGTGGGCCTTGAAGCGTTCGACGAAGCGCATCTCCTTGTCCAGCATCGACTGCTGTCGGGCGTAGGCGGCTTCGCGTTGCGCGGCGTCGAGCGCGCGTTGGGCTTCGAAGAAGTCGTAGTTGCCCGTGTAGACGCGGACAGCGCCTCCGTCGATCTCGATGATCTTCTTCACGACGCGGTTCATGACCTCACGATCGTGGCAGGTCATCACGACCGCGCTCTCGGTTCCGCGGAGGAACTCTTCGAGCCACACGATGGACTCGATGTCGAGGTAGTTCGTCGGCTCGTCGAGCAACATCACGTCCGGCTTGGCGAGCAAGATGCGGGCGAGCGCGACGCGCATCTTCCAACCGCCGGAGAGCCGGCCGACGTCCCCGGCGACCTGGTCCTGAGTGAAGCCGAGCCCGTGGAGGATGCCGTGGGCTTCGCTCTCGAGATCGTAACCGCCGAGCTCGAGGAAGCGCGCTTGGACCTCGCCGTAGCGATCGAGGACGTGGTCCGGGACATCGCCCGTCGCCATCGCCCCTTCGAGACGATCCATCTCCTCTTTGAGCTCGGCTACGGGGCCCGCGCCCGAGACCACCTCCGCCAGGACCGAACGTCCACCCATCTCACCGACGTCTTGGCGGAAATAGCCGAGCGTCATGCGCTTGGGTTTGTCGATGGTGCCTTCGTCGGGGAGCTCGTCGCCGGTGACCATGCGAAAGATGGTGGACTTCCCGGCGCCGTTGGGACCGACGAGCCCGATCTTCTCGCCGTTGTTCACCTGGAAGTTGGCGTCGAGAAAGAGGATTTGGGGGCCGTACTGCTTGCCGACGCCACTGAAGCTGATCATGGTGAGTCCTCGTGAGCCCTGACGGGGCGGCGGACCCTACCACCAGAACGCGGCCCGCAGAACGAGTAAAGGGGCACTCCCGGGGCGAAATTGGTGCGGGCGGCGTGGGCGCGCGAGCTGGCCAGAGCACCCGTGGTAGAGTTCGACGCGCCGTGGCGGGGTCCACGGAGGGACGCCGTCGTGCATGCCATCCTCGGGATCTCGGCCTACTACCATGACAGCGCCGCCGCGCTGGTCGTCGATGGTCGTATCGTGGCAGCCGCACAGGAGGAGCGTTTCACGCGGCAGAAGCACGACGCGTCGTTCCCCGCCGCCGCGATTCGGGCCTGTCTCAGGCAAGCGGGACTCCGGGTCAGTGACCTCGCGTGCGTGGTTTTCTACGACAAGCCCTGGGTGAAGTTCGAGCGCCTGCTCGAGACCTATCTCGCTTTCGCGCCCCGAGGGTTTCGGTCCTTTCTCACCGCCATGCCGGTCTGGATCGGCGAGAAGGCGCATCTCAGTCGCGTGCTGCGTCGCGAGCTCGCCGCCCTCGAGCCCGGGACGCCGTCGCCGACGTTGCTCTTCGGCGAACACCACGAGTCGCACGCGGCGTCCGCGTTCTATCCGAGCCCGTATCCGCGCGCCGCCGTCCTGTGCCTCGACGGGGTCGGCGAATGGGCCACCGGCTCGGTCTGGCTCGGCGACGGCAACACCCTCGAAGCCAAGTGGGAGATGCGTTTTCCACACTCGCTCGGCCTCCTGTACTCCGCGTTCACCTACCACGCCGGCTTTAAGGTCAACTCCGGCGAATACAAGCTCATGGGCCTCGCGCCTTATGGTGAACCCCGCTACGTCGACACGATCTTTCGTCACCTCATCGACCTCAAGAACGACGGTACCTTTCGCCTCGACATGGCCTACTTCGACTTCGCCACGGGGCTCACCATGACGAACCGCCGCTTCGACGCGCTCTTCGGTGGGCCGCCGCGGGCGCCGGAGAGCCCGCTCACGCAGCGCGAGATGGATCTCGCGAGGTCGGTTCAGGTCGTCACCGAGGAGATCGTGCTCCGGCTTGCCGGCACGATTCATCGGGAGCTGGGCGTCGATGCGCTGTGTATGGCCGGCGGGGTGGCGCTCAACTGCGTCTCCAACGGCCGCCTTCTCCGAGAAGGACCCTTCCGTCACATCTGGGTGCAGCCCGCGGCCGGGGACGCGGGTGGGGCCATCGGCGCTGCTCTGAACGTGTGGCATCGCTATCTCGGCAAAGCGCGTCCGGTCCCTGGCGACGGCCGCGACAGCATGAGCGGCGCCTACCTCGGGCCGCGCAACGACGACGCCGACGTTCAAGCCTTCGCGGCGTCGAGAGGGCTCCCTCACTACCGGTTCGACGACGCCGAGCTGCTGGCCGAGGTGGCGGCGCGGCTCGCGGCCGGCGAGGTCGTCGGCTGGGTGCAAGGGCCGATGGAGTTCGGTCCCCGGGCCCTTGGCAACCGTTCGATCTTAGGCGACGCGCGCAGCCCCAAGATGCAGCAGACGATGAACCTCAAGATCAAGTTTCGCGAGTCGTTCCGGCCTTTTGCGCCCGCTGTGAAGCGGGAGGCGGTCTCCGACTGGTTCGACTTCGACGGTGACAGCCCCTACATGCTCATGGTCGCCGACGTCGCCAAGGGGCGCTGCCAGGCCATGACCCCGGCCGACGCCGCGCTCTTCGGCATCGACCAGTTGAACGTCGCGCGGTCCGAGATTCCGGCCGTGACCCACATCGACTACTCGGCGCGGCTCCAGACGGTATCGAGGGACACGAACCCGCGCTTCTGGGCGCTCCTCGACGCCTTCGAAGGGCTGACCGGATGTCCGGTCCTCATCAACACCTCGTTCAACGTTCGCGGGGAGCCCATCGTGATGACCACGGAAGACGCTTACCGCTGCTTCATGCGCACGGGCATCGACGCGCTCGTGGTGGAGAACCACCTCTTCGTGAAATCGGAGCAGCCGTCCCTCCTGGGTGACGGGGCGTGGCGCTCCGAGTTCGTGCTCGACTGATGGGCGCGCTCCCCTCCCAGCTCGCTGATGAGTCGCCAGCGGCCCTGCGCCGCTTCGGCGTCCAGACCGGCCTCGTCTTCGGTGTCCTCTTCGGTCTGGCCCTCCCGTGGCTCTTCGCAGACGCGCCGGTCGCCTGGCCGCTCTGGCCCTGGCTGCTCGGGGGCGCGCTCGTCCTGCTCGGTGTGTCAGCGCCAACGTGGCTCGTGCCCGTGCGCGTGGGGTGGTTCCGCCTCGGCCTCCTGCTCGGCGCTATCAACGCGCACCTCATCCTCGGCGTCCTGTACTTCTTCGTCATCACACCCATCGGGCTTGGGATCCGGCTCTTGGGCAAGGATCCCCTCGGGCTTCGAAGAGACGCGTCCCGTGTCACCTATCGCCACCCCGCGCCACCGCGGCCGCGCGATCACGTCGAGAGGCCGTTCTAGCCTTGGGCCCAAATCGTCGGCGTCCGGTGCGCGAAATCGCTCCGCGGATTGGCTGTTCAGGCCAATCCGCAGGCCTCGCGCGTCCAGGGCGCTTCCGGTGTCTCACCGCC
>JADMJS010000266.1 GCA_018780435.1 Myxococcales bacterium
GCATGAACCCGCGGGAGCGGACGCTCGTCGTCACGCTCATCAGCATGGTCTCCATCCTGATCGTGGCCGGCGCCGTGTGGATGGTGCGCGGCAAGCTCAAGGCCAAGGAAGAGAACATCGCCAGGAATCGCGAGGCGATGGCCAAGATTCAACGCCTCGCGGGTCCCTACCTAGAGCAGCGTGCGCGCACGGCGGCGCTCACCGAGCAGCTCAAGTCGAACCCGGACGCGCTGTCGCCGGACAACCCGGTGGCTACGGCCGCGGTCAAGACGAAGGTTCGCTTCCGAAACGCCGGCGATACCGACGAGACCTCGACCATGAACAAGGTCCTGCAGGTCACGGGTGAGCTGAAGCAACGGCCGCTGATTCAGAAGAAGAAGGGCGCGAAAGGACCGCAGATCTATCGGGTCGAGAAGGAGTTCCAGATGCGTCGCGGGTACGTCCACGTCGACGATCTCTTCACCTTCCTCGGCGAGGTCGAGTCCCTCGACAACATGGTCTTCGTCTCCAAGCTCGACCTCGTCCGCTGGACGCGGGACCCCGACTACATCCAAATCAAGTCCCTCTCGGCGTCGACGCTTCGTTACGACGAAGACGAAGAAGGGGAGTAGTCGATGCTCGGCGCCTTCATACGTTGGTTCCTCTACTCGATCTGGTTCGTCCTCGCGCTCGTGGGTTCGCTCTATCTATCGATTCCGAAAGACGAAATCCGTCGTTATGTGCAGCACCACGCCACGGCGAAGTTGAAGACGAAGGTCTCGATCGACAAGCTCCAGCTACACGGAATCACCGGGGTCGAGCTCTCGGGCGTGCAGATCGTGCTCCCGGTGAAGAAGCCGACGCCGCCGACGACGCCCACGGTTCCAGGGGCACCCGGAGCGGAACGGACGCCGGGCGCTGAGACTGGGGAAGAGAGCGCGGGCGCGGCTCCGACGGCATCGGCGGACGACGCCGCCGCCAAAGCCAAAGCCGCTGTCGAGTTCCCGGGCCTGCTCATCGCCGACAAGCTGCGCGTGGACGTGAACACGCTGGGCCTCCTTGTGGGCCAAAAGCTCAAGGCGCGGCTCGAGGCCGAGGTCTCAGGCGGCACCATCTCGGACACGACGCTCACGGCGACCGACGACGGCTTCACCCTCCATGTGGGCGAGATCGACAACGTGAACCTCGGGCCGGTGAAGCCGTTCCGGACGCTCATGAAGATGGATCTCGACGTCTTGACGCGGCTCTCGGGCCATCTCGAGCTGCACTACGGCGGCTCGCTCGCGACCAGCCGCGGCGAGCTCGAGCTCACCCTCTCCGACACGGTCCTGCCCTATCTGCCCCTGAAGGATCCGCGGCAGCCTTTCCCAATCGGCGAGGCCTTCGAAGTGCAGCTCGGCACGCTTGAGCTGAAGGCGCTGCTCGATCGCTCGGACAAGCTGCCGGGCGTGCGCGCACGGGCGGGCTCACCCACCACGTTGCTCATCGAGAAGCTGTCGGCGCGCGGCGAGCACGTCGAACTGCAGCTCGATTCGGGCCAGAAGCATACCCTCGTCTTCGGCGGCCCGACGACCGGCGACGCCGAGCTCGACATCACCTTCGTCCTCTCGTTCACGGATGCGTTCTTCGCGTGGAAGGGCACCGGCCACCGCCCGGATGGCGAAGAGGTCGCGGACGCCTCTCACTCCGGTCTCGAGATGGGGCTCCAGCACGGCCTCAAAGCGGCGCGGACCGTCATCGGCCAGAAGGCCTATTACGGCTTTCACTGCGTCGGCCGCCTGAAGGAGATGAAGTGTCTGCCCAAGGCGCCGAGTCGCCGCTTGACTCCGCTCAGCGCCGAGCCGCCGAAGCCGGGAGCGGGCGAGCCGAAGCCGGGCGACGAGGGCGAGAACGGTGCCGGCGACGAAGTCGGCGCGCGGGCGTCGGCACCGAATCGGCCGTCGGCGAACGCCTCGGATCGGACGACACCGAAGCCCCGTTTCGGCAACCCGAACGACACCGCCCGCACCCGCCCGCGCCTCGTCGAGCCGACGAGGCCGTCCGCCGAGCGCCTCGACGCCGCGCGATTGCGCAGTACCAGCGGCAACTCGGGTGACACCCTCGGGCCCGGCGTCCAAGGCGGCTTCGTCCCGCCGCCGGAGGGCGACGCGCCCGTGGATCCGGCGCCGGTGGAAGAGCCGTCGGCAGCCGAAGTGATCCCGGAGCCAGTCGAAGGGGCTCCGGTCGTCGAAGAGGCGCCGGTCGATGGCGCTCCTGCGGAAGGGGGCGACGGCGCTCCTGCGGAGGGGGCTGACCACGTGGACGGCGTCCCACCGGCCGAGGGCGAAGAGGGCGCGGTGCCCGAAGGCGAAGAGCCCGCGCCCGAATGATCATGGGTCGACTCCCACGCCAGGGAGGGCCTCGCTCGGTGAGTCGAGCGCTTTGCAGCACACACCAGGAGTACCAGAGCTCATGCCGAGACCCCGCCGCACGGCGAATGCCGACGCGCCTCCGAGGCCGAGTACGCCGATTCGTCGGCGCCGCGTCGAGAACACGGAGAAGCTCGTCCGGGTCTTCTGCGCCCTCGAGATCGATGACGCGGCCAAACAGGCCGTCGACGAGGGGCTTCGGCCCATCCGGAACAGCCTCGATCGCGCGAACTGGATCTACCCGGGGCGCTGGCACGTCACGGTGAAGTTCTTCGGGGAGATCCCGGAGTCGGGCCTCTTCGAGCTCGGGAACGCGCTGCAGACGGCCGTCGGCGAGCGAATCCCGGTGCAGCTTCGCGGCGCCGGCGCCTTCCCCGACCTGCGCGAGCCTCAGGTCATCTGGGTCGGCGTTCGGGACGCGGGTGAGGGCATGAAGAACCTCTACCGACGCGTGAACGACGTGTGCGTGCCTCTCGGCTATCCCCCGGAAGGGCGCAAGTTCCGCCCGCACATCACGGTGGCGCGTTTGCGGTTGTCGAAGGCGTTTCCAGTCGCACGTGAGCTCACGCCCGTACTCGACAGCCTCTTCTGCGAGACCGAGTTCAGCAGGCTCACCCTCTACCGAAGCGACATGTACGAAGATGGGGCGGTCTACACCGTCCTTCGTACGATGAGCCTCGCACAACGAGCGCGTCGCCCGGAAGAGTGACGCCGGCCGCAGCGGCAGCGTCGATGACGATTGTCGCTTGCACCTCGACGCCTTCTGCGGCATCCCTCCCGCGCGAACATGATCTTGCGGGCGGGGCGCAGCCCCGTGGCTGCCGCACTCGATGCGAACCGATTCACCTCCGGAGAGAACCATGGCATTTACGCTTCCCGAGCTCCCTTTCGCGCCCGACGCTCTCGCTCCCCACATGAGCGCGGAGACCTTCTCGTTCCATCACGGCAAGCACCACCAGGCCTACATCACGAAGCTCAACCAGCTCATCGAAGGCACTGAGTTCGCGACCATGACGCTCGAGCAGATCATGGCCGCGTCAGTCGGCAAGAACGCGCCGGTGTTCAACAACGCCGCCCAGCATTGGAACCACAGCTTCTTCTGGAACTGCCTCGCCCCCGCCGGCAAGCAACCCAGCCAGAAGGTCCTCGACGCGCTGACCGCCGCGTTCGGCAGCTTCGACAACTTCAAGGCGAAGTTCGCCGAGACCAGCATCAACACCTTCGGCTCCGGCTGGGGTTGGCTCGTGAAGAACGCCGACGGCACGCTCGCCTTCGCGAGCACCTCGAACGCCGGCTGCCCGCTCACCGACGGCAAGACCCCCATCCTCACTTGCGACGTCTGGGAGCACGCCTACTACGTCGACCACCGCAACGCCCGCCCGGCGTTCCTGAACGCGTTCTGGAACATCGTGAACTGGGACTTCGTCGAGAAGAACCTGGGCGCCTGAGCGTAGATGCTCGCGCGCCCTTCGGCTGACTCAAGCCCCACCCCCGCTTGACGTCCCCCCGGGGCGGCGGGGCAGACTGCGGTCGCTTGACTGACGCTCCCCTCGACGACCCCGCTGCCGAAGATGCCGAGGTGCCTGGTGGCACTCGTCCTACGCTTATCGAGGTGTCCGGCCTCCGTCGCGAGTTCGAGGCGGATCGCCGACAGGGTCCCGCCGCGGAGCCCTTCGTCGCGGTCGACGGCATCGACTTCAGCGTCTTGGCTGGGGAGATCTACGGGCTCCTTGGCCCGAACGGCGCTGGGAAGACCACGACCATTCGCATGATCGCGGGCCTGCTGCGGCCCACGGAGGGGACGGTGCGGCTCATGGGCCGCGTCGTGACCGATGACCTGCTCGCGGCCAAGCGAGCGCTCGGATATCTCACCGCCGACACGGGGCTCTATGGTCGTTTGACGCCACGCGAGATCCTTCGTTTCTTCGGGGAATTACATGGCTTCTCTCGCGCCCGTACCGACGAGCGCATCGCGGCGCTGTCGGCCGATTTGGATCTCGAGGAGTTCCTCGATCGACGGGCGGAGAAGCTGAGCTCGGGCCAGAAGCAGCGCGCCGCCATCGCGCGAGCCCTCGTGCACGATCCCGCCGTGCTCGTGCTCGACGAGCCGACGGCCGCACTCGACGTGCTCAGCGCCAAGTTCATCCTCGACCTCCTCCGGGTGGAGGCCAGCCGGGGCAAGGCGATCATCTTCTCGACTCACCACATGTCCGAAGCCGAGCTGGTCTGCGATCGCATCGGGATCATTCACCGCGGCCAGATGCGCGCGGAGGGCACCGTATCGGCGCTCCTTGAGGCGACCGGCGAGCCGAGCCTTACGCGTGCCTTCCTGCGCCTCGTGGACGACCCCTGATGCGCCTCGCGTCGGCCTACACGCTCTACAAGCGCGAGATGCTCGAGGTCGTCCGCGACCGCCGAACGCTCTTCTTGATGGTTGTCTTTCCCCTCCTGCTCTACCCAGGGCTCTTCCTGGTCGCGAGCCAGATCGCGTTGGAGTCGGCGCACGACGTGGAGTCGGAGCTCGCGCTCGTGGCGGTCACGCCCGAGGTTCCGCCGCCGCTCATCAGCCGGGTCGGGCTGACTCAGAAGGTCGCCTACGACGTCGTCGACACCGTCGAAGAGGGGCTGGCGTCGCTGAGAGCGCGCAACGTCGCCGCCGTGCTGGTCTTGCCGCCCGAGTTCGAACGGCGAGGGGAGGGGCTCGAGTCGAGCGACGTCGTCATCCACTTCGACGCGACCCGAGAGGTCTCGGAGCGCGTACAGCGGCAGCTCACCGAGGCGTTCGACGCCATCGGCGACGAGATGTTGAGCGGCCGTCTGGAGCTGCGGCGCTTGCCTGCGTCGTTCGCGAACCCGGTTACCATCCGCGCCGAGAACGTCGCCCCGCCGGAAGCGTTGGGTGGGCACCTCTTCGGTCGTATCGCGCCGCTCCTCATCATCATGATGATCGCCATGGGTGCCTTCTACCCGGCCATCGAGGTCACCGTCGGCGAGAAGGAGCGGGGCACACTTCAGACCCTGCTAACCGCGCCGATTGCGGCGCTCGAGATCGTCACCGGAAAGTTCATGGCCGTCTTCACGGTGTCGGCCATCGCGGGGGCCGCCAACGTGGCGTCGATGTCGCTGCTGGTCGGCATGGCGGCGCTCATGCCCGGAGACGTGGCCTCGGCCGTCTCTCTCGACATCGCACCGCTCAACGGCCTCTTCATCCTGGTCACGACCGCCCTCGTCGGGCTCCTCTTCTCCGCCGTGATGATGACCATCGCCACGTTCGCCAAGTCGAGCAAGGAAGCGCAAGCGTGGATGACACCCGTGTACTTGCTTGGGATCTTGCCGACCCTCGTGGTGCAAATGCCCGGGATCACACTCGAAGGTAACTTTCAGCTCGTCCCGGTGCTGAACCACGCGCTGCTGCTCCGCGAGCTCATCGAAGGCAAGCTCGTCTTCGGAAACGTCTTCGCGGTCGTGGTCTCGAGCCTCATCTACACCGCCGCGTCGCTGGTCCTCGCGGCGCGTATCTTCGAGCACGAATCCACCGTTCTCGGCGACGGCGGCTGGTTCCGCCGCACTGGCGCTCGCCGCGTGCTACCGGTTCCGTCGGCAGGGGACTCGATGGGCTTCCTCGCGGTCGTCTTCGTGTTCCTGTTCTACGGCGGCAGCGCACTGCAGGCTTGGAATCTGCGCGCGGGCGTCGCGGTGACCCAGTGGGGCCTGATCCTCCTCCCGAGCCTGCTCTTCCTGCGGCGTTACGGCGCTGATCTGCGAGCGTCTCTCGGGCTCTACTGGCCGCCGTGGCGTTCGGTCCTGGCCGCGGTCGCCATCGGGTGTACGGCCTGGTACCCCATCTTGTGGCTCTCGGCGGCGGCCGCGCCGTCGCCCGACGATCCCAGCCATCGCATGCTCGAAGAGATGTTCCGCGCGCTCCTCGGCAGCGAAGTCTCGCTGGTGGTGGCGCTCTTCGTCGTCGCCGTGAGCCCGGCGGTCTGCGAGGAGGTGCTCTTCCGCGGTGTGCTCTTGCGCTCCTTCTTGCGCCGATTCCGGCCACGGACCGCCATTGTCTTGACCGCGCTCCTTTTCGGCGTCTTTCACATGTCCCTCGAACGTGTCCTCCCAACGGCTGGCCTCGGCCTCGTCCTCGGGGTGCTCGCGTGGCGTAGCGGCTCGCTTGTTCCCGGCATCGTGTTCCACGCCCTCCACAACGGCCTCAGCGTCCTCCTCGCGCGCTACGAGGTCGAGATCCCCGGAATCAGCGTGCCCAGTGCGCCCGTCGGCTGGCACGTCGGGCTCGTGGTCATCGGCCTCGCCGTGGGCCTTTGGGCGCTCATCACGGAGAGGTCGGCGCCGGACAGGACGCCCGCCTGAGAGGAGCGGCCGGGCCAACTCGCGATTGCCGAGCCGTGATCGGACTGATAGCGTCGTCGTCGTCGCGACGAGACCACCGGAGGTGCCCATGTCGACCGAGACTCCCAACCCCGATCCTGCAGCCGAAGACGGCGCCTGGTCCGGCACCCTGTCTGTCGCCGCACGCGCCGCGTCGGCTGCCGAGTACGCGCCCGTGGCCGCGCCACTCGACGGTCCCCGCGACCACTTCCTCGACGCCGGTGGCCGGCTCCCGGGCGACGCGCTCCTTGGGCGCCTCGCCGTCATCGTGCGGGACCCGGAGACCCTCTACGCCTATTGGTCGGCCGGCCCCGATTGGGACACGGACCACGTCCACGTCATCTGCACCCTCAGCGATGGCGCCGAGCAGACGCAGGACGTCGCCACGGTGAAGGGCGAAGCCTGGATCACGGTCCCGCCCGGCTCAAGCGGCAGCGTCAGCCTGGAAGTGAGCGGTGGCGGCGCGAGCCGACTCCTCGCGCAGGTCGCCTTCGAAGCGCCCCCGGGCAAAGCCAGCGGACGCACGGACGAAGGTGTCTGGCGCATCCCGGGCCGCCCCCAGTTCCGCCACGCGGTCGTGGCTTCCGCCACGGCGTCGCAGGACGTCGCGTCACCGGCGCGCCCCGCCGCGGGCGAGGTCGTGGTCGTCGCGAGTGTCCCGGCACGCCCCGCCCCGGCACCGGAAGGCGCGGGCGATCTCCCGGATGCCCCGGCCGAGCCCGCCGCCGAGCGCCTCTATCACGGGCACCGGTGGGCTGAAGTCTAGCCACCGGCCCAGGAAGCCTGCCGACCGCTACTTGGCGAGCAGAGAGCCGACCTGAACGTGCACCATGGTCCCAGGCTATGGCTTGGACGCGTCGGTGTCCACTGCGGTCGTCCCCGTCTCCGAGGCTGGACTCATGAGGGTGGGTGATGGCGTCGGCGTCAGGCTCGCAGGTGGGATCTCTGGCAGCCGGGACGAAAGACCGACCCGACGCGTCGCTCACCTCAAGCATGGGCACCCTGGAGCGGAGCCGACTTGAGTCAGTTAGAGGGCGGCCGGCGCGAACACCGGCCGCCCGAGTGGCGCTCAGCCCTTCGCCTGACCGCGGCGGCGCATCATGAGCGCCAGGCCCGCGAAGAGGCCGATGAGGCCGGGGAACGCCGCGCTGCCGGTCGCGCCGACCGTCGTGCAACCCGCGGAACCGCCGCTCGAGGAGCCCGTGGAGCCGCTGTCGCTGGGGCCAGCCGTGGCGCCGCCGTCGTCGCCGGCCACGTCGCCACCACCGTCACCACCGTTCGTGTCGTCCTTCGGCTCGCCCGTCGCGGGGCCGCCGAACTCCTCTTGCACCGCCTCCGGGAGCGCGCCCGTGTTCGCCCAGTCCGTGTAGTTCGGCGGGACGCACTGGCCTTGTGGCGCGACCATGGCGTCGCCGCTGGCGGGCTCCTCGGCCGGCTCTTCCGTCGGCTCCGGGCACTCGCCGTCGGGCGAACACGCCGTGTCGGTCGCGCTACCGCCGTTGCTCGTCGTCCCACTGTCCCAGAACGCGCAGGTCCACGAGGACGGGCAGTCGCTGTCCTGAACGCAGGTGACCTGAAGGGGCGCGCAGTACTTCTCGTCGGTTGGCTCGCAGACACACTCGTCGTCTGGCGGGACGGGAGCGCCGGACGCGTCGCCTTCCTCCTCACTCGCACCGGCGTCCTGCGGCTCGGCAGGATCGGTGGGCTCTGGAGGCACGCCGCCGCCCGACCCGGTCGAACCGCCGCCGCTGCACGAACACTGTTCGAGCGCCTTGCACTCGAAGCCTTCGCCGCAGTCAGCGGCCGTTTCGCAGGTGCCGGCCCACTTGGGCTGGCATTGGGTCTTGGTCTCGGCTTCGCACGGCTCCGGCTCCGGGCATGCCTGGCCCTCTTCGCATGCGATGGCCGTCGTGGCGCACGGCACCTCGATGGACGCACATTCGTAGCCGTCGCCGCAGTCGGCGTCGGTCGCGCACGGCGCCGGGACACAGCCCTTCATCTCCACCGGCTCGGTCGGTTCGGGGCAGCCGCAGTCTTCCGCCCCATCGGGGCAGGCGCAGCCCGTGCCCATGCTGCCGATCACCTCACAGGAGAAGCCCGTGCCACAGTCGGCGTTCGTCTCGCAGCTGTTTCCCACGGGGACGTCGCCCCCACCGGTCGGGCCGCAGTAGCTCTTGCACTCCATCGGCTCGCAGGCCGGGTCGTCCGCCTCGCAGGTGGGGGCGGCACACGGCGTGGCGAGGCAAGCGTCGCCGCCCGTACAATCCGCGTCCGACGTACACTCCTCACCGGACGCCATCGCGAGTCGCGGCGCGAGGAGACTCGCAGACACCGTCACGGCCGCACCCGCAGCCCACTTGAGGGACGACATCTTCACCATCGCCATCGTCATCGAATTCCGCATTGCCCAGCTCCTCCGCGGGGAGACCCCGCCCTTGATGTTCTCTGCCCTTAGCATACGCCGTGCCAGCGAGCGGCCAATCCGGCGATGTCCTGATCATCGTGATCGCCGCCACTCGCACGGGTGGGTCAGTGTAGAGGACTTTCGTCGTGTCTACTTGTTGGACACCTGTAGCGCCTCCAGAGCGTCGTTCAGGGGGCCCGAGTTGAGCCCACGCCGAGCGACCTCGGCTCCTAGGAACGCGATGGCCTCGGCGTCGCGGCCGGCCCGAGCGAGCGCGTCGGCGAGGCTGAGCGCGGCCACGTCGAGGTCCGGGAGGATGGCGTGCGCCGCCTGAAAGCTGGCGGCGGCCTTCTCCCACTCGGCCCGAGCGATCCAGCCCTGGCCCAGCCCATAGTGGGCGTTGAAGCTGTTTGGAAACCAGCGCGATGTCTCCAGCAGCATGGTCTGGCTCGAGCCGAAGCGCGGCGCGCGTGTCGCGGTGACGCTGACAAACGCCATCGTGATGGTGGCGACGGCCCATGGGACGGCTCGCCCCACGCGGCCCCCCTCGCGTTGGGACAGGGCGACCCCAATTCCTGCCACGATGAGGGGACCGGCGCCCGCAAGGTGCAAGAATCGCTCGCCGCAGAGGTCGAAGAACGTGACGAGGTGGGTGTAAGGCGCCAGCCCGACTAGGAGCAGGCCTGCTCCGATGAGGATGAGCGCTGCCGCTCGACGGGGCCCCGGGTCACGAAGGGTACGCCAAAGCGCCCAGAGCCCAGCCGCGATCGTGAGCGCGAACAGGACGAGCCCCGAGAGCGCTTCCGGATCGGTGAAGGAGTCCCGGATGGGCATGATCGACCAGTCATAGAAGGACGTCAGCGGCCACGGGACCAGCAAGAGGCCGAGGTAGAGCCGATACACGGCGAACATGGTGACGGCGGTCTCACCCGCGGTCGCGCCCGCGAAGAAGTCGAGCTTCGGCGGACCAGTGACGCTCCGGTGGATGACGAGGTAGGCGGCCATGACGAGCAGCACCGGCACATAGGCGCGTGCGTGCTCGATGGCGCTCCGCTTCGTCCTCACAGCGAGGTCGAGCACGACGAGCATTCCGGGCAGCACGAGCGCGCTCTCCTTGGCCATGAGCCCGACGGCGAGCGCCGCTGCCACCAGGAGCCCGTGGGCGCGCCGCGCGTGCAGCCAGAGCGCGCCCAGGACGGCGGCGTCCGAGAGCAGCGTCGTGCGATAGGTCGCGAGGTTGACCGCTTCGCCGTGGACCGGGTGAACGGCGTACAGGCAACCAGCGACGAGGGCCGCGACGTCGGCGCCGAACACGGTCCGGGACGCGCCGAGATCGCGTGCCAGCCGGCCCGCCAGGAGCGCTACGAACAGACTCGCCAGCGCGTGCAGCGCGTCGTTCGTGACATGGAAGGGCAGGGGGACGCCCCGGCCGGAGAGCCACACGCCGATCGACCAGTCGAGCGCGTAGCTCGCTTGCGCAAGCGGCCGCCAGTACAGGGCATTTTGTTCTCGGCCCGTGCCGAGGCTCGACCCGGCGCTCCACGGCTCGAAGAACCAGGAGCGGGCGTGGCTGAAGCCGTGGACACTTGGGTTCCCGACGATGAGGTAGTCGTCGTCCCAGGCGAAGTCGTTCCAGAGGTTCGGCAGGTAGACGAGCAGCGCCAGCATGGCGGCGATCGTCGCCGCACGCCGCATGGGCGCATCGGCCCCAAAGTCACTGCTCGAAGCGCTGATCACGGGCCATCCTCCCGCCGCGCGTTCTGTCGGTCAATGCGAGCGGTCAGTCGCCGTCTCCGTGCCCGTGGCCATCGCCCGACGTCCCGAGCGTCGCCCCGGGCCGCCCCTCGAAGTGCAGGCGCGCTCGCTTCACGGCGTCCGGCGCGATCTCGTCGAGCGTGTCGGCGCGATAGACGCGCCCGTTCAAGACGACGTGGGTGATGGTGTCGGTCTGGCGGATGTCCGCGAGCGGGTCGCCTTCTAGGAGCAGCAGGTCGGCCAGCTTGCCGGTCTCGATGCTTCCGAGGTCCTTGTCCAGGCCGAGGTACCAAGCGCCGTGTAACGTGGCGGCTCGTAAGGCTTCGAGGGGCGTGCAGCCGCCTTGAACGAGGCTCCAGATCTCCCAATGCGCGCCGAGCCCCTCGCGTTGACCATGGGCCCCCATGAGCACGCGCCCACCCGCGTCGATGAAGCGCTTCGCGATTCGAGCGACGGCGATGTGGTTGTACTCCTCGTCCGGAACGAGCTGCCGCCGACGCGACGCTTGGTCGAGGACCCGAGGCGGCACGAAGCGGCGTAGTTTCGGGTGCTTCCACACCTCCGTGTGCCCGTACCAGTAGTTCTCGCCCATCAGTCCGCCGTAGGCGACGTTGAAGGTCGGGGTCCAGCCGACCGCCGTCTTCGTCCACAGCGCCAGCACGTCTTCGTAGATGGCCTCGACCGGTATGGCGTGTTCGATGCCCGTGTGGCCGTCGACGACCTGCGTGAGGTTGTGCTGGAAGGTCGAGCCGCCTTCGGGGACCACCATCATGCGGAGCTCGCGCGCCGCCGCGATGACCTGCTGGCGCTGATCGCGGCGCGGCTGGTTGTAGCTTTTGACGCTGATGGCGCCGAGCGCGCGTTGGCGCGAGACGTGGTCTTTGGCGTCGGCGAGCGAGTCGATCTCGCTCTTGATGGCCATATCGGCCCCGTAGAGGATGGTACCCGTCGAGAAGATGCGCGGCGCGAGGAGGCGCCCGATCCGCTGTCGCTCTGCGGCGAGGAAGACGGCGAGCGAGTCGTTCGACGGGTCGTGGACGGTCGTCACGCCGAACGCGAGGTGAGCCTGCGCGACCCAGGACTGTTCCGGTGGGATGCCATCTTCGGCCTGTGCGCCGTGGGCGTGCACGTCGATGAAGCCGGGCATGAGGGTCTTCCCGGTGGCGTCGATGCGGACGGCGCCGGCCGGGATCGGCGTCCCGGCGCTTGGACCCACCGCCGTGATGCGGTTCCCCTCCACGATCACGGTCGTGTCGTCGAGCACCTCGTCGCCGCGCATCGAGACGACGCGCGCGTGCTCGAACGCGACGGCGCCGCGCGGGACGTCCGCGGGGAGCGTGAGCCCGATCGGGGTTGAGATCACCGGGACCGGGTCCTTCTTCGCTGCGCCTTGGTACCAGCCGAACACGTCGGCCAAGCGAACGCGCTCAAGTGCCGGACCCTTGGACCACGCGACCGCGAGGTCAGCTCCGGCGCCCACGAAGTGGAGGCCCTCGGCGGTCTCGGACGCGACGCGCGCGAGAGGCAGGTCGTCCGACTTCGGGCCGACGTCGCGGCTACCACCGGTCGCGGGCAGCACCGTGACGTAGCCGCGGTTCCGTTCGGAGAACGCGACGAAGCGGTCGTCCGGCGAGACGACGGCCTGGTCGGCTTTCTCGAAGACGAGGTGGGTAAACGTCTCCTTGGTCAGCGGGCCCTCGCGACCGAGGTCGAGCGACTTCAGCGCGGTCTTTTTCCCCTGTCGCCCGAAGAAATACAGCCGGTCGCCCGAGGCGCCGTAGTGCGGCTGTTCTCCTTCTTTCAGCAGCAACTCTGGGATCTTCCCGCTCTTGCCGCAGTCATCGAGGCAGACCCGGTAGATCCCGGGTTCGTCGCTCCACTGCCCCGCTCGCAGCCAGCCGGCACCCCCTCGCCGATACACGAGCCAGCGGCCGTCCGGGCTGAAGGCCGGCTCGCTGAAGTGGCCGGGGCCGGGCACGACGACGCGCGTCTTGCCGCCTCGAACCACGCGCAGGTCGCCGAAAGCCTCGTCGTCCCAGGTGGCGAAGGCGAGCGACTTGCCATCACGGGACCACGCGGCTCCGAGTTCGATGCGTTCGTCCTCGTCCGTCAGACGCCGCGGCGTCGCACCCGCCTGGGTCGTCGCCCGCCAGAGCTGACCGACCGCGGCGAAGACGATCTCATCGCCCGCCGGGTTGCCTCGAAGGCCGCTCATCGCCTTCACGGTCACGTCTTTGGGCGCCACATCGACTGGAAAGCGCAATGCGGGCGTGACGCGACGACTGTCGGCGACTCGAAAGGGGATGGTCTCCGGGGTGGCGCCGGGGTCGACGTCCACGCGACGGAGCGCTCCCCGGGCCCAGTAGACGACCGCTCGGCTGTCGGGCGTGAAGGACATCGTCGGGTAGACGCCGTGGATGGCCCAGGTCTCCTGCATGTCGCGCTCGAGCTCGCCCGGCGCCGTGACCGCGCGTTCTTCGCCGCTCACGAGGTCGCGAACGCACAGCGTCGTCCGGCCTTCAAGGCGGCGAACGAACGCGAGCGAGCGGCCGTCCGGCGACGGGGTCGGCCGTGCTGCCCCGCCGGGGCCCCCGACCAGCACGTCGAGCTCACCTGTCTTCAAGTCCTTGCGACCGACGACGTAGATTTGGCCGTTCGGGTCTTTATTGTACTCGAAGTTGCCACCCGGCGACGCGTCCTGACTAAAGTACAAGTATCGACCATCAGGTGAGAAAGCGGGCTCGCCGAGGTCCTTCTGATCACTCGTCTTGGTCGTGAGCGCCGTACCAGCGCCGCCCGTGCGGTGGTAGAGCCAGATCTCGCCCGCCCCGAGGCTACGCTCGGCCGTGACGTGTTTACGCCCTGCGAGGTAGTCGTCCGAGAGCCAGACGGGGCTCGTCACCAGGCGAAACTTCTCGCGGGTCACGGCGACCGGGTTCGAGCCGTCCCGGTCCATGATCCAGAGGTTGTCGCCCCCGCCACGGTCCGAGGTGAAGGCGATCTTCGCGCCGGACGGCGAGAACGCCGGCTGCATATCCCACGCGACTCCCCTCGTCATTGACCGCGCGTCGCCCCCTGCCACGGGCAATACGTACAGGTCGCCGAGCAGGTCGAAGACGATCTCACGGCCGTCCGGCGACAGGTCGAGGCTCATCCAAGTGCCACTCCGGACATCGAAGGCGATGGTCTCGGAAGGGCCCGGCGGTTCAGCGACGTCCCACCCCTTCGCCTCGGAGCTTTTAGGGGCGTCCGCGAGCACCAACGAGATCAGTAAAGGAAACAGGGACATGAGACTCCATGGTCGCGGGCGGTTGCGCCGGACTGACGGCGTGCGTCCGCATCGCGGCGACGTGGTGCGAGATTAGGGGGCGCGGACCGCGTAGTCATCTTCACTTTACAGGCTGTCGAATCGATAGACCTTCCGGCTAAAGGCTCGCCCGGTCCGAGCTCGGGAGTCTAGGTCCTTGGACATCTTCGTCGCGCGACAGCCCATACTCGACTCCCAAGAGCGCCTCATCGCCTACGAGTTGCTCTTTCGAGCCGGGCCCGAGAACCTCTTCACCGCACAGGATGGGGACGCGGCATCGTCCTCAGTCATCGGCAATAGCCTCGGAGTCTTCGGGCTCGATGCGCTCATTGGAGACAAGCGCGCCTTCATCAACTTCACACGCAGCCTGCTCGTCGGCGAGGTCTTCACCGTTCTCCCGCGTGATCGCGTGGTCATCGAGCTGCTCGAGACCATCGAGCCCGAACCGGCGGTGCTCGAAGCGTGTCGTAGAGCCAAGGCGCTCGGCTTTCAGCTCGCCCTCGACGACTTCGTTTACCATGAGCGCTTCGCCCCGCTCCTCGCGCTCGCCGACATCGTCAAGGTCGACTTCCAGCTCAGTACCCCCGACGAGCGTCGCGCAATGGCCGCGCGGCTTCGGCCGCAAGGGATCCGGATGCTTGCGGAGAAGGTCGAGACCCGCGCCGAGATGAGTGAAGCCGTCGCGTCGGGTTACGAGCTCTTCCAGGGCTACTTCTTCTGCAAGCCCGAGGTCGTGAGGACCACCGACATTCCCGCTCTGAAGCTCAATCAACTCGCGCTCTTGCGCGTGCTCTCCGCACCGGACCTGGATGTGGAGCGGGCCGCCGCCGCCGTGAAGCAGGATGTCTCTTTCTCGGTCAAGCTCCTGCGCTACCTGAACTCGGCTGCGTTCGGGCTCCGAAACCAAGTCACCTCCATCCGGCAAGCGACCGCGCTCCTCGGTGAACGCGCCTTCCGCCGCTGGGCCTCCCTCGTCACGGTGTCGACGATGAGCCAGGACCGGCCCGCCGCCCTCATGATGACCTGCATCGTGCGGGCGAAGCTCTGCGAGCTGGTCGGCGAGCTCCTGGGCCTTCGGTCGCGAGACGACCTCTTTCTCGTGGGCATGCTGTCCGCGATGGACGCCATCCTCGGCCGCCCCATCGCCGAGATCCTCCCGAAGCTCGGGCTCGGCGTCGACCTTCAGGAAGCCATCCTCCGCTGCGCGGACCTCGACGCCGCGCTCACGTCATTCGAGCGACCATCACCGGGGAGGGCCGGCGAGCTCGCACCGGTGCTCGGGCTCGTCCTCCTCATCGAGCGGGCCCGGTGGCACGACGTGGACCGGCTGGGCGACCGCCTCGGCCTGCCCCCGGCGGCGCTCGCTGGCGGTTACCGCCGCGCGGTCTCCTGGTCCGAGTCCCTCGTCGGAGCCGTCTGAATGGCGCAAACGCCGTGATTCCCGCGGCGTCTTCGGTATAGTCGCGACGTGCGCACCGCCCTGACCATCACCTTCGTTGTCTGCATCGGCCTTGGGGGCTGCGAGACGCCCGACGACGCGACGTGCGCCACGTGCACGGACAGCGGCGGCTTCGTCTTCGATCCCGGGACCGTGCCCGACACCCACTCCGGGAGCGACACGGCGAGCCCCGAGGTGGCGAGCCCCGACGTCAGCGTGGGGGTCGACACCGAGACGACGCCGGACGTGCATGCGCCCGACATAGCCTTGCCCGACACGGTGGTGCCTGACACGGTGGTGCCTGACACGGTGGTGCCTGACACGGTGGTGCCTGACACCGCTGGCCCCGATACGTACCTCCCGGACGTCCCCGATACCACGCCTGTCGACACCCAAGAGGCCGACACGAGCGAGCCCGACGTCACCCTCATCGACACCTTCATCCCCGCGTGCGGAAACGGGAAACTCGACGCGGGCGAGGCCTGCGACAAGGCGATCGCGTCCGGCGACGGCGCGTGCCCGACCGAGTGCCCGGATCCGAGCGATCCCTGTAAACAAGGGGTGGTCGCGGGCTCCGCCGATGGTTGTTCCGCCTACTGCGACGTCGAGCCTGTCACCGCACCGATCGAGGGCGACGGCTGCTGCCCACCGCAGGCGACGGTGAAAGAAGACGCCGACTGCAAGGCCACGTGCGGCGACGGGAAGGTCGGATTCGGCGAGGAGTGCGACGGCACCAACCTCAACGGCAAGACGTGCGCGTCCTTCGGCTACACCTCGGGCTCCCTCGTGTGCCTGGGCGATTGCTCGTCGTCCACGCTCACGTGCCCGAACAGCCACCTCATCCTCTACGAGTTCGTCCCGAACATCCTCATCGTCGACGACCTCCGCCGCGTTCGGTGGCACCCCTCGGGCGACATGGCGCTGATCCTCGGCGTGGGCGGCAAGGTCATTCGTTATGATCCCGTAACGAAAGGGATCTCACTCGCGCTCACCCTCCCGGGGCAAGCCACCGATCTCGCGGCGCATCCCGACGGGACCCACTACCTCGTCGTGGGCAACTCGACCGACGGCAAGACCCCGAAGGTCTGGCGCCTCGACGTCGATCTCGAGACGCTCGATGTCACGTCGACCGAGCTCCCGCTGGCGCTGACCGGGACACCGGCCGTCGTGATCCACACTCGGGATGAATCCGAGATGGCTTTCGTCGTCGGTACCTGGACGCCCGGGGGCGGCGCGTACCACAATCGCGTCTACTTGATCGATGAGGACGCGATCGTGAACTCGCGTGTCTATGTGGGCTCGGCCGGACTGCAGGGCGTCATGTGGGTCCCGGCGGCGAGCGGGCTCTATGCGACCAGCCCCGCTGTGGTCACGTCCGAGGGCGTCAATGGCAAGGGCTTCCAGACCTGGATCCTCGAGACCAACGTCCAGATCCCGGGGACCGGCACGAACAGCTTCGGCAACGCGGGACGCGGCGCCTTCCGGCCCGGAGGGACCTACGGCCTCGTGGCCGGCACTTCATCGAACATCGTCTACGTCTTCACCGGCGGCGACTGGCAGAAGACCTATCTCGGCACCAATAACGGTGGGTCGCCGACGGCAGTCTCGTGGCGCCCCGACGGGTCCCGCGCGCTCGTCGTCGCAGGCTCCACGGGCAGCCCCGTCGAAGCGAAGGTCTGGGACCACCGCCCTTCGGGCCCGGGCAGCTACAACGCGGCAACGTGGACCGACGTCTCGATCGCCGGCTTCGGCAATCCGCCTTACAACGGCGACTTTGACAGCGATCTGCTCGATGTGGACTGGCGGCCCGGCTCGCTTTGCGACGAAGGGCTCATGGTCGGGTCGGACAACGGCTCCGCGTTCAGCCCCACCCTCGGTCTCCTGGTCCGCTTTTGGGATCAGGACGATCCCGACTGCGACTGAGCGCCCCGATGACCACGGACTTTCAGAGTTACCTCGAGCGCGCTCGGAGCGAGGTTCGCGAGCTCTCGGTCGAAGCGCTCGAGGGACGCCTCGCGTCGCCGTCGCCGCCTCTCCTCATCGATGTCCGCGAAGCCGACGAGACCTTGAATGGCGTCATTCCCGGCGCGACGCTGATCCCGCGCGGGCTCCTCGAGCTACGCGTCGAGGCCGCGATTCCGGACCGCCGCACGCCCATCGTCCTTTACTGCGCCGCCGGGACCCGATCCGTGCTCGCTGCCGTGACGCTGCAGGCACTCGGCTACACCGACGTGGCCTCTCTCGCGGGTGGTTTCGCGCGTCACGCCCAGCTTGGACGACCCGTCGAACATCGCCGCCGCCTCACCGCGGACCAGGAGGCCCGGTACGCGCGACACATCACGCTCCCGGAGGTCGGCTACGAGGGCCAACTGAAGCTAATGGACGCCAAGGTGCTCTGCGTCGGCGCGGGAGGGCTCGGGAGTCCCACCGCCCTCTATTTGGCCGCGGCGGGCGTCGGTACGATCGGCATCGTCGACGCGGACAAGGTTGACCGCACGAACCTCCAGCGCCAAATCCTCCACGCCGAAGACCGCGTCGGCATGCCCAAAGTGGACTCGGCCGCTAAGACGCTACGGGGGCTGAACGGCGACGTCACCGTGAACGGCCACGCGGTGCGCCTCACCAGCCAGAACGCGCTCGACATCATCTCCCGCTACGACCTCGTCATCGACGGCTCCGACAACTTCCCGACGCGTTATCTCATCAACGACGCGTGTGTCTTGTTGGGGAAGCCGAACGTTCACGGCTCGATCTACCGCTTCGAAGGGCAAGCGACCGTCTTCCACCCGGGCCACGGGCCTTGCTACCGCTGCCTCTTCTCTGAGCCCCCACCGCCCGAACTGTCGCCGAACTGCCAGGACGCGGGCGTCTTCGGCGTACTCCCCGGCATCATCGGCGTCATTCAAGCCATCGAAGCCGTCAAGCTCATCCTCGGCAAAGGGGACTCGCTCTCGGGCCGCCTCCTCACCTTCGATGCGCTCGCGATGACCTTCGGTGAGCTCGGCGTTCCGCGAGATCCGGAATGCCCCATGTGCGGCGACGCCCCGACCATACGCGAACTCATCGACTACGAGCAGTTCTGCTCGCACGACGGTCGCGTCTCCATCCCGAGCCACTGACGTGTCCATGCACCCCACACTCACGATCAGGCCAGTCACCCCGGCCGATGTCCCACGCCTCCTCGAGATGGTCCACGAGCTCGCCGTCTACGAGCGTCTCGATCACCTCGTGACGGCGACCGAAGGCGACTACCACGACGCGCTCTTCGGCCCGTCGGCCCACGCGTCGGCTGCCTTCGCGGAACATGACGGCATCCCGGTCGGCTACATGGTCTGGTTCCGCAGCTTCTCGACCTTCAAGGCGCGGTCCAAGGTGTATCTCGAAGATGTGTATGTACATCCAGACCATCGTGGACACGGGACGGGTAAAGCGATGCTCGTCTGGCTGGCGCGTCACACTCTCGAATCGGGCGCATGGCGACTTCACTGGCAGGTGCTCGATTGGAACCAGCCCGCCATCGAGTTCTATCGGTCGCTGGGCGCGTCCGTCAGTACCGAGTGGATCGACTGTGGTGTAGAGGGCGACGCCCTCGCCAAGCTAGCCGCGTTGCCTATGCGGCGCTCCTGAGGCGTCGCGTTCGGCAGCCGCTTACGGAACCTGCGCCATCCGCGTGATGAGCCCGACGAGGTCCGCCTGTCGCCGAACGCCGGTCTTCTCGAAGGCCCGTAGCAAGTGTGTGCGTGCCGTCGAGACGGCGACGCCGAGGTGGTCCGCAGCCTCTTTGGGAGTCATACCGGTGGCGATACAGACAGCGACACGCGCTTCCGCGGACGAGAGACCGAAGGCGCGTTCGAGGCCGCGTTGGGGCTGATCGGTTGAGAGCCCGCCGTCGAGAGGGACGGCAAAGACACGCAGCGCGGCGCCTGATTCGCGTGGCGCTGGCGAGACCGTCACCGCGAGGGCAGAGCCACTCCCGACGCTCACTCTGACCGCGGCGCCGTCCCGCGCGCTCATGGCCCGCGCGAGCAGTCGGGCCTCGTGCGCGTCGGCAGTCGTGAGTCGCCCATTGACGCGTTGAAGACCGTCCGCGCGGCGAAGGAGCTGCTCTCCCGGGTGGTTACAGAAGAGGACGGTGCCGTCGGGCGCGAGCCAGAACGCGGGGGTGGTGGCCGACCGGCTGAACTCGTTGGAGCGAGCTTCTCGCCTCACCCGTTCGACTTCGATGCGCATCGCCCTTTGCAAGTGAGGGACTAGCTTGGCGGAGATCCACTTCGCGCGACGAATCACGGTGGCGCCGGGGTCAGAGCACATCATCCCGAGCGTGACGAGCGTGTGTGAGTCGCGGAGCAGCACGGCGCCCATCACATCGTTGTAACCAAAGGGTCGGCAGAGCTCGTTGACGAACGCGGTCTTCGCGATCCCTGGAGCGACGGACTCGAGGTCCTCATGCCCAACTACGAAGCGCCCAGTCTGAATACGAGGACTGGCCTTGATCCAGGGGTCGTCCTTCCATGCACCGTCCACATAACGCGCCTCGAAGTCGGACGGGAGGCCATGCCACGCCTGTCTCATGGTCCCAACGTCGAGGAATTCAGTGCGCAGACCTACCGCCGGGACGTCCACGAGCGCCGCAACCTGCGCCATGATCGACGGCCACATCGCGGGCGTCATCGCCGCGTCGTAGATGAAGGGTATGAGCGAATCGATACTCGCCGGGACCACATCGACCGGCGACGAATCCACGTCACTGCTTGGGACCACCCGCACTGGTACCCCCCTCAATCTCTCTCTCTGCCCACTGAGCTTCCAACATGGACGTACTCACTGCCATCCACCACATGGTGGACGCGAGACTAGGAAAAATCGGGCATCAGCGCAAATCGGGTTGTGCCAGCCCTGGAGACTGCGTCTATGACGACGAAAGCGACATCACCGCTCCTGCTCCTCTCGCTCGGAGCGAGTCTCATCGTCACGACGATGCCAGCGTCCGCCGACAATTGCGTCGGGCTCAGCTGCAACCTCAACTCGGTCTATGTCGACCTGGTGGACCCTGTGACGGCGCCGTTCCTGGTGGCGCCCGATGGCGGACCCGTCTCGCGCAACGGCGTCCTCATCGCGGTGACCGCGTCCGGGTGCCTACCGGCTGACGTCTACGAGGCGCCGATCGAGTTTCGAATCGGGGCCGATACGGTCAATGGGGACTATCGAGACGTCGTCGTCGGCTCGGGATGGCTCCCCATCGGGTCCATCTTCTGTGACGACACCGACTTTGACGTCGAGCCGTCCTACTACGTTCTCGACTTCACGCAGCCGGACGCTCTGGCCTGGGCCACGCGAATGGCCGAGGACCACCGTGCCCCCTACTCGTGGCAAGTCACCGCCGTGCTCGACCCTCTGTCCGCTGAGGGCGACAACGACGGGACCATCGATGAGAACGGCATTTATCCAGATGCTTGGTACACGACTGAGGAATATTCTGATAACATTGGAAGCGCTATAATACTCGGAACGAATATCATCCCGGCCTCCAGGCAGGCCTATGTTGGAGGGAGCCAAGCGACCTACACCGGCTCGACTCAGAATTGGGCCCTCGGCTCTCCGGATTGCCCGACCGGCTTCGAGATTGGGGAAGGGCAGCTCACGGTGTCGCCTGGGAGCACCGCCATCGCGTGGGATGTGCTCTCGGTCGCGATCGGTCTCGGGGAACCCGAGCCCTCCTTCGAGTACGTCTGTGGGCGGCCCGACCTCTCGAAAGCGGGGCCTGCTGGCGTCCCCATGGTCGTCTCACCCATCCAGACCTTGGATTCCGCGACGGGAGCCGCGAGTGGCGACCTGGCGGGCTTCGCGCTGAACGTCGACTTCGCGCTCACGGGCACCGGCGCAACGATTTCCAATGGCACACTGGAGCTCCCGGCGGGACTCGCGTGGCACGAGACGACCCCGCTGCCGAATGGTTGGGACTCTCGTTACCGCGGATTCGCGTCGCCTCGCGGTCGGACACGCTTCCCGCTGGCGCTGAACGGCGACGACATGGCCGCGGGCTTCAGCGACCTCTTCGCCGGTCGAAACGGCTATGGCGCTCGCTCCATCTTCCTCACCTCGGAGTCGCTCCCCTTTGCGGTCGAGGCCCGCGGCATCGTGATCGACACGACGCACGCCGATTCCCACGAGCGCGTCCAGCTCGTCGGCCCCTTCACCGCCCGTTGGCTCCGCGACCCGTCGCTCCCGTCGCTTTCGGGCACCTACGGCCCCATCGATCCGGGCCGCAACCGCGCCGTCCTCGGCGCCCGAGGGCCCACCACGAACGACGCTCTGTACTCCAGCGTCACCCTGGGTTGTGTGGTCCTCGCGCCCGATGGTCTTTGGGCGGCGACGGGCTTCGACGCGGGCTCGGGTCTGACGCACTTCCCGCGTCTCGATCTCACGTGGTCGGAGGAGCCCATCCCGTCGATCGGCACCTGCTCCACTTTTTCGACGTCGCTGCCGACTCACATCGACCACCCGAGCTACACCGTGAGGGCCTCGACGCTCGCCCTTCGGGCTCCGCCGTCCTCCAAGGTGCGCGGGCGCGTCGACGTCCGGACGGACTGTCCCGAGTGCAGCACGACACAGGCCTTCTCGACCCTCACCATCCCCAGGGCGGCCGACCCGGTCGCGGATTGGGTCAGTAACGAACACGGCGCCTTCAGCTTCGCAGGCGCGCTCGCCGAGCGGGTCGAGTGGGGCCCGAACGCACACAGCACGCAGAACTCCATGGGCAAGATCTGGCGACACGAAGCCGCTGGCAACGTCGCTCGCGTCATCGTCCCCGGCTTCCTCGCGGCGGGGACGACGAACCGCCCCGTCGTCGATTACCTCCTCGCATCCTTCAGTGGGGTCGGACGACCGACCCTCTTCGGCGACGAAGAGCCGAGGCGCGGCAACGGCTTCTTCGCGGGCGCGACCGTCGGGCCCGAGATCTACCGTGACGGAAACGGTCAGCCGCAGACGGGGCAAGGCGATCTTATCTCCGGCACCACGCTCGACGCCGCGCTCGGCGGCCCCGAAGACGACGCCGATGGCCCGACTCGGGTGTCGCTCACGCTCGCGCCCGGCGCCAAGTACGTCCTCCGGCCCGGCGGCGTGACGGGCGCCTTCAACTTCACCAGCATCCCGACACCGACGGTCTACGGCTTCCCGCTCGCCCTCACTCGTTTTGCGTTCACTGTGCTGGACAACGCCGGCTCGCCTTCCTCGTGGGTCGACGGCCAGCTCGACCTCCCCGCTTGGGCCGGCTTCTCGGTGCCTTTCGTCTCGCTCACGCTGGAATGCAGTGGCCACTTGGGCGGTGGCGTCGTCGACCGCGGGCGCCTCGCTTCGCTCCCGGCCGCCAAGAAGCGCCTCCGCGCGTGGCGCGCCGACTACGACCTGAGTGACGTAGCCTTCATCCCGAAGACCTCCGCCCAGGGCAAGTGCGGTGCCGGCCCTCGCGAGCTCTCGACGAGCGGCGCCACGACCATCGCCGCGTTGACCCAGAAGGTCGACTTGACCTCGGCCTGGGAGCCGACCGGCGCCCCGAGCGCGACGAACCCACCCAAGCTACGAGGCAGCTCGCAGCTCGAGTTCAACCGCCCCGCCGTCGTGGACGAAGTCAACCTCGGCTTCACCCTCGACGCCAAGGCCGACCAGGTCCTGCTCGCCAAGACCGGCGAGACGACGTGGTCGGACACCGTGCGTGGCTGGTTCGAGTTCGGCGGTGGCTTGCGTCTGCCCTTCTGGAAGTCGCCACCCGTGGTCGTGCGCCTCCAGAACACGCTCAATGAAGCGAGCACGGCCGCGATCGCCGACCGTACCCTCGTCCGCAAGGGGGGGGCGGCGACCTCGCCACTCTGGGCACAGAGCAATACCTCGGACACGCTGTGGGCGGCTGTCAGCGCCCGCGAGCCGCCGAACACGAACGCCAGCGATCCTGCCACGATGGCCTGGAACGACGCCAAGCTCGAGACGCCTTTCCCGTGGGTCTTCGACAAGGTGAAGTTCCCAATGCGGTGGCTGCCAGACAGTCAGCAGCGGCCGGTCCTCGTCGCTGGCGCCAACCAGCCGGACCCGGGCGCCGACCTCGGGATCATCAAGGTCCAGGCGGCGGCGCCATCGACGACGCCTCGGGAGACGAACATCACCTTCGGTGCGAGCGCCGACCTCAAGGTCCTGACCAAGATCAGCGTGCCCACGAGTATCGACCTCTTCAGTGAGTCGAACATCAAGGCCATCGACACCTTCCTGCGCAATGTCACCAATATCTCAGGTAGCTGCCCGGCGCCGAACCAGAACGAATCCGGACCCTTGTGGTGCATCCTCAAGGACATCCGGACCCCGTCGA
>JADMJS010000243.1 GCA_018780435.1 Myxococcales bacterium
GAGGCCAAGACCTCGTCGGCCATCGGGATCGCGCTCGGCCTCGCGCTCCTCCTCTACGGCGTCGGCACGTTGTGGGCGCGCCGACTCCCCCGCTGCCCGCGCCCCGAGCTGCCCCCACCACCGAAAGCCGGCGCGCTCGTCTGGACGCTGGCGCTCGGCAGCACGGCCTGGCTCCTGTGGCGCCTCGGGACCGAGCCGGTGGCGCTCCTGGAGTTCACCTACATCCAAGAGGCGCTGCGTCCGACGAGTGTCCTCGCGCTCCTCTCCGACCCGATCTCCGCCGAGCTCTCCCACCCCCCGCTCTGGCCCCTCGTCCTGCGATCACTCTCCGCGATCTCGCGCTCCGAGTGGCTCCTGCGCTTCCCCTCGGTCCTCGCACACGTCCCGCTCGTGCTGCTGGTCTTTCAGCTCGGCGCCGCCCTCGGGTCGCGCCGCGTCGGCGTCCTCGCTGCCGCCTTCGCCGCGTTCTTGCCGCTGGGCGTCTGGTACGCGCGCGACGCGACCCCGTATTCGCTGCTCGCGCTGGTCGCCGCCTCCGCCGCGTGGTTCGCCGTCCGCGAACGATGGCGCGCCTTCGCAGCGACGCTCGTGGCGGGCTTCTTCCTCCACTACACGGTCGCGGTGCTCGGGATCTTCCTCGGCGTCGCGCTCTACCTCGAGTCGCGCCGGACCGGCGATCAGTCCCGCTTCCGGCGCGCGCTCGTCGGTTTCGCCTGGGTGTTGCCGCTCCCGCTCGTCTGGAGCGTTCACTTCATCGCCACCTTCCTGGCCAGCGGCGCCTCCACGCGGCTCATGGCGGTCGACTACAACCCCGATCCGGGCCTACCCGCGTACGTCACGCAGATCGGGAGCGTCGTCCTCGGTCTGCCGCAGTCCCTGCCCGCACCCGTGGCCTCGGCGGGGCTCCTGCTCGTGCTCGTGGTCCTCGGCGCTGGCCTCTGGTCTCTCGGGCGCCGGTCCCCCGACGCCATCGATGCCCCGGAGTCCCGCTCTGCCTTCCTCGGCCGTCTTGCGGCGTTCTCCGCCGCATCCGTCGTACTATACACACTCTTCGTCCATCAGATGTACATGGCCTTCGCGGCCGGCCGCGTCTACTACGGCTACCGCTGGGCCAGCGTCTTCATCCCGGGCGTGGCGCTCGCGCTCGCCGCTGGGCTCGATGCCATCACGCGCGGTCGGCGCTGGCCGCGGATCGCGCTCGGCGGCGCGTGGCTCGTGGGCGCCCTCGTCCAGACCGCCACTATCGTCCACGGCGCACAGAGGCCCGCGCAGTGGGACGCTGTCGGCCGCATCCAAGCCGAACGCGCCCCGGGCGACGCGTACTGCGCCCTCCCCGCCGTCTACTTTGCGCAGATGACGAACTACGTCCTCTGGAACCGCCACCCCGTGGATCTCTTGGGGATGCCGCGCTGGGAGGCACACAGCGAGGTCCCCGAGGGCCTCTACGGCCCCATCCACCCGGTGAACACGACGCTCGAGACGGTCGTACAGAATCTCGCGTTCGAGCGGGTGTGGGTCCTCGCCTACGCCGAGGAGGCCTTCGGGACCCCCGAGTTCGACGTCGCGACGACCGACCACCACCTCGCCTGGATGACCGAACACCTCATCCCCGACGGCGAGTGGCGCTACCCATTCCTCCAGCTCTACCGTTTCCGAGTGCCCACGGCGCCGGAGCGGCTCTGGCAGAAGGACCCTAAAGGCGGGTGGACAGCGTCCTTGGATTTCTCAAAGACTCTCCACAACTTCCGCTACTTCCCAAAGTTCCTGCACTCGCAAGAGACTGGCCTCTCGATGCGCCGCCCCGAGGTCGTGGTGCGAGTCCCTGCGCCTCCGGGTGCACCCGCCATCGAGCGCTTGACTGTCGAGGTCGAGATGGCCTTCGGCCAGCCCGCCATCGCGGACGACCTCGCGCTCGCCGGCGCAACCCCCGACGCCTGGACGGCCACGGGCTTCCGCACCACGCAAGACGGCGGCGTCTGGTCAGGTACGCTACCCGTCGGCGCGGCAGATCGCCTCGACCTCTCGCTGAAGCGCTCCGAGAGGGCGACGGCGGCGCACCGGAACTCGATCATTCGGATGCAAACGCGGGGCACTTCGGCGGCGCCCTGAACAAGCGCTGACCGTCGTGCTCGGAGTCACGCGGGCGGGCTTGGTCTCTGGCGCCCTAACGAGGGCAGCTTTGAATTACGAACGCGATGGGATCGCCGGCATGGTGACGAATGTCTTGGCCGGCGATGTCGGAAAGAAACTTCTGGAATCGAAATCGCTCAACGTCGAGGACAAGCAGGCTCTTCTTGCGGAGCTTCGCTCCGTATTCGCGCGCCCCTATATCGAGCCCAAGCTCAAACGGCATGTTGAATCGCGGCAGGTCATGGGCGGCATCGAGCTGCGTTCTGGAAATGTCGTGGATACCGTACCGGCACTCTTTGATGATCCGCACGATCTTCTCAAGGCGAACTCCACCGGAGTTCGCCTGCTCAAGAGCACACCGCGCCCGAAAGCCGCAGTCTTGAACAGCGAACACGGCAGCACGAAACAAGTGCTCGTACTCAGCGTCGAACGGACAATTGATGAACACAGAACGTTCGAAGGCGGCCGCTCGACTGGCAGCCGCTCGGCTAGCAGCCCCGCGCGACATTAGCCCTTGATTTGCGTATGGTCGATATCAGCAAGTCGACGAGCGTCAGCAACCTTCCGGACCGCTTCACGAATCTTCTTGATGCTGACGCTTGGTCGTCCTGCGGGCTTAAGCAACACTCGCCGTGCTGCAGAACGGGTTCGACCGGTCTGAGAGTGGCTACCAGTCCCGCTATGGTCAGGCTTCGCGGTGCTCATCCTATCCTCCAGGCCCTTGGCCCTTGGCAGGATAACCAGGACTAGAACGTCCCGCAAGGCAGATGCCTAGAGCGCGACCACGACGTATGGCCCCGAACCTAGCCGCTAGAGCGTCTTCATCCCGGGCGTGGCGCTCGCGCTCGCCGCTGGGCTCGATGCCATCACGCGCGGTCGGCGCTGGCCGCGGATCGCGCTCGGCGGCGCGTGGCTCGTGGGCGCCCTCGTCCAGACCGCCACTATCGTCCACGGCGCACAGAGGCCCGCGCAGTGGGACGCTGTCGGCCGCATCCAAGCCGAACGCGCCCCGGGCGACGCGTACTGCGCCCTCCCCGCCGTCTACTTTGCGCAGATGACGAACTACGTCCTCTGGAACCGCCACCCCGTGGATCTCTTGGGGATGCCGCGCTGGGAGGCACACAGCGAGGTCCCCGAGGGCCTCTACGGCCCCATCCACCCGGTGAACACGACGCTCGAGACGGTCGTACAGAATCTCGCGTTCGAGCGGGTGTGGGTCCTCGCCTACGCCGAGGAGGCCTTCGGGACCCCCGAGTTCGACGTCGCGACGACCGACCACCACCTCGCCTGGATGACCGAACACCTCATCCCCGACGGCGAGTGGCGCTACCCATTCCTCCAGCTCTACCGTTTCCGAGTGCCCACGGCGCCGGAGCGGCTCTGGCAGAAGGACCCTAAAGGCGGGTGGACAGCGTCCTTGGATTTCTCAAAGACTCTCCACAACTTCCGCTACTTCCCAAAGTTCCTGCACTCGCAAGAGACTGGCCTCTCGATGCGCCGCCCCGAGGTCGTGGTGCGAGTCCCTGCGCCTCCGGGTGCACCCGCCATCGAGCGCTTGACTGTCGAGGTCGAGATGGCCTTCGGCCAGCCCGCCATCGCGGACGACCTCGCGCTCGCCGGCGCAACCCCCGACGCCTGGACGGCCACGGGCTTCCGCACCACGCAAGACGGCGGCGTCTGGTCAGGTACGCTACCCGTCGGCGCGGCAGATCGCCTCGACCTCTCGCTGAAGCGCTCCGAGAGGGCGACGGCGGCGCACCGGAACTCGATCATTCGGATGCAAACGCGGGGCACTTCGGCGGCGCCCTGAACAAGCGCTGACCGTCGTGCTCGGAGTCAGGCGGGCGGGCTTGGTCTCTGGCGCCCTAGCGAGCGCAGCTTTGAATTACGGCTGCACGCTCATAGCCGGTCGGATGGTACCAGTCAGGCCGTCCGGGGCCTTGCGCCATACTGAAGAATTGGGCGCAGGTCGCGATGGTGGCGTTGCCGGACGGGCCGGTGAAGCGCCAGCGAAGGGTGTAGACGCGGCCGTCCGCCGTGCGCTGGCGCTCCGCGACTGCGTGCTGGACGGGCTGACCGTTGGACTCCCGTCGCCACTGTCATGGGCGACGGGCGCATCGAGAGTGACGGTCGCGGCGCTATCGACACATTCGGCCGTCCCGACGTTCGGGCACACGACCTGGGGCGCGAGCGTATCTTCGACGGTGACGAGGACCGCACAGGCCGCCACCGGTGCAGCCAATCATCGGACAGGAACCTCGGCCAAAAGAAGGCCGGAGACAACGAATGGAGTTGGACCAGCGGTCCACTGGGGCGACGATCGCGGTGGGACGGGCTTCGCCAGGGTTGGTCCATCTCCATATGGTGTCAGTCCGGAAGGTTGGCCGAGGTTCCTGTCGGAGGAAGCGTGTCGTTCACGTTGACGACGAACGAACAGGCCGCGGTGTTGCCGGCGCGGTCGGTCGCGGTGCAGCCGACGCCGAGGCCGCCCAGCGAGAAGTGCGCGGACGAAGCAGGGTCGCAGCTTACGGTGGCCCCTGGGCGAGTCCGCCTTCGCCCGGGAGAAGCACCTACCGAGGCTGGCGGCCGCCCGAAGA
>JADMJS010000537.1 GCA_018780435.1 Myxococcales bacterium
GGGCCTTCGTAACACCACGACACTGCTCGGGAAGACCTACGACGGCCCCATCCACCGGCAGTCTCCCGGACGAGGTCTTCTTCTCGGGCGGCCACGACCAGACCCTCGGCACCCCCAAAGAGGGCCTCTCCGACGACCTCGACGCGCTCGCCGTCTACCTGAAGCACCTCCTCACCGAGCTGAAGAGCCCCTACCGCCAGCCGGACGGCGCCTTCACCCCGGAGGCGCTGGCCGGCAGAGCCCTCTTCGAGTCGGCGGAGACCGGGTGCACCACCTGCCACGCGGGCCCGCGCCTCACGGACAGCGCCTTTCTGCCGCAGGGGCCGGGCAGCCCCAAGATGCCGCTCCTCCACGACGTCGGCACGCTGAAGCCCAGCTCCGGCCAGCGCCTCGGCGGCCCGCTCCCCGGCATCGACACCCCGACGCTCCTCGGCGTCTGGGCCACCGCGCCCTACCTCCACGACGGCTCCTCCCCGACCCTCAAGGCGGTCCTCACGACCGCCAACCCCTCGGACCAACACGGGAAGACGAGCCACCTGACGCCCAGCGAGATCGCGGCGATCGTCGCTTACCTGCAGCAGCTCGAACCTTCACCGTAGCCGCATCGTCGAAGCCATCCGGCCTGACGTACGGCTTCGTAGAGAGGTCGCGTGCACCCGCCGCTGGACGCGGTGACAGCGCAATCGCGTGACTGAAGGCCCGAGGCTCAAGACGCGCGCGCCTCTTGGGTAGGGTGACGACCACACGATTGGAACCGTGTCTTCGAGGAGTGCGACTGCCATGCGAACCCGAGTCGAGTTCAAGGTCACGTGGGCTCTCATGATCGTCGGCAGCATCGGCTGCGGCATCGACGTCCGACCCGTCAACTGGGGCAACTCGAACTGGTCGAGCGGCGCCGAGGACGACTACGAGGACGACTACGAGGAGCCCCAACCTAACGGTACGAGGTCAGAGTACCCGACGTACCCGACGTATCCAGCGTATCCTGAGTACTCGCCGCCTTGCGGCGACGCCGGGTCCGCTGGACAGACGGCCGATGAGCTCTACCAAGTCGCCGAGAGCAGCGTCCATGAGCTGATCACCTGCGGCGGTGTTCAGTTGAGCGTGGCACGGAATCTTCTGGCGATGGTCATTCTGTCGAACGAGGAGATGATCGGGCCCAGCGCAATCCAGGCTATTCGAGGCTACGGAAGCCTCTTTGGGCTCGACGTCAACCAGCCATTCACACGTCAGCCCGACGGCACTTTCGAGATGCCCATCACCGCGGCCTCCGACGGGTGGTTTCGAGTTCGGTTCTTCGATGGGACCGGCGAGGCACCTCTCTTGGTCGATCCCTTCGACGTGAGTAGCTACCTCGTGGGCGCCAAGGGTGTAAAGACGAACCCGGAGCCGTTCGATTTGGAAGACCCGAATCAACGTCACGTCTTCACGTGGACCTACGAAGGCGTCGGCCCACTCGGACAACTGCTGAACGGGGGCCTTCCCCTTCCTGAGTCGTTCTCGATCGAGATCTCCTTTGCGGACCTACTCGCCGCCAGCGGTTCGAGCGCATTTGGGGACCGAGCGGCGGCAATCGATCGCTTCGGACCATTCGCGTCGGTCCTGCGCAGCCTCGAGATGACCTCCGAAGTGGAGTTCACCGATGAACGATACGACGGCAGCGTTTCTTACCTGGCCTCCACACCCCGGTCGACGGTGGAGGCGCTCGCTTCGGGAGGCCTCCTTGGCGTAAACCTCGAGCGGCTGGAAGCGGTTCGAGACACGACGCGGCTCGTTGGGAAGGCCGAGAACCTCGAGGTTCTGGCGATCGGTTCACTCGCCGGCGTAATCCGTTACGAGGTCGACGACCCGACGCTCGACGCTACCGTCACGAGCGACTTCGGGAACGGACGCGCCTACCCATTCACCACCTGGGGCTGTGAGTAGCCAGCCATTGGCTTGCGTTCGCGACGATCATGTCGGGCCACCTGATGTTGCGCTCGCCGTATTGGCCGGCACCACGCAGCCCACCCAACTACGGCGTCTCCTCGTCACTGAGCCCCGAGAAACGCGGCCTCGAGCCCAGCGATGTCGAGCTTCCTCATCGTCAACATCGCCTGCATCGCGCGGCCCGCGGCCACGCGGTCGCTCGCGCCGAGGAGACGCGGGAGGACGTCGGGGACGATCTGCCAGGACACGCCCCAGCGGTCGACGAGCCACCCGCAGTAGCTCTCCTCGCCGCCCTCCACGAGCGCCGCCCAGAGTCGGTCCGTCTCTGCCTGATCGCCAGTCGTGACCGCGATCGACGCGGCGGGGGTCAAGTGGTACCGCGGCCCGCCGTTCAGAATCTGGAAGGGGACGCCATTCAGCGTAAACAGGACGACTATCGGTTCCGGGCCCGAGAGCGGGTCGTTCTCGAGGACGCTGTTCGGGATGAGCGCGACGTAGCGCCGTGCGGCGGCGAGCCCTCCACTCGCAAACCAGAGGCACGTACGGACATTGACTGTGTCGCTCATCGATCGTTCTCCTGTTGTGGGTAAGGTCTCGTGCTGACTCGCGTTTACGCGGTGCCACCTATGAACGTTTTAGAAGGCGTCGGATGTAACAGTCGAAGTGGTCTCGAGCGTCAGCACCCGCGCCTTCACACTCTCGGCATCCTTCCCACTGGCGACGAGGCCGACGGCATACGAGTCCGCGGCCCGGAAGCGGACGGCGATGAACGCGCCCGACGGGTCCTTGACCACGATGAGATTGCCGCGGTCGTCGCCTTCCCAAGTGCTGCTCTCCTCGACCGTCGTGGCGGGCCCACCCGCGCCGATTGCGCTCCGGAACCCATCGGAGAACCCGGCCAAGGCCGTGGAATCACGCCACGTCTCGTTCACTAGGAGCAGCATCGTCATGAAGCCGGTCGCCGATTCCTTCCAGGCCCACGCGGCGATGTCCTTCCGCCCGGCGAAGGCCTTGGACACCGTCTCCCGGGCGTCCTCGGTGACGTCATCGTAGCCGACGCGAGGGAGTGCGAACGAGAATCCCATCGACGGGTGACGCAGCCGATCCCCTGACCGCTCGAGCGGGCCCCGGTCCTTCCCCGAGATCGGTCGCTCCACCGGTCCCTTCGTCTGCACGAGGAACACCGTGAGCCCACCCACGAGCGCGACACCGCCCACCGCGAGTCCGATGGCGAGCCGCCGTTTTCCAGTCTGCCAGAGGACGGAGAGCCCGAAGGCCGCGGCGCCAACGAAGAGCATGAAGCGACCGATGCCTTGGCCGTAGCGATAGGGATCCTTCACCCAGGGTGCACCGGCCGCCGCCAGGGCCAGGGCCGCGAGTAGGACGACCCCGACGTGTTTCCAGGCGCGCTTCGTCGACCAATCGGGCTTGTCGTTCATGAAGCGAAGGTGCCACGGCACGGCCAGACTTGCATCCCTTTCTGCTCTCCGCTCCGGCCCCCTGTGGCCATGGGACAACGGCGCATCGACGTGAACTCGTGTCGATGCGGGCGCTCCAATTCGACCGCCCGCTGTTGCCCGTAGCCATGTTAGGATCGCGCCGCATGGCAAACGCTCCAGCTACTCCCGATTCTCGCTCCTTCGGCGTCGCACTCCGAGCCGACCTCGGCAACCTTCGGCGCAGTCCGCGAGACTTGTGGCTCATCTACGTAATCAAGTTCCTCGAGAGCGTGGCCTACTTCGCGATCTACAACCTGCTCAATGTCTATTTGTCCGAGGATCTCGGCTATGACGACGTGCAAGCCGGTTGGATCACGAGCATTTGGCTGACCGGCGTCTCAGTCATCATGTTCTTCTCCGGCTTCATCGCAGACTCGATCGGCATCAAGCGCGCCATGGCATGGGCGATCCTCTCCGTGCTCGTCGGGCGCACCATCATGTCGGTCACCCACGACCCTGTGACCCCGCTCATCGGACTCCTCGTCTCGACCTGGGGCGTCGCGTCAATGATGCCGACGATGACGGCAGCCGTACGCCGCTACACCACCCAAGAGACCGTCGCGTTCGGCTTTTCGTTCTTCTACGTCGTCATGAACATCGGCGCGCTCGTAGCGCCGCTCACCGTCGGCGCGCTGAGGCGCTGGCTCAAAGACGGGCTCGACCTCGGGGGCCTCCACCTCACGACCAGCCAGGTCATCTTCTCCATCTCGGCGGTGGTGACACTCATCGCGGCTGGCTTCGCCTTCCAGCTCCAGAAGGACCGCCCGGTCGAGTCGAATGGACCGAAGAAGGGCCCGCTTCAGATCTTCGCCGAAGTCAGCAAGGAGCGGGCGTTCTGGGGCTTCATGCTCTTCGTCTCGCTGCTCGTGCTCGTGCGGCTCATCTTTCAGCACGCCCACCAGACCTGGCCGAAGTACACCATGCGCGTCATCGACCAGGACTTCGACTGGGCGTTCTACTGGTCCTTGAACCCAGCCATGGTGATCCTCCTCACGCCCGTTGTGACGGCGCTCACCCGGGCGCGGTCCGCGTTCTGGTGCATCGTCCTGGGCGCGTTCATCACGGCCGCCTCGGTCTTCTTCCTGGCCATCTCGAGCAGTATCGCCGCCCAGGTGGCTTTCGTGGTGACGCTCTCGATTGGGGAGTGCATCTGGTCGCCGCGGCTCTACGAATACACGGCGACGATCGCGCCACCGGGCCGGGAGGCGTCCTATATGGGGCTCTCGCAAGTCCCCATGTTCTTTGCGAAGATGGTCGTGGGCGGAATCTCCGGTGCCCTGCTTTCTGCGTACTGCCCAGAAACCGGCGAACGCCAACCCCAGCTCATGTGGGCCATCATCGGCGCGACGACGCTCATCGGCCCCATCCTCATCGTTCTTTGCCGCCGCATCATCGAGCGCGACCGACGCGCCACGGCCTGATCGACCGCTGGCCTCATCGCTCAGCGAGTCCGGCCGAGACGACGCACTCCATCCGCTTCGATTCGTCGCACGCTGCCCGGCCCGGCCGTGGCGCGCGCCACCTGCTCAGCTCCGAATCAGCGGGTTTGGAGCGGCGCGGACGAGAGCGTCGGGGCCGTTCAAGCGGAATCGATGGGCAACCGTCGAGCACGCGAACGTGATGGCGCGCTCTACCCCCGCGCCCCGCGCCGTTGTACCGTCGCGCTCGTGAACTACCTCGATGCACTGGTCACTGAGGCGCGGGACGCCTACACGCCCGCCGTGCTCCTCGCCGCGGGCCTTGCCCTGTTTCTTGCCCGCGGGCCCCACCAGCATCGGCCGCGTTTTCGGTCGATGCTCTTCTTCGCAGGAATGCACCTCCTCGCGGTCGCTGCGTGCGCGTCGAGCGTGGTGTTCGAGTCGGCGCTCGCGAACACGTTGCGGATTGGCTCGTGGTTATTTGGGGCGATCGGCTTCGTCAGCGCCGCGGCGAGCCTCCTGTTCACGTTGCTGTTGCCGCGGCTGCGGCTCGCCGTGCCGCTCATCGTTCAGGACGTCTTCGTCGGCCTCGCGATGATCGCGGCGTCTCTCAGTGTGCTGTCGCAGGCCGGTTTCGACCTCTCGGGGCTGATCGCGACCTCGGCGGTGGTCACCGTCGTGCTCGGCTTTTCGCTTCAGGACGTCATCGGCAACATCGCCAGCGGCCTCGCGCTGCAGATCGACAGCTCCGTCGAGGCCGGGGACTGGATCAAAGTCGGCGATGTGGTGGGGAAGGTGGTCGAGGTGCGTTGGCGCCACACCGCCGTGGAGACGCGCAATTGGGAGACCGTGCTCATTCCGAACGCCGTCATCACGAAATCCAACGTCGTGATCTTGGGGCGACGCCGCGGTCAGCCTCCCTACTTGCGCCGATGGGTCCATTTTCACGTCGACTGGCGTCACCAGCCGGGCGACGTCATTGACGTCGTTCAGACGGCGGTGAAGCAAGCCCACCTCGACAACGTTGCGCGCGAACCGGCTCCGAACGTCGTGCTCATGGACCTCGCCGACACCTACGGCAAGTACGCGGTACGGTATTGGCTCACGGACATTGCTCCGGATGACCCGACCGATTCGGCTGTCCGTAGTTGCGTGTACTTCGCGCTACAGCGCGCCGGAATGAGCCTCGCCATGCCGGCCCATGCCCTCTTCGTGACCGAAGAGACGAGCGACCGAAAGGCGCTGAAGACCGAGAAGCAGCTCCGGCGATGCCGCGAGCTCCTCACGCGAGTCGACCTCTTCGCCGGTCTGTCCGACGCGGAATACCACGACCTCGCGAGGCACATGCGTTACGCGCCCTTTGGCCCGGGCGAAGTGATGACCCGGCAGGGTGCCGAGGCCCACTGGCTCTATCTAATCGAGGACGGTGAAGCGTCCGTCACGGTCAGCGACGGCGCGACCGAACACGAAGTCGCGCGCCTTCGAGCGCCCACCTTCTTCGGAGAGATGTCGTTACTCACGGGCGAGCCGCGCAGCGCCACTGTTATCGCCATCAGCGAAGTTGAGTGTTTTCGACTCGACAAAGCCGCCTTGCAACGCCTGCTCGACGGTCGCCCCGAGCTGGCGGCGCACCTCGCCCGTGTCTTGGCCGAGCGTCACGCCGCGCTGCTCGAGGTCAAGGAGGGCCTCGACGCCCAAACGGCCAAACGCCAGGCCGAGCGGCAGGCCGTGGACCTCCTCGCTCACATCCGTTCGTTCTTCGCGCTCGACCGCCGCTAGTCGTCGTGAGGTGGGCCCAGGCCGACCACCACGATCCACCGCCGGGAAGCACGACCGCAGGCGATCGAGCTTCATCTGCGGACCTGGAATGCCATGAAGACGACCAGCCAATTGAATGCGCTCAGCGACGCACGAGGCTTCATCGTCGTCTACCCCGAAGACTACTGCTGTCGTACCGTGAACGACCCGGGGATCGCGACGCTGTAAGCGGGGAAGAGCAACGTGCCCTGCTCGCCGATGGTCCACTCACCCGGAGCCAGAGTACACGCCGTGCAGTAGTCGCGGGTCCACGAGAGGCTGCCGGTGGCCGTGAGGGCCGTGATCTTCGATGTCCCGCTGTTGGTGCTTCGCCGTATGCCGCCGACGTAGAGGTTGCCCAGGCTATCACCAAGGAGGCGGCGGGTGCTGCCGCCCCAACCGTCCTCAGTGCCTGGGACCGGCGTGCGCCACTCCTCGAGCCCTGCGTCGGTCGGCGGCTGCGTGTTGAGGCTGATGACCGTCATCGCGCTCCCGAAGCGGGTGAGGATGGCGAGGTGCTTCCCGTCTGGAGATAGGACGGCGTCATAGATTCGGTTGTTTACTGAAGCCCCGGGGTTCCAAAGGAAGGACCACACGAGGAAGCCGCTCTCCTCGGGACGCTTCTTCAGGTCGATGACCATGACCGACGGCGAGACGAGCTGCATGTGGTTGACGTTGAAGTTCGGCGATGTCCCGGAGCGTACATGGCTGTTCGGGACGAGGTACGCGAGCTGGCGCACGGGGTCGATGATGGGCGCGTTTCGCAGCAGACCGGGCATGGCCACGCGCCACTTGAGCTTGCCATCCGGGTGTAGGGCGATGAGCCACTCGGACGCCGTGAGGTAGATGGTGCCGTGCGCGTCGGTGCTCGGAGGTGAGATCGTGGCGCCCGTGACACCGCCGACGGACTCCGAGAGCTGGGCTGGCACGAGGTCGAGTGGCCGCACCTGCCAGATGGCAGTCCCGAGCGGGTCCACAGTGTAAGCGTCGAGCGCGTAGAGGGTGAGCCCGGCCTGCACCAAGATGGCGTCGATCGGCGTCGCGCTTCCGGGCGTCGTCACCATCGCGGGCACCGGCGACCCTTGCACGGCGTCCGGGACACCGTATCGCCACCGCGTCACCACTTTGTCTTCGGCGTTCAGCCCGAGCGCGTAGACGTTGCGGTCGAGGTTGCCCGCGTAGACGGTGCCGTCGTCGGCGACGTAGGGCTGTCCTTGGAAGACGCCCGCCGCCTCTTTGTAGATCCACGCCCACTCCAGGCTGCCGCTGGGCGCTGGGGTGAGCTTGTAGAGCCAGTTGTTGGTCGTACCCGCGTAGAGATCGCCAATCGAATCCACGGAGATCCCGGTCGAGAGCAACGCCTGCGAGTGGAAGGTGAACTCCTTGAAGGTCGGCGGGACCGTGCCGAGTGTCGGGCCCGGAGCGCCGACGCGCCCGACTTGGAAGCGGTCCCCGCCGAGGTGAGGCGCGATCGCCCCGGCCTCGATGCGGCTCTGGCATTGCCCGCTCGCCCCGCACGTCTCGGCGCCGCTCACGCAGCCAGCACCGAGATGTCCGCCAGCACCGTCAGGACCGCATGTCGCCACGCTGACGGCGGGTTCGATACACTTGCCGGCGTAGCAAGTGCCAGTCGTACAGGTTCCGCAACTGTCGCCTTTGCCGTCGACGCCACACTCGGTGTTGCCGAGATCAGCGCACGACTTCGGGAGGAGACGAACGATCTCCTCATCGACCGTCACGTGAAGGACGTTGGGGCGCGTTGGCGAGTAGATGATCTCACCTGTGATCTGATTATTGGTCTGGAGATTCGAGAGGTTGACGCCGCCGATGCCGTAGCGCCCCTCCGGCTCGAGGAAGACGAGGCTCCCTTGCCCACAACCATTACAGGAGTTGCGCCAAACCTGGCTATTGCCAGCGCTCGCGTAGAGCGTCGCGCCAAAGGCATGGGGTCCGTACAGCGTCTCGAGAATCGCCCCGGTGGCCGGATCGAGGTAGGTCAGCGGCTGGAGAGGGCTGCCGCTCAACGACAGTGCTCGGCCTTCGAGTACTGCGAGGCGCCCGTCAGCGGTGGGCCGAAGGGCCGGGAGCGACTGTGATGTGTTGAGCATCGGCACGTTGGTCGACCACATCACGCCGCCGTCTTGGCCGAAAGACACCACGCGGGCGGTCCCCGACCCGGTCGGCTGCGTCACCATCAGGACCGAATATCGAACTGGATCGGTGGCTTGCGTTACGAGGACGACCGGATCGGCGCGGAGCGTGTCGCCGAGCTTGGTGCTCCAGCGGATCTTCCCGTCCGGACGTATGCTGTAGAGCACACCCGACGCAGATGCCGCGATGACGTTGCCATCGGGCGTAATCGCCGGGCTCGAGACCACGGTGCCCGAGCCACCGAGGGTGACGTTCCAGATGAGGCTCCCGTCCGCCAGGGACACCGCGTAGAGCTTGTGGTCACCGGAGACGAAGAACACGGCGCGCTGGTAGTTCGAGCCGTCCACTGCGTGCGTGAACCCAACCGTGAGGCGCGCACGACAGCTCCCGCCCGTCGGGAAGGTCGCGATCCAGGCTGGGACCGCGGCGCCCGATGGAGCAGATGCCGCGCAGGGGCCGGCGGGGCCGAACCAGACGGACGCGCCGGACTTGCAGACCTGATACGCACGCAGGTCCTGACACGTCGCCATGAGGTAGCGCTCCTCACTCCCGAGCTGAGTGAGCAACGTCCCGGTCCAGCTCTTGTTGGCGATGGTGATGGAGAGATCGCCGTTCGGATCGCCGAGCGTCGGCTTCGCGAGATCCCAGACGAGGACCCGGTCGAATGACGCCACGGCGAAGAGGTGGCGGTCGTCGACGAGTGGGAACTTCGCGTTCAGCCTCGCATCGAACCTCCACTCGGTCGTCTGCGGCGCGCCGTCGGGCCGACTGTGATTGTGCAAATCGCGCAAGCCCTTCGGCCACATATAACCCGGGAAGGTGGACTTGCAGCTATCGGTCGCCCCCCCGTCGGTGCACAGGTCCCCACTACCGGCGCACGCCAGGCATGACCCATCAGCGCCGTCGAGCTCGCACTGAAGCGGCGAGTCGCAGCTCTTTGCCTTGCAGATTCGGTAGCTTGCGGCGGTGGGATCGAGGACGCAGAAGGTGTCGCCCGTGCAACCGCCGCCGCAGGTGCCGCCGCAGCCGTCGTCGCCGCACTCATCGGCCGGATTACACTGCGGCAAGCAACACGTGCCCGCCGAGGCGTTGCAGGTCTGTGGCGAGGGACACGACCCGCACGAACCACCGCAGCCGTCGGAGCCGCATTGCTTGCCGGAACACGACGGCGTGCAGCACGTGCTGCGCGTCGCGCCCGTCATGACGCAGCCGGCGCCACTGCTGGCAGGGCATTTCTGGGTGGTCGCGCCATCGTGACGCAGGCAGTTCGCGCCGGCCGCGCAGGTCCCGCAGGCATAGCCGCTCTCATCGACGCCGCACGCGAAGGCGCCGGCGGACCCGACGCACGACGGCGCGTAGCAGACCGGGAACGGGTGCGCGCCGTACTTGTGGCAGACCTCGCCCGCGCCGCCGCAGCACACGGAGGCGCCCGTGTCGTCTTGGCACGTCGCACTCGGGCACGCGCATTGGCCTTCGATACACGCGATCCCAGACGCGCCTGTACAGCCGCCGCAGTCGACTCCGCAGCTATCGAGGCCGCACTCCACGTTGCCCCCGAACTTGCTGCACTGGCTCTGGCAGCACGCGCCAGCAGAGCAGACCATGCCGTCGCTGGCGTCGCCGTCACAACACACGCCTTCACAGAGCACGGCGTCGTTCGCGGGGGTACACGCGACGCAGCCGTCGGTGCCGGGCGCGCTCGCCGGATCACACTGCTCGTCGGACGCGCACGCGCAGTCTGAGCACGTGTCGCAGGTCTCGAAGAACGGCGCTTGCGGCTCGCAGGCGCCGTGGCCGACGGTGCCGCACGTCTCGATGTCGTCGCACTGCCGAGTGGCCTGGTTACAGACCGATCCATCGGCGCAGGTCCCGCAGACGCGACCGCAGCCGGTGGTGCCACACTCACTGCCGGGCGCGCAGGTGTCGTCGCAGCACGTGCTCACGCCGCTCGGGAAGGTCTTGCAGATGTTGGTGCCGAAGCACTGTCCGCAGACGCCGCCGCACCCGTCGGAGCCGCAGCTCTTCCCGTCGCAGCTCGGCTTGCAGCAGCTCCCCGCGTTGCAGACCTCGCCCGGCAGGCAGCACCCCTCACCACAGGACGCGCCGGCGCACACGCACACTCCGAGGCTCCCGGGGCCCGCCGAGACGCAGAGCTCGCCGGTGTCGCAGGCGCAGTCGGCCGGGCAGCCGAGGCAGCCTTCTTCGCCGGGCTCGCACGTCCCGTCGCCACAGGCCGAGTCTGTCGCGCAGAGGCCCGAGGCGTTGCACGCGAAGCCAATCGGGCAGAGGCCGCACGAGCCACCGCAGCCGTCGGCGCCACACATCTTCCCGTCGCACGCGGGCTCACAGCACGCACCGGTGGGGCCGCAGACGCTGCCCGACGCGCAACAGGCCGCCGTAGCGCCGGAGCCACACGACGCGCCCGGGCAGATACACTTGCCACCTGTCGCGCAGAAGGCCCCGTCGAGACAGTCGCCGCATGAGCCGCCAGCGCCGTCCGGTCCACACTGTTTGCCGGCACACGACGGCGTCGCACAGACCCCTCCGAAACACGAGGCGCCACCGGTACATCCGCAGTCGGCGGGGCACGTGAGGCAGCTCTCGCCGAGGCCGGCCTGACAGCCGTTCACGCCGCAGGTCGACAGATCAGCGCACTGCCCAGCCGAGTCGCACGTCGTCCCGACGCCGCAGGCGCCGCAAGTCCCGCCGCAGCCGTCCGGGCCACACGCGCGCCCGTCGCAGTCGGGCGTGCAGCACTGGCCGGTCCCGAGACAGGTCGCGCCGCCCGTGCAGCCGCAGTCGGCCGGGCAGCTCGTGCAGGACTCGAAGAGCGCCGCCTGACAGCCGCCCGTGCCGCACGAGGACAAGGGTGAGCAGCTCCCGCCGCTACACACTGTGCCCGCGCCGCAGTCGGGCCCGCAGGTGCCGCCGCAGCCGTCGCTCCCACAGGTCTTGCCGTCGCACATGGGCGTGCAACAGGCGCCTCCCGCGCATACCGCCGCACCCGTGCAGCCGCAGTCCTTCGAACAGGTGACGCAATTCTCTTCGTCCGTCGGCGAACAGACGCTGTCGCCGCACGTCGTCACGGGCTGACAGGTCCCGCCCGAGCCGCAATAGGCCCCATCGGCGCAACCCGGGCCGCAGGTGCCACCGCAGAGGTCGGGGCCACACTCGCGCCCGCCGCATTGTGGCGTGCAGCAGAGCCCTTGGTGGCACGTCGTCCCGAGCCCGCAGCCGCAGTCCTTCACGCAGGTGAAGCACGACTCCTCGGCGGCCGGGTCGCACATGCCGTCACCACAGGAGGTGAGCGGCTGACAGGTCCCCGCGCCATCGCAGAGCTGGCCCGAGGTGCAGCCGGCGCCGCAGGTGCCGCCGCATCCGTCCGGACCGCAGCTCTTCCCGTCGCAGCTTGGCGTGCAACAGGCGCCCTGATGGCAGGCGTCGCCGCTCTCGCAGCCGCAGTCTTTGGAACAGGTGACGCAGTTCTCATCGAGCACTGCGGCGCAGATGCCGTCGCCGCACGCCGTCAGTGGCGTGCAGACGCCCACGCCGGAGCAGACCTCGCCGTCGACGCAACCCGGCCCACACTCGCCGCCGCAGCCGTCGCTCCCGCAGTCCTTGCCATCGCAGGCCGGCACGCAGCACGCGCCGTCGTCGCACACGGCCTGATCGGGGCAGTTGCAGTCGACGAGGCAGGTGAGGCAGTTCTCACCGAGGTTCGGATCGCAGAGACCGTTGCCGCAGCTCGCCAGCGCGACGCACTGAGCGCCGCCGGAACACGCCTCGCCAGCGCCGCAGCCAGGCGCGCACTGACCGCCACAACCATCGGATCCGCAGGTCTTTCCGTCGCAAGCGGGGACGCAGCACGCCCCGTCCTCACAGACGGCGTCGCCCTGGCACGTGCAGTCCTGAGCGCACGTGAGGCAGTTCTCGTTCGCGCTGGCCTGACAGGTCCCGTCGCCACAGTAGACGAACTCGATGCATGTCGACGCGGGACCGCAGACGAGAGCGCCCGCGCACGACGCGTCGTCGTCGCAAGGTTCACCGAGCTCCGCCGTGCCGACGCACACGCCCTTCTCGATGTCGCAGGCGCCGACCTCCGGGCAGTCGTCGTCGCTATCGCACGCGCCGGGAGCGGCCGCTTCGCAGGCGCCGTTGAGGCAGAGGGCGCCGGCGGCGCAATCCGCGGGCACGGTGCAGCAGGGGGCCTCGAGGTCGGGGTCGTCGCCATCGACGAGCTCGTCGCAGTCGTCGTCGACGCCGTTGCAGCGCTCGGGTTCAATGGACGCGAGCGCGTTCTTCTGGACGACGCACTCGAGGCCGCTGCAGACCGCCTCTTCACAGCGCCCAAGGTCCGGGAAGAGCGCGGCGCACTCGGCGTTCGACTGACATCCCACGGGCAACGCGGTGTCGGGGACGTCCTCCGGAATCGCGACGTCCACCGGTGGGTCGGCGTCGACGCCAGGGCCAGGCGTCGTGTCCGTGGTCGGAACGACGACGTCCGGCTCACCCATGGCGTCGACCCTGGATTCGTCGACATCGGCCACGCCCGAGGCGTCGAAGGGCGCGAATCCCTCTTGCGATTCGTGGCAGGAGAGGCAGACCACAGCGAGGAGGAGTAAGCCGTACTTCATCAGTGCTCCAGTCGCCCAAGCGGCGGCGTCGGCACGATGGTAACGACATTGGCCTCGTTGTCGCGCGTCAACAGCCTCGCTGTGCGTCGATTTTGCACGCGGAGTGCACGATTAAACTGCACGACCACGCGCCGTGTCAGTCGAGGGTGCTCCAGGGATCCCAAGCCGGCGCGATCCCAGAGATGAAGTTCTGCTCCTCGATGAGGAGCTTCTCGACGATCTCCTCGAGCGTCCCTGAGGACGTGGCACGATGGGGAGATCCGGCATATCTAGAGCCGGTCGAGGCATAGTGGCGCGCGAAGAGGACTTCATGAGCAACGTGACTGTCGAATATGAGACCGAGATCGCGGCGCCGATTCAGCCCGTGTGGGAGCTGATGACGACGCCCGCGAGCTATGCGCGCTGGAATCCCTTCCTTGTGCGTATGGGCGGGCCGCCGATCCTGCACGTCGGTGCGCGAATCGAGCTGCACGTGCGCTTCGAAACGGGTGGTCGCGCCCGGTCGCGGGAGCTCATCACCGTCTTCGACCCACCGAAGGACGGCCGCGCCGAGCTCTCCTACCGCTTCCTCGGGCCCCTCGCCGTGGTCGGCGGCGTCCGCGCCCTACGCCGGCAATGGCTCACCGCCGTGACCGACCAACGCACGCTTTACCGCACGGAGGAGGTCTTCACCGGCTTCCTCACGCGCTTCCTCCCACTGGCCGGAATCCGGGCGGGCTTCAAGGCGCACGGCGACGCTCTGGCGGCCCAGTTCTCCACATCGGTTGATCGCCCGGGAGGGGCGCGCTAACCTCCCGAATCGATGGGCTGACCGCCGCCCCACCCACCCGCTATTGAGAGGCCCCATGCGACTTCGACGACGCCTGACTACTGCCGCTGCGCTCGTCGCGGTGGCCCTGAGCGCACCCCTCGCACTGGCCGCGCCTCTCAATCTTCAGGTGCAGGGCCAGGTACGCGCCGTCGATGGACCCTATGACGGCACCGTCAGCATCACCGTGAGCCTCTGGGACGCGTCTGAGGCCGGTGGCCTCGTGCACGAAGAGACCTTCGAAGACACGGTGCTCGACCAGGGCGTCTTCTCGTTGCGCCTCGGTGAGGTGGTCGGGCTGCCAATCACGGCGCTGACTCGGGGCGACTCGCTCTGGGTCGAGGTCGAGGTCGATGGCGCCGCCGTCGGCGCGCGCACCGCGCTCCTGCCCGTCGCCTCCGCCTTCTACGCCCTGCGAGCTGGGAAGGCCGCGTCGCTCGAGTGCGACGCCTGCCTCGATTCGACGCACGTGGGATTCAACTACGCTGCGTCGGGCTCGAAGGGCGGCGCCGCCGCGGACGCCGACAAGCTGGGCGGCTACACCTGGACCACGGTCCCGGAAGCGAGCGACGCCTGGGTCAACGAGAGCGGTGACACGATGACTGGGCCTTTGACCGTCAATGGCGTCGTGACCGCCGACACGGTCGACGCGGGCGCCGTCTCCGCCGACGGGGCCACCGTGGGCGGGACGCTTACGGTGCAGGGCGCCTCGGAGGTGGGCGCCTACGCAGGCTTCGCGCCCCAAGCGGCCGAACCGCCCGCCGCTGCCGGCCGCATGTACTACGACGCGAACAAGGCCGCGATGTTGGTCCACAACGGCACGTCGTGGGGCGCTGTCGGCGCGGGTGTGCCCAAGGGCGCGATCATGTTCTCGGAGACGGCCGACGACCCGGCGTTCATCGACGCGGGTTATCAGGGCATCGACTCGGCGCTGCGGCTCGGTGAGGGCTGGAGTCCGACCAAGCTCACCGCCGCGCCGAGCGCCCGCTATGTAAATACCTGCACGGCGACGGGCGTTTACGTGACCTGCTTTGGCGGTCAATCCAGCGGCACGGTGTACGTGAACACCGGTGGGCGTTATCGACCCTCGACTGACAAGTGGGCGACGACGTCCACGACCGGCGCGCCCGGCGCCCGCGGGCTGCACACGGCCGTCTGGACCGGCAGCCAGCTCCTCGTCTGGGGCGGGCGCTACTACAGCGGCAGCACGCTCTACCGCAAGGATGGCGGTCGCTACGATCCCATCGCCAACACCTGGGCGGCGATGGCGGCGACGCCGGCCGCTCTGCCCGCCCGCGCGCTTCACACCGCCGTCTGGACCGGGTCGCGCATGATCGTGTGGGGCGGATACGCGGGGTCGGCCGCGACCACCTACGACGACGGTGCGCGCTACGATCCGGTGGCCAACACGTGGTCGACGATGTTCAAGGGTCCAAGCAAACGCTACTACCACTCCGCGGTCTGGACCGGGTCGCGCATGCTCGTGTGGGGCGGCTTCGACGGGACGGCGGTACTCGCCGACGGCGGCTCTTACGATCCGGTGTCCGATACCTGGGGCCAGATCGCCCCGCCGCCCGCCTCGGTGACGGGGCGGCGCGGCCACACCGCTGTCTGGACCGGGACGCACATGATCATCTTCGGCGGGGACAACGGCGCGCAGACGTGGGTCGCTGACAAGGTCGCGGCCAAGTACGACCCCGAAGGCAACGTCTGGGAGGTCATCGACACGACGACCGTCGCCGACTCGCGGTCGTACCACTCGGCCGTGTGGACGGGCACTCAGATGATCGTGTGGGGCGGTATGCCCGGCGCGTCGACCTTCACCAACACCGGCGAGCTCTACGACCCCGGCCAGGACATGTGGCTGCCGATGAACGCGCTCAACGCGCCCGCTGCCCGCTACGTCTGGCCGGACAGCGCCGTATGGACGGGCCTCTCGCTCGTCGTCTGGGGCGGTTACAATGGTGCCGCAATGAACACGGGCGGCGTCTATCAGCCCGGCCTCACGCTCTATCCCTATCGGAAGATGTAGGCGCTCGGGTCTCTGGCCTGCAGTCCGGCACGCGAGTTGCTTGGCGCGGCCACGCTGGGTGCCGTAGTCCCACTGGAGCCGCCATGTATCCGTCCCGTCTCGCCTCGTCGTTATTCACCCTCAGCGCTGCCACCATCGTCGCGACGTCCGGCTGTAGCGGTACGGCTGAGGTCGTGACCCCCGTGAGCAATCAAGTCCACGTGCTCCCGGACCCGGGCAAGGCGGACAACTACTACAGCACCAACGCCCGCGAGTTCATCCTGTCGGGCGTGTCCCACGTGCCTCTCCCTGAAGACTTCGCGGCCCTCGAGGGCGAGGCGCGCACGACGCGGCTGAACAGCTTGGTGGCGTCTCGGCAGTCGACGGTCGTACGCAGCATCCAGGACCACATCAAAGAGACCCTGACCCCAAGGAACGATGGGAAGACCGGCGAAGACGCCGAGTACTTCATTTATGTGAAGCGCGATGCGGCGAGCAGCGATAGGGCCGAGGTCCTCGAGGACGGGCGTGCACGCTTCGAGTTCGAGTTCGAGCTCATCGGCCACCCGAACCTCATCGCGGCGCTGGCGCCAGCAGGGGACGCGCGCTTCGAGATTGAGGTGAAGGAGTGGCCCAGCCCGACCGGCGAGAAGGTCACCGTGCAGGCGACACCGACCCCATCGACCGACAGCTTCCCGAAATATGACGAGATGTTCGCGGACGACGTCCTCGACATCGCCGTGCACTTCGGTGGCGACTACAACGAAGGACGCCATGATCTCGAGACCGCCAAGTGGCTCGTCGCGACGCTGCTTGAACACGGCTGGAAGAACGAGTCGGTGACGAGCTACGAGACGCTCAGCATCGACTCGCCGCCCTTCACGCGTGAGCTGAAGGTCGAGGGCCGCACGATCGCGGTCAAGGCCTACCTGTTCCACAGCGACATGGTGACCGCCGAGCGCGAGACCGAGCTGAGCCGCGTGATGAAGGAGAGCCTCGCCACGCGCGATGTCGTGATCTACAGCGGCCACGCGGGCGAGAACGCCGGCTTCATCCTCGACTACCAGCCGAAGCACGAGATCACCGCCAGCGAGCTCGGGACGGTGCCGATGGCCAGCAAGTACCAGATCTTCGTGCTCGACGGGTGCCGCACCTACCGCACCTATGTCGACGACATCATGAAGAACCCCGCGAAGACCTTCGACAATCTGAACATCATCACGACCGTCAATACGACCCCCTTCTCGGTCGGCTACCAGGTCCTTTGGGAGATGATGTTCTGGCTCACGCTCACGAGCGACGAAGGCGCGCACTACCCGCTGAGCTGGAATGCCCTACTTGCCGGGATCAACACCGACGACTTCAAGACGGTGCACTACGGCGTCCACGGCGTGGACAACGGCCCTAAGCTGAACCCGCACGGCGGCAGCCCGGCCTGCGCGCCCTGTGACGCCGATTCGGGCTGCGGCGCCGGCGGCAACCTCTGCCTCGGCTATGGCGGCGGGAACGCCTGCGGCGTCGCTTGCACGACCGACGAGGCGTGCGGCGACGGCTACAAGTGCCAGTCCGTCACGGACAACGCGGACCTGTTCTATCTGCCGAAGCAGTGTGTGCGCACGTCCGGGACCTGCGCCACCAACTGAGCGCCCTACTCGGCGAGCGGGTCGACGATGGACGTCTCGAACTCGAGGTCCGTGGGTAGGTCCTTCTTCAGCACCTTCAGCGTGATCGCCTGGGCGTCCACGCCATCGACTCGGCGGCGCTCGAGCAGCGACTCGTAGTCGGGGTTGTTCTTGCGCTCGTAGCTCGGGATGTCGACGCGGATGGCCTCGAAGGTGTGTTCACCCGAATAGATCCGGTGGACGCCGAAGCGGTTGATGACATCGGCTTCGGTCTCGGCTTCGGCGCCATAGCGGAAGGGCCGCGTGAGCTCGATCTCACCGTCGGGTCGCTCGTAGCGCACGATCCAGCTCCACTCAACTTCGTCCGGGTCGAGCTTCTCGCCCGCGGCGTTGGTTACGAGGAGATCGACGCCTACGAAGCTGCACGCCCGCACGGTCTCCTGAGAGGCCATCGTGAGGTTCAGCTCCGCGCGGGTGGGCTCGCTCGTGACATCGACGACGATCTCGGCCGGCTCCACCGACGTTGCGAGGTCACCGACGACCTGCTTGGCGAGCTTCCCACTGCGATCGAGCACGCGAACGGTGTACGTCCCCGGCTCGATGTCGTCGAAGCGGGTGATCCCGCCTTCGCCGCTGAAGGCACGCGCGACCTCGGAGCCCGAGGCGTCGAAGAGCACCACCTGGGCGCACGAGAGGCTGGAGGTGCCGGAACAATCGTCTTCGCTGAACGCGCTGCCCCAGCAGTGGCTGACGGCGATGGTCAGCGCGGACGCCTCGGTCTCGGACGGCGTCGTGGTGCTTCCCCCGGCACATAACCACGGCATCCACAGACAGGTCAGCGGTGAGTCACTCTTGCCGCCCGACGCCTGAAGCTCGCTGCAGGACTGCGACGCGATATCGACGGCGGTCGCTTCGTCACAGGTGGGCGGCACGGCCTCGCCTGGAAAGCAGCTCTGGAGCTTCGCGGTCGCTGCCGCACAGTCGCCGTTCGTCGATGACGACAGGACCGAGGCGCCCTCGGTGCCGCACGCTGCGGACAGAAGAATCGCCGTGATCGAAGCGCGATTGGGGAAACGGTGACGCATACAGCCTCCAATGTCCGGAGTTGAAGCCCAAAGCCCGTGGGGCTCCAATTCCATAATGAGGCGCGGACGCTACCGCACGGGGGCGAGGAGGCCAAGTGAATCTCGATGACGAGGAACTCAGCGCCGTTGGCGCACAACCTCGAACAGACAAACGGTCGCGGCCATGGCGACATTCAGCGACTCGGCGGACCCCGGCATGGGGATGGTCACGCGCGTCGTAGCGGCGTCGATCAGGGTGGTCGAGAGCCCCTGTCCTTCATTGCCGAACGCGAGCGCGACCGGCCCGGTGAGGGCGACGTCCCAGAGCGCAGTCTCGCTCGTGGGCACCGTCGCGAGGCGTTGCCCAGCGAATGCCCGGAAGTCACGCGGGAGGTCGTCGGACTCTTGGATCGGCAACACGAAGTGGGCGCCCATGCCGGCCCGGAGCACTTTCGGTGAGTAGGGATCGGCACCCGTCTTCGACACGACGACGACCGACGCGCCGGCCGCGGCGGAGGCTCGCAGGAGGGTGCCGAGGTTCCCGGGATCCTGTACGTCCTCGAGGAAGACCGCGAAGTCGCCCTTGGCCGCTGCGTGGCGTGGCCTCTGGAGGACCGCGAGGACTTCCGCCGGGCTCGCGAGCGCGGTCACGGCGGCGAGAGTCGCCTGCGGGACACGGCGGGGCTCGAGCGTGGGCTGGTGGGACGCGAGCCGTGAGAGGAGCGCCCGCACCTCGGGTCGTTCTTCGGCGCCCGCGTTGACGTAGAGCGCGTCGAGTGACGATCCGGCGTCGAGCGCCGCGCGGACGAGGTGGAGGCCTTCGACGACCATCTTCCCCGACTCGCGCCGCTCTCGCGTGTTCGTCATGAGCCGGGAGAGGCCCTTGAGCTCGGGGTTCTGGCGCGAGTCGAGTGGCTTCATCAGCGGCGGGTCGCGAGCAGGGGATTGGTGACCGAGACTGGCTTGGGACGCGCAGCGGCGCGCCACCACGAGAACCAGACGATCAGAAGGGAGATGAGCACTGGGTAGTGGAACCCGGGGATGAGCATTCGCGCCGCGGAGAAGAGCCACACGAGCCCGATGATGCCGGTGAAGGAGCTGAAGGAGGCCATGCGCTCGGGCTTTATGAGACGCTCGAAGGCACCGAACGCGAGCCCGTAGAGAAGGGACATCACCATGACGCCGGCCCATCCGAAGTTCATCCATTGCTGGCCAACGATGGATGGGAGGCGCGACAGGCCAGTCTTCACGTAGGCGTCCTTGCGGTCGCGGCCGATCGTAAACAGGCGTATTGCTTCGGAGATTGGCTTCGACGGCCAGATCGAACGAGGGACCATGTGGCTCACGAAGAGCGTGACGTCGACCTGCCCGATGTAGTCGAATTTCCGCGGGACGAGGTCCATGGCGATCGCCGTCTCGGTGAAGAAGTCGTTGTCCGAGACCTTGGTCACGTCCTCTTCATCGAGATCCTGAAAGCCGCCGACGTAGCGGTATGCGCGTTGTAGCTGGGCCGCGACGAGACTCGCGAGCACCACGACGACCGCCACGATCGCTTGTCTACCGCGGCCGGACGCACGAGCGCGTAGAGGGACGGCGAGCATGCCCGGGCCGACGATCATGAGGGTCCACGTTCGGGTGCCCGTATCGAGGAAGGTCACCATGAGCCCGAAGAGTGCGGCGCCGAGCCAGAACCAAGACCATCGCCGCGACACGGCGAGCTCGCGTCGGAAGATCCACAGCCAGAACGCCGCGGAGCAGAAAGTGACCAGGGTCGCGCGCCCGATGATGACGAGCGGTCCCGCGTCGTTGACGAGGTGCGCACCCATCGACCAGGGCTTGCTCGCGCTGCGAGCCTGCATGATCCCGGAGATGATCTCGGTGATGCCGCCGCCGAGCACGAGGTAAGGGAGCACACCGAGCAGGAAGAGCCCTCCGAGTACCCGCGTCGATGTAAATGAGACGGGCTCAGGTGGGGCCCCGTCAGGCGCGACGGGCGCGCGCCGGGTCCCGACTCGGGCAAGGGCGTAGCCAGCGAGGCCGAGGATGAGGAAGACGACCATTGCGAACGCGGTCTCGACCACGACGGCGACGGGTAGGCGATATCGGGCGAAGTCACCCCAGTATCGGTGCAACCCGAGCGCACCGTTGAGGCCGGGCCACCCAAACCAGAAGAGGTTGGTGAGCGCGAACATCGCGAGACCCAAGGTCCGCGGCAGGTTGAGGTACGCGACGACGCCCGCGACGACGCTGCCAGCCACATAAACGGACAGCAGGATCAGGATCGCGGCGTCGCCTTCCGTCGCGCGGGTGGTCGCGAGTAGCCCCACGATCACCGCGAGCACCACGAACGCGCCACCGAAGATGCTGAGGTTACGAGACAAGCCGGAAATCCTCGAGTCCATGCGGGACGGGCTGGACCTGGGCGACGAGGCTACGGATCTGGGGCTCGCTCGTCATCAAGGCCCTCATCCGAGAGCGCGTCCGCGGTGCGCCGCCGAACGGGAGCGCTATCGCGGGTGCCGGGACTCGTGAACGACGGCTCGGGACATCAGCGCGCGTCTTTCACGACCTGGCGTACGGTGTCGAGCAGCTCCCGCGAGTAGAGCTTCCCGGCGAGATCATCCTGCACCCGCTCGAGCAGCGCGTTCCAGGCGGCGTCTTCGGGGGCGATGACCTCGAGGCCGCGGGCTTTGAGCGCCTTCACGGCGTCGGTGCTCTCCGCGCGGACCCTCTCGATGAAGACGCCGTGCCAGCGCGAGATCACCTCACGGACGAGCTTCCGGTCTTCCTCGGCGAGCTGGTCCCAGGCGTCCTTCGTGACGACGACGCCGTGGAGCGCGAGGCCGAGCTTCAAGTTCGTGAGATACCGAGCGAACTCGAACCAAGACAGCGCGATCGCCATCGTGGGCGTGGCGGTGAAGGCCTGAACGCCCCCGTTGGTGAGGTTCTGCAGCAGCTCCGCGACCGGGAGCGGCGTCGCGGTCACGCTCGCGAGGCGATAGAGGCTTGAGACGATGGCGTCGGACGCGGCGACCCAAGGTTTTCCCCCCTTGAGGTCAGCGGGGGTGCGAATCGGCGTTCGTGAGAACAGATAACTATAACCCGAGTCACCGAGCCCGAGGAGCACGTAGCCCCGCTCCAAGAAGCTCTTCTCCAACGGTTTCATTAGCTTGGACCGCACGAGGTCCAGGATCTGATAGTCGCTGACGAGGCCCGGCACCTGGAGGACGAGGACCTCCTTGGCGATCTCGGCCAGCCCGGGTCCCGCGAGCGCGGCACCGTGGAGCTCGCCGGACTTCATCTGGCCGATCACCGCTTTCTCGTCGCCGCGTTGGCCACCGGCGAAGACGAGGAGGCGAATTCGCCCTTTGGATCGCTCCGCGAGCTCGGCGGCGGCGGCGCGCAGCGTCTTGGTCGTGAGGGACGACTCCGGGGCTTCCGTTGCGACATCGAGCGTGACGGTCTGAGCCGCTGCGGGCCCAGCGAGCATGAGGCCGGCCACGAGCAGTCGCACGATCCCGGTGGGGAGCCCAGCCGGAAGCCGTCGTGAGCCGGGCATCACTTGGCTCCCGAACGGTCCGGCGTGTCGAAGTGCTTGTCGGTCTCGGCGAGCCAGCGCGCGGCTCGCTTCTTGGCGAGCGTGTTGGCGAGCTGCCGTTCGCTCATGATGTCGTCCGGCGCGTCAAGCACGTCCTGGAGGAGGGTCCGGTACCCACGACGGTCATTGACGGCGCGGCTGTAGTGCCGCGCGTACATGACCTTGGCCATGAGATAACGACCGCCGGTAACCGCGATGGCGGCTTCGAAGGACTTCTTCGCTTCCTCCGGGTCGCCGCCCATGGACTTCGGCAACGCGCTGCCGATGGTCCCGAAGAAGAGGTGCGCTCCCCCTTCATCGAAGTCGGGCAGGCGCTCGCGCACCCAGCCCATGATCTTCTTCACGCGAGGCAGGTCCACCTGATGGTCTGGGTTGTCCGCGTCCACCGTGATGAGGTTACCCCACGCGAAGGCGAGCCAGTAGAGCGCCGCACCGTGTTCGTCCGCGTTGCACTCGGCCAGGATCTGGTCGAAGCGATCGCCCGACGCGAACACAGCGCGCGGCGCGTCATCGAAGTCGAGCGCGAGGCGCCGGACGGCGTAGGAGCGGGCCCGCTTCAGGAAGGAGACGGCGCGCGCTTCGAGGGCTTCGGCCTCAGCGCTGAGCGGCGTGGCCTGATCGAGCTCGTCCTGGATGAACGAGTAGGAGAACTGCGCGTAATTACGAGATATCAGGACCATGAGATCGGCGTTCTCGGGGGCCGCTTCGAGCACGCCTTCGGCGAACTTCAGCTGCCCGAGCGCTGCGTGGTAAGCCAGCCAGGGGTCGGGCTCCGAGTCGAAGCTCTTCACCGCCTTCTTCATGACGTTCGTCGTCTGATTGGCGGCGATCTCGGTGAACATGTTCGTGCAGCCGGGCAGGGCAGCAACGAGGAGCAGGGCGGCGAACGCGGATCGAAGCATGGCGATTCCCCCTTTGGGAACGCCGGTTTTATGCCGCCTACCGGGCCGCTTCAAATAAGGGGGCCGAAAGGCCTCAAAAAAGGTCGCCCTGCGGCCCGCCTTCGCGGAGGACCTTCAGACCGAGGTGGGTGAAGGCGCGCGGCGTCGCCACGCGGCCGCGTGGGGTTCGCTGGATGAATCCCTCTTGCAGCAGGTAGGGCTCGTGGACGTCTTCGAGCGTGCCGCGTTCTTCGGACAGCGCCGCGCTCATCGTCTCGATGCCGACGGGGCCACCGCCGAACTTCTCAATCATCACGGAGAGATACTTGCGGTCCATGAGGTCGAGGCCGAGCGGATCGATCTCCAGGCAGTCGAGCGCGAAGCGTGCGATGGCGTGCGTGATGGCGCCGTCGCCCTGCACCTCGGCGTAGTCGCGGACGCGCCGAAGGAGGCGGTTGGCGATTCGGGGCGTCCCGCGTGACCGTGAGGCGATCTCCATGGCACCTTCGGGAGCGCACTCGATGCGGAGGATCTTGGCGGATCGATTGACGATCTTCGCGAGTTCGGCC
>JADMJS010000137.1 GCA_018780435.1 Myxococcales bacterium
TCGAAGACGGCCACATCAACCGGAAGTTCATCGGCAAGAACGCGTCGGTCATCCTGCGGGAGATCGGCATCAACGTCTCGGATGCCGTGCGCTTCACCTTCTGCGAAGTCGATGAGAAGCACCCCTTCGTGCAGCTCGAGCAGCTCATGCCCGTGCTTCCGATGTTCCGCGTCAAGGATGCCGACGCCGGCATCGCCGCAGCGGTGCGGGTCGAACACGGCTACTTCCACACGGCGACGTGTCACTCGAAGAACATCGACGTGCTCAGCAACATGGCGCGCGCCGTGAACACGTCGCTCTTCGTGAAGAACGGCCCGAGCTTCGCGGCCCTCGGGATGGGCGGCGAAGGCTGGACCTCGTGGACCATCGCGGGTCCGACCGGTGAAGGGCTCACCACGGCCTGGCACTTCACGCGGGAGCGGCGCTGCTCTCTCATCGACGCGTTCCGAATTTGTTAGGTCGCCCCCGAGACGGCGCCCCCTACGGGAGCGACCCGGCCGTCGCGTTGCTCGAACTGAGCAGCGTGGCGCGCGGCTATCGCGTCGCGGACGCGCTCGTCAAACGAGCGACCGTGGTCATCCGGCGCGCCGAGCCGATAGAGCCGGGCAAGTACCTGCTCATCTTCTCCGGCCCGGTCGGCGAGGTCGAAGAGGCCTACGACGCCGGCACGGCCGAAGCGGCGGGCACGCTCCTCGACCAGCTCTTCCTCCCGCAAGTCGAACCCCGGGTCGTGCTTGCGCTCGCGGGGGCGCTGCCTGAACACGAGATCGACGCCATCGCGGTCGTCGAGTGCTACACGGTGGCATCGGCGGTCCTCGGCCTCGACGCGGCGCTGAAGGCCGCGGAGGTTCGTCCGGTGGACCTGCGCCTCGCGCAGGACCTCGGCGGCAAGGGCTTCTTTGTGCTGACGGGCGAGCTCGTAGACATCGAGGCCGCCGTCGAGGCCGCCAAGGGCGTTATCCGCGGCGACGCGTTGATCGAGATCGTCGCCCGCCCGCACGCCGACTTCGTGGACGCCGTGCTGAGGCCGCGCCGCCGGGGCTAGGAGGGCGCTGGATTCGATCGCAGGGACAAGACGTCGGCTCGCGCAAAGGCGCCCAGCCACATCGGATCCGGTCCCGGCCGTCGGAGCCTGGTTGCCGCTGGAGAGGTGGGCTAGGTAGGGACTCCCGAGCGCTTCGAAGTCCTGGCCGGGCGGACTTGGCGGCGTTGCGCCTTCGCGCGAGCCCCGGCGGAAGAACGTCATGTTCGCAGGCCGCTCGGGCGTGGCCGGCCGAGGTCGGTCGACCTGGTCCCTAGTCGTCGGCGTCCGGTGCGCGAAATCGCTCCGCGGATCGGCCGTTCACGCCAATCCGCAGGCCTCGCGCGTCCAGGGCGTCCAGGGCGTCTCACCGCCGCAGGATGGCCCCCGGAGGGGCCAATCTGCGAGAGGAGCCCGCTTTCGCTACCGGGCACGCCCTGGCCATCGCGATTTCAGTGGATTGCCCGTCGAGGGCAATCCGCGGGAGGGCGATTTCGGGGCACCTCCCGCCGAGGATTAGGGCCTGGTTCGAGTCACTTGTCTACGACGTGAAGCTCCGCCATCATCCCCGACTCCGCGTGCTCCAGGATGTGGCAGTGGTACATCCACATGCCTGGATTGTCCATTCGCGACAATAGCGTCAAGGACCCTCTGGGCGGGAGGTCAACCGTGTCTTCCCAACCGACCACCGCAGGCTGGGCCCCATTGACATCGACTACCAGAAACCGTTGCCCGTGGATGTGAAACGGGTGATGCATGTAGCCGTCGTTCCGAAGTGTGAGTCGAACCGGCGTATCAAGCTGAAACGAGAGGACAGGTACATTCGGCCAAGTCTCGCCGTCGATGGAGCCGGTCATGGTCATGCCACCGCCGCTGTGGTCCATGACGTCATCGATGACCCATCCGTGTGCGACGCTCTGAGGAGCTGAGATCGTTTCAAGAGGGGTTGCCATGAACTCAGGGACGGGCTCGTCAACGGGATCACCGACCAGACCGAGCGTGAGAATCGGCACCGTCTGACCCTCAAAGGGGTCGGCTGGTCCATCCATCATTCCCCCGGGTTCATGCAGTTCGAATGGCCGTGTCTCCAAGAACAGTGAGTTGCCCGTCGTTTGGCTTGTGTTGATGTAGACCGAGTATCTGTCGCCCGGTGCGATCACCAGGTGGTCCACGACCTGCGGGCTGACGGGCCCTCCGTCAGTTGCGACCACGGTCATGGAGGTTGCAGACAGGCCTTCGCGGAGCGCGAGGTCGAAGTAGCGTGCATTGGCAGCGTTGACCAAATGAAGGACGACTTGAGTCCCAGGCGGGAGCTTGACGAGAGGGGAGGTGACCCCGTTGCTCAAGAGTCGATTCCCTAGTCGGCCGTCGCCTTTCGTCTCGATTCCAGGCACCAAGGAACCGCTGTTGCGAAGGAGAATGTCGTCGAGGACCAACGGTAGCGTGCAGGAAGCACCGGGAGCGACCGCCGGCTCTACAAGGAAGGGGGCGTAGAGTCCTCGCTCAACCTGTGACGCCGTGTTCAGGTGTGGGTGGTACCAGAAGAAGCCTGGATCGTTCACGACGAACTCGTACTCGAATGTGCCTCCCGCTGGAATGGCCTTCGTGCCCTCGTGGACCACGCCGTCCATCGCCGCGGGGACACGGAGTCCATGCCAATGGATTGTCGTCTCTTCGGGGAGGTCATTGGTGAAGTGGACACGGACCGTATCGCCCACCCTCGCCTTGATGAGCGGACCCGGGATGGTGCCGTTGTAGGCGTAGGCATCGATCGGTACGCCTGTACCCGGGTCCCATTGAATGGGTGCAGCTCGAAGGTCGACCTCTACAATCTGCGCCTCGTCGTTGCGATCTACGGCCGTTGGGACCCCGCAGGGATCAGCCGCTGCGGCGACGTCGACGTCCGCTTCGCTCTTGACGTCGTCGTCGGCGAACGCGTTCGTGTCAGAGGAGGAGGGTGTGTCGGCCATGTTCGTGGTGGTGTCCCCGGACATGCCTCCAGGATCATGTTTCATCGTCCCGTCAGAGGGTTCCGAGCAGCTCGACGCGAGCAGCGCGGCCGTGGTGAGTAGGCCGAAGAGGAGGCGGCTTTGCATGGGGGGGGCTCCGTTTGGCAGATTCATCGGCACGGTGAGATCAGAGAGAAGTCACTCGTGCTGGATTGAACTGAAGGATCTTGGGGTGTTGCTTCGAGTCCATTTCCACTCCTCGACAGCCGAGAATAGGCATGGCACGACGAAGAGCGTGATGAGGCTCACCGTCATGCCCCCGATGGACGGGATCGCCATCGGCTGCATCACGTCGGAGCCGCGTCCGGTGGCGAAGAATAGCGGCAGCAGCCCGAATACGGTAGTCGCGATGGTCATGAGGCAGGGGCGGATTCGTTTGAGCCCGGCATCAATCACCGCTCGCCGGATGTCTTCCACTGATTCGAACTGTCGGTCCTGAAAGCGGTCCTCGAGATATGTGGATATCACGACGCCATCGTCGTCGACCACGCCGAACAGGACGAGGAAACCAACCCAGACCGCGACGGAGAGGTTCACGCCCCAGAGTGCCAACATGATGAATCCGCCGCACGCCGAAACCACCACCCCGAAGAAGATAATCGGTGCAACCCACCAACGACGGAACGACATGTAGAGCAACAGAAACATGAGGCCCAGTGTAATCGGGATCAGCACGCGCATCCGCGCTGTGGCCCGGACTTGGTTCTCAAACTGACCCGACCACTCCCAGTAGTAACCAGAGGGCAAGGTGAGCCGGCCGTCCTTCAGTGCCTGCTGCAATGCACGTTCGGCGTCCTCGACGACCGAGACTTCGTCTCGCTCGCGCGTGTTCATGGTGACATACCCGACGAGCAGGCCCCGTTCGCCCTTGATCTCCTGCGGACCCAGTACGGTGGAAATGTTGACCACCTGCCCCAGGGGAATCTGGTTTCCATCGGAGGTTGGGACGCCGATACGCTGGATGGATTCGATGTCACTTCGGAAGTCTCGTGCTAGCCGGATACGGATCGGGTATCTCTCACGACCTTCGACGGAATCCATGAGGTTCATACCTCCGAGCGACATTTCGATGACGTCCTGCACATCCGCGACGTTCACTCCGTAGCGCGCGATTCGGTCACGGTCGATCTCGATCTGAATGTAAGGTTTGCCAACGATGCGGTCGGCGACGATGTCGGTTGCCCCGGGTACGCCACGGAGGATGTTCTCGATGACCAGCCCCAATCGTTCGATCTCCTTCAAATCACTGCCATATATTTTAACACCCATCATCGCGCGGAATCCAGTCTGGAGCATCACGAGTCGGGTCTGAATGGGTTGCAACCACGTCGGTAGAACCCCGGGAATTGCCGTGCGGTCCTGCAACTCGGCGAGGATCTCTTGCTTGGTTATCCGGCGCTCCTCCGGCCACAGCCAGGCGAGAGGAGCTCGAAGCACCTCGGGCCAGTCGGAGAAGACGCGTTCGACCGGAACGCGACGCCACTCGTCTTCTGGGACGAGGGTCACGATCGACTCCATCATGCCAATGGGCGCCGGATCGAGCGCCGAATCCGCGCGCCCGATCTTGCCGACGACGCTCTCGACCTCCGGGACCGACGCGATCGCCAAGTCCTGTTTGCTGTTCGCTTGAATTGCCTGAGACAGCGAGCCTTGAGGCAGGAGGGACGGCATGTACAAGTAGGATCCCTCGTCGAGTGGAGGCATGAACTCCTTCCCCAACCCCGGCAGTATTCGACCCTCTCGCAGGACGCGAAGGCCCGATGTCTGCTCCGCGGACTGTTCCGCCGGGTCGGGGCGCCTCCAAAGGAGCCGAGTGGTCTCATCGCCATCCGCTTCCCGAATGTGCTGCCATCGCAGTTGATCGAGTTCGAGGATGGGACGCGTCACGTCAGCAGCGTCGTCCTCGAACATCGCCTTCTTGAGTTCAGGTGACGCCGTTTCGGAAGCGAAACAATTGACGAGCCATTCCACGGGTGCCAGTGTCACGTGAATCCCAAGCCAGACAGACAGTCCGACGAACAGGATGAGCATGGGCGCCAGCATGAACGTCTTCTTGTGGTCGAGGATCCATCGAAGGGTAGGGACGTAAGCGCGTGCAACCACCCGGGAAACCGGATTCAGTTCGAGCGGCAGGAAGGTCTCCCTGGACATACGGAGTACGGCCAGCGAAACTCCGACACCCACTGCGGAAGCAATCAGCCAGCCTTCTCCGTGTCCCTTCGCGAAACCCACCATGAAGATGAAGTGGACCGCCACCGTCGCGAGGACGCCGACAGCAGCGGCCAACACCACGGTCGTACGCCGCCGCCAACTGACCGGCCGAAAGAGCAGAAAGCAGAGGTAAGGGACTACCGTCACCGCCAAGATCACCGACGCGCCGATTGCGAACGTTTTGGTGTAAGCGAGTGGCGCAAACAGCTTCCCCTCCTGGCCAGTGAGAAAGAAGACCGGAATGAATGACACGATCGTGTTGGAAACGGCGGCGATGATAGCGCCGCTGACTTCGGTCGCCCCTTCGTAGACCAGTCGAAGGTGACCCTTGTCTCGACGTTCTTCCTCGGAAGCCCCCGCGATTCTGGCGTAGATGTTCTCGGTCATGATGATCCCCATGTCCGCGACATCACCAATGGCGATGGCTAGGCCAGCGAGGGACATGATGTTGCTATCGACGCCGAAGGCCATCATCAGGAGGAAGGCGGCTGCGAGGGCGAGCGGGAGCGTCGGTATGATAGCGGCGGTCGATCGGAGGTGCATCATGAAGAAGAGCACGACGACACCGGCCACGATCGCCTCTTCAATGAGAGCGTCTCTGAGAGTGGCCAGTGTTTCTTCCACAATCTCGGTTCTGTCGTAGAAGGGGACGAACTGAATCTTGGAGACTCTCCCGTCTGGGAGCGTCTTGCTGGGCAGTCCAGCGGACAGTTGGGCGATCTTCTCCTTCACCCGTGCGACCACCTCGCGCGGGTTCTCGCCGTACCGCATCAGCACAACGCCGCCCACGGCTTCGACACCGCCCTTGTCCAAAGCGCCGCGTCGAAAGTCCGGTCCAAGCTGTACGGTAGCGACGCTGCTCAATTGAAGGGGGGTACCTCCATCCTGCCGTATCACCACCTTCTCTAGATCGCGAGTGCTCTTGATGAAGCCAAGCCCGCGTATGAAGTACTCGATCCCGTTCTTCTCGATGGCCTTGGCACCGACATCCAGGTTGCTGCGTTGCACCGCAGAGTAGATATCCATCATGGTGACACGGTGGGCACGCATCGCGTCGGGCTTCAGGTCGATTTGGTATTGCTTCAGGTACCCGCCAATGCCGGCGACTTCGCTGACGCCAGATACTGCCTGTAGCTGGTAGCGAACGTACCAATCTTGCGCGGAACGCAGCTCGGCGAGGTCGAACCCTTCGCCTTCGAGTGTATACCAGAGCACCTGACCGAGGGCCGTCGCGTCTGGGCCTAGTACCGGTGTCACTCCCTTGGGGAGACGTTGCTGCGCTACGTTCATGCGCTCGAGGACCCGCGAGCGGGCCCAGTAGTAGTCGGTGTCGTCCTCGAAGACCACGAAGATCATCGAGAATCCGAATCCGGACATCGACCGGATGGCCTTTACGCCCGGGGTGCCCGTCAGGCTCGTTGAGAGAGGGTAGGTGACTTGATCGTCGACATCCTGTGGGCTCCGGCCCTCCCAGTCGGCGTAGACAATCACCTGCTTCTCACCAATATCGGGGATCGCGTCCACTGGAAGCCGCAACAAGGCCCAGTACCCAGCGGAACCGAGCGCGAGGATGGCCAACGCCATCAAGAAGCGATTCGTCAGGCACCACTTTACGATGAAATTTACCATGATGCCCGCGCTCAGTGTTTGTGGCCGGAGCTGCCCGCCGGGGGCACTACCGGGGATGGGGTAATCTGAGGCGCGGCAGTAGACGCAGTGCCACCGTGAGCGTGAACGGGTGGTTCGACGAGCCCTCCGGGGTACAGTAGGCTCGGGTGGCCCGTAATTTGAAACTGACTATCGATGAAGAATCCGCCCCGTATTGCCACTCGCTCACCAGGTGAGAGTCCCGAGATTACGAGGAAGTACTCGCCGGCTTTGGGACCTAGTGTCAGTTCGCGAGGCTCGAATAGACCTGGTTTCTTTTGAACGTATACAATGTGGCGGGCTCCACTATCGAGCACCGCCGTTGCAGGTACCGCTACGACATCGTTGGCATCCTCCGGTACGTCTGAGGTCACAACTGTCTCTGGCGCCGAAGGAGCTTCCACTTGGACCAACTTCATCTTGCAGACCGGACAGCGTATGAGATCAGGGTAGTGCTTTTCGCCTTCGCATCTCATTGGGCAGACGTAGGATGGCGACCTGAGCGGTTCCGGTGGGGCGGTGGTGTGATGGTGGGACGCCGACGCGGTGGTATGAATGAGCTCGAGCGGCATGCCGCACTTGGGGCATTCTCCAGGGCCGACTGCGGATATCTGCGGATGCATGTAGCAGGAGTACTGGCCGTTTGGCTGAGTCGATGCCGCGTGGCCGTCTGCTCTCAAGGTGGCGTTGATGGTCGCACTTACGAACATCCCTGGAAGGAGCGCGTGGTCGGAGTTCTCAATGACGACGGGAACACTAATGGTTCGAGTCGTATCTCCGACCGACGGCCTCACGAATGAGACTCGTCCATCGAAGATGCGCCCTGGGTAGGACTCGGTCGTGAGTCGGACTGATTGGCCGAAGGCCACCCATGGCAAGTCGGGCTCGAAGACCTCGAGCTGTGCCCACACGGTGTCCAAGTCGGCAATCCGGTAGAGGACGTCTCCGGCCTTGAACGCGGCACCATCGACCAGTCCCTTCTCAATCACGGTACCGCCGACCGGTGAGTAGAGGGTCACGTGGTCGGTCAGCTCCTTTCGCTCAGCTAGCGCCTGGACCTGAGCCTCCGTGAGGCCGAGGAGCGCAAGTCGGCGTCGAGCCAAGTCGACCATCGATGTGGAGGCTCCGCCGTCGAGTAGCAAGAGGAGTTCCTTCTGTGCGAGGAGCACCTCAGGACTGTACACCTCGGCCAGATGATCGCCCTTTCGGAGCGTGACGCCGGTCACGCTCACGAAGAGGCGCTGGGTGTAGCCGTCGAACCTCGGGGCGATCGTCGCGAGAGACGATTCATTGAACTCGATCCGGCCTACGGTTCGGAGTTCGTGGTTCAAGACTCGGCGTTTGACTTCGGCTGTTTCGACACTGGCCATTGCCAGTGCGTGATCCGAGAGTCGTAGCATGGGCGCTTCGCCGGACGTTCCTGCGGACGACGCTGGAATGAGCGGCATCTCACAGATCGGACAATCGCCGGGGCGGTCCAAACGGACCTGAGGATGCATGGAGCAGGTGTAGACCTGTGGCGCGGATTCTTCGAGCTGGGGCGGAGGAGTCGCACTGGGCCCAGAATGGCCCGCTCGGCCGAACCCGTAGCTCGCACCAAGCGCGCCCAGAACCAGAACGGCGATTCCGACCAAGCGGAGACGTCTCATCTCGCCTTCCGACGGTCGTTCTTGAATTTCGAGAGATCATCTATTCCGAGTACCTTGAGGTACTTGTCTGGATCTTTCAGAAAGCGCCGGTCACACCCGGGGCAGCAGAAGTGCACTCGGACACCTTCGTAGTCGATGTAGACGTCCGCCTCTGCCTTGCCTCCCATTACGGGGCAGTTCTCGTTAGAGAGGTCGATGATATCGGCAGGCTTGTCTGTCCTGGGCGAGTTCGCGGGCGGCGGCGTGGGTGGATCCCCGCCATCATCGTGAGACGGCGATGCCGTTGCGAAAGCGGTCGCGGACAGGGTGAGGGCCGATAGCAGAGTGAGCTTCCACGTCATGTTTCAGTGACTCCGGGTTGGGGTGTCGGTGTTGATGGCTACACGGGCAGGGATGGTCACACGGGCAGTGCTTGTCACATCCGAGAGTGGCATTCCGAGTATGGTCTCGAGCCGTGCGGCGGCGGCGGCCGCGGCACGGCTGGCTTGATACCGGGCGAGATCAGTGCTGAGCCACTCGCGTAGGGCGTCTACGAGTTCGACATAGCTCGCACGTCCCAATTGGTACTGCAGCTCAAGCGTCGTGAGCACCTGAGTCGCTCTTGGCACCAGCTCGCGCTGATAGAGCGAGAGCGTGCGGAGCGCGTCGCTGAGTTGACTGTGTGCCATCTGTGCCGCCGCGACGGACGTGTGACGTGCCGATGCGAGCGCGTGCTCGAGAGCCTTGACCCGGGAGCGAAGCTCGTCGAGCCACGGCGCTGCGGCGGGATAGCTCAGCGAACCGTAAAGTTCGGGTTCCACCGACTCCCCCCGCGAGATTCCGGGCGGGCGGTTGGGAATGGACTCTACTTCCGACATGGCAAGCATGGCCTGGCCACGGGACAACTTGGCTCGTGCCGCACGGACCATGAGGCTACGTTGGTCTGCCGACTCAAGTACCGTACTCAACTGGGGGAGCCTCGGGAGCGGGCGGGGGGCGCCGGCTCTCGCGAGATCCGTAGAGCCAAGCAACGCCCCAAGTTCACGACGGAATGCCCTTTCCTCGATAATGGCCGAATCACGCTCTCGTTCTGACTCCTCTCGTAGAATCTCGGCGCGGATCACATCCGTAGTGCTGGCGCTATTACTGCCGAAACGCGCGCGGGACGCATCCACGAGGCGTCGAGCAACGAGAACACCTCTGGAGTAGACTCGCACCGCGTGACGCTGATATCGCGCGTCATGGAACGTGTTGGTTATGCGCTCCAGAAGGTCGTACGTACGCTGCTCGAATCGAACCTGCTCGACCTCGATGTCGGCTGCGACGACCCTGCCTTCGGTTGAAGCGCTGGTAGGGAGGAGGGCGCCTTCTCGCCCTTCCAGGGGAGGGCGGGTAAACGCGTCTACTTGCTCTGCGACTCGGCGGAGGCCCAGTGCTTGTGACACTCGACTGTTCGCAGCTACTCGCGTTTGCCAAGCACTTCGAATTTGCTGGTTCTGGAGCAAGGCGCGAAGTCGCCCGTGACGCTCCGAAACGACCTTGGGCACGGTCAGAGTGGCTGCGTCGTCCCAGTCTTTCAGACTCGACGTCAGCTCTAGGAACGCGAAGGCGTCGGACGACAGCGGCGTCGCTGCGATGGGCAGCGCGGATGGCTCGTCCGGCCGGGCTGTTTCGGCTGATGACGTAACGAGGGGCCTGTCCGAGATGTGGTTCCAGTCCGAGAAGAGGGGACTGCCGGTCAGGTATTGACGAGTTCTAGCGACCGTATCGGACTCTCTCTGCGACTCCCGTGCAGAGTAGATGCCTCCCGTGGAGCAGGATGTCATGAGCAAGCCCATCGTCATGCCGACATGCCAGAAGCCTCTACTTCTCATGGCGCGTCTCCGATGGTGCCGCCGACCCACCGACGGAGGCGCGCCTCCGCCTTCACGGCGTCCGCGTAGGCGCGTTCTCGGGCGATGGTGAATGAGTAGAAGCTGCTTCGAGCCTCGAGGAAGTCCGAGAAGCCCGCGCTACGAGCGACTTGCCAAGCGTTCGCATTACCCATGGAGCGGCGAGCCTCGGGTAAGAGAGTCTCATCGTAAAGCACGAGCAGGCGTCTCGCGTTACGCCCGAGAAGCCAGGCGTACTGAATATCGGCCACCATGGACCTGAGCATCGCCTGTTTTTCTGTCGCCTTCTCAGCCAGCATTGCCTCGGCCCCGGCGATGGTACCCGTCTCGACGGTCCGCCAAAGGGGCAATTCCAATCCCAGCATCAAGCCCAGTTCATCCGGGGTGCCCATTCCGAATTCTTCCGCCCTCCCGCCTCGCCACATCACACCCACCATGAGCTCCGGCCACCACTGCCCGCGGGCTTCATGCACACCCTCGATGGCCGCGACGATCTCCGCATCGACGGCCCGGAGTTCGGGCTGGTGTTCCAGAGCGGCTCGACAAAGCGATTCCAATGAGCTGGGCTCCGTGCCGAGGGGCCAAGGCGCGAGTGGTCCGAGGACCAGATGGGTAGGTAGATCGAGCAGAGCGCTGACCTGACCCGTGGTCGCGACGAGTAGCTCGTCGAAGCGAATTCGGTCGACCTTCAATTGAGCGAGCTGAGATCGAGCGCGCGAACTGTCGAAGAGCGTGCCAGCGTCTCTCGCGAAGAGTCCGTCTGCAGCCGTCGCGAGCTGCGTCGCGAGCTCTTCGTTCACTCGGGTCGCCAGGATCGCCTGCTGGATGAACCTGACTTCCGCAAGGAGCTCGGTGAGGTCGGTGATGACATCGAGCACGACCGACTCATAGCGCCACCGCGCCTCCTCGACGCGCGCCAAACCGGCGTTCCGGCGCGCCGACAGGGATATCGGAGATGGGATCGTCTGTTCCAGCTCCAGCAGATGTTCCATGGGGCCGCTCCCATCACGTGCGGCGAACGGTGCCGTGTATCGAAGTCGTGGCAGAGGCAACGCGGCGGCAGTGCCCGCGGCCTCGATGCTGACAGTCCATGCGTGCCATGCGGCCAGTGCTCTGGGGCTCTTCGTCGTCACGCGTGCGATGAGATCGCCGTAGTCGTCCATCGACACGGGTGAGCGCGTGGTCGATTGCTCAAGGCCCTCCCAGGTCGTGTGTCGAGGACGCAGCTCGGGGTGAGTCTGGAAGAGTGCGGCCCCGGGCGGCGTGCAGCCCATGATCGCCATGACGAGGAACAGTGCCGCAGTAGGGTCACCCCGGGCGGCGAGCCCCTTCTGGGTCGGAGACGTGGCCCTCACGGTCGTGTTGGCCCGATAATTCGCTCGAACATCTGGACCTCGTCTGGGTGAGGAGTCGGGAGAGGTCGGCCTGAGCACGTTCAACGCGTACCCGGCTGTTCTGGCCAGAGCGGCGGTCTCCTGTGACGGGTGCGAGCGAGAATTTCGGGCACTCTAAGCCGAGCTGCCGTGTCGACATCATCGCCGACTCCAATTTGCGCCTTGGCGCGTTTGTGCGATGCCCTCGGAGGGAGCCCAAGTTCGCGCCATGCCGGGAACGTTTTGCTACGGCCGGAAGACCTCGCGGGACTTGGCGTTCTTGGCCACGTCCTTCGCGTCGAGCTCCGACGGCAGCGCCTTGTTGGCGAGCCAGAGTTTGGCTTGGTCCGCGAAGTGTTCGCTGGAGGTGAGGCCGGACTGGCCGCCGGGGATGATGTCTTCGGCTTCGGTCTCGTCGTCCTTCATTCGAACCGCGAGGCGCATCACCGGGCCGCTGCCCGTGCTGAATCCGGTGCCCGACCAGCCGGAGTTGGCCGCGTCGACGCCTTCGTTGTCGCCGCCGCGCGGGAACCACTTCAGGTCCTTCCTCGGGTCGCCGGCCGGGAGGTCCGGCGCGAGGGGGAGCGTCGCCGTCGTGATGGAGAAGAGGTCGGTGATGACCGAGAAGGTCGGGTCATCGGTGAGGTAGTCGGCGACGAGCGACTCGAACTTCACTTGGTGACGAAGGCCCCAGAGCCACGTGGCCATGTCCGTGGTGCCGAAGCCGCCGGTGCCGCCGCCCGTCGGCTCGCTCTCGAGGAAGGCCAGCGCAGCGTCGAGCGCGGCGATCATGAGCTCGTTGCTCGTCTCCACCTCGTCCGTACCCAGCCGGTCGAAGAAGACCGCCTCGCCGGTCTCGGCGTCGTGCGAGGTGTAACCGCCCGGGTTCGCTTCGCCGCGCCCGAGGAGGAAGCGGTGCGTGACCGCCGCCTTCTCGCGGTTGCCGCTGTAGCGGAAGGCGTCGACGGGCTCGTCGCCCCAGACCTGATTGATGAAGCGCGGGTGCCACGCGTTGAAGATCATGGTGGCGACCGCGTTCTTCTTGTGGAGCTCCGTGGGGCTCTCGTAGAAGGTCTCGACGCCCGACGAGGCTTCGAAGGCACCTTCGGCGCCCCAGGCCAAGAGTCGCGTGCGCACCTCGTCCATGGCCGCCTTTCGGGCCGAGTAGAGCACGACGGCGCGTGCCGCGTCGGGCGTGGTCAGCTCAGCCGTGGACGCCGATGCGACCCAGTTCAGCGCGTCCACCAGGAGCGGCCCGTAGGCTTCGCCATAACGCGAGGTCTTGTTAGCCTGGATCTTCTGCATCGCGGCGAGGTCGATGCCGCCGTTATCTTTGGCCTTCTGGAGCTCCCGACGGATGGTGTTTGCGCGTAGGTCGTACCAGGGGCCGCCGAGGTACCACTCGTCGTTCAGGTGGTCGCCGTCGTCCGTAATGTCGGCCGGGTCGTTGTTGGCCGTAAACACGAACCCGGAGGGCGGGTTGATGGCTTGCGGCATCACGTCGAAGGGGATGGCGCACGCGTAGGGGTCGCTCGCCTTGGACTCGTCCACGGCGCCGGAGGCGGTCGAGGGGATTGAGAAGCCACCGTAGACCGTGCCGTCGAGGAGGCGGTTCGGGTCGGAGCCGTCAGTCCAGACGCCGCCCGTCTTCTCAAGGTAGCCGCGACACGGGATGGCCTGATAGCTTGAGTAGAGGACGTTCCCTTGATCGTCGCCCGCGGCCATGAAGAGGCCGCCGCCGACGAGGCCTCGCGTCTTGTCGCGGTAGTCGTAGACGTCGCCTGCGAGGCCCATCTCATAGAGGGCCTCGGTCCACTTCCCAGCGTCGAAGGCCGTGTAGTCGAAGCTGATGGCGGTGATCGTGCCGTCGCCATCGTCGTCGCCCGGGACGATGAGGTCGCCCTGCAGGTTGAGGACGACGTCGCCTTCTTCGGCGTCTTCGAGCTTCGCGAGCGTCTTGCCCTCGATCTCGAGCAGCCACCGACCATCGAAGGTCTCGTAACGTTTCCACTTTTCGGTACGGCCGACGCTGCCCAGGACGGGGACGTCGGCGACCTCGTAAGTCTCCTCCGACGCCACGAGCGGCTTCCACTCGCCTTGGAACTTGGAGGCCGCGGGCTCGCCCGTCTCGCTGAGCTGCAGCTCCTCGCGGTACCAGTCGGTGACGTCGACGACGGGGTTCACCATGCCCCACGCGACCGAGCCGTTGGTGCCGACGCCGAGGATAGGGAAGGGGGTCAAGAAGCCGCCGACCTGGTGGATGTCGCCGTCGCCGAAGACCGACGTGTCCATGCCGATTCGGTACATGAGCGCCGGGACCGAGAGGGAGAGGTGGCCGTCGCTGCAGACGATGGCGGAGCCGTCTTTGGTGGCACCTTTGCCCGCCGCCCAGGCGTTCGAGCCGAACGCGGCGATGCCGTCTTTGCCGATGCGGGCGTCTCGGCGGGCGAGCTTCTGAACGAGTCGGTCGACCATACCCGCGTGGATGGGACGGCGCGCGGGCGCCGACACGAGGTCGTCCACGGCCGGTGTCGGGGCCGCGCCGGGCTTGCCCGCGGGGAGCCCCGACGTGCCGAAGCCGGCCGTCGACCCACTCCCGGGCGCGAGCGGCCGCACGTCGTTCCAAACGTCGGCGATGAAGCCCATACGCCGCAGCTCCTCCTTGAACTCGCCCGTGAAGAGCGTGTCGAGCGTGCGCTGTTTGGCGTCCTGGCCCACGTCGCCCGATTCGAAGTTGGTCTGAATCATCAGGACAGCGGCCATTGCCATGACGTCCTCGATGGCGAAAGGCGCCATCAGGTCGACCGGCGACGAGGCGCCGAGCAAGGGGCCGACGGTCTGGAACTCGGTCGGCGCTTCGAGCTTGTCGGCCTTGACCGCGGCGATGTAGGCGTTGATGCCGGCCGCGATGCCCTCGAAGTAGACCGTCGCCTCGGGCGACAGCCCCGCCACGAGCCGCTCGGTGATGTAGCGGGAGCCAGTGAGGCGTGACGACATGTCGCTGTCCAGGCCGACGTCGCCGAGGAGCGCGCTGACTTTACCGAGGCCGAGCCGGCGCTGCAGGTCCATGAAGAAGAAGCGGTCTCGGGCGAGCGTGAACCCGACGACGCGGCCGAGGTCCGAGCGGCTCTGGGCATAGATGTGAGGGACGCCCGCGTCGGTGCGGACCACGTGGACCTCGTCTTCGAGGCCGGGGATCGACCACGCGGTGGACTCGGCGATAGCCAGGAGTGCGGCGGCGTCACTGCCGTCGGTCGCGTCACTGCCGTCGGTCGCGTCACTACCGTCGGTCGCGTCACTGCCGTCGGTCGCGTCACTACCGTCGGTCGCGTCGGACGCGTCCGTCCCGTCGGTGGCGTCCGTCGAGTCCGAGGCGTCGGAGCCATCCTGCGTATCGGCGACGGCGACGGCGTCCGTGGCGGGGGCCTCCGCGGCGTCGTCGCTGCAGCCGAGCGCGGCGCCGGTGACGAGGGCGGCGATGGAACGAACGAAGCGACGGTGAACGAGCTGCAGCATAGGGTGTCCTTGCGGTGAGGGCGCCGCAGTCAGGGCGCCGGTCAGGGCAGGGTGAGCGTACTGGCGATGGACTCGGCGATGCCGACGGTCGGAGCGTACCCGAACGCGCGGCGGAACGCGTCGTCGGAGATGACGACTGGGTACTTGCAGAAGTCGACGAGATACGGCGGCAGGGCCGGGGCGAAGCGGCCGGCGAGCCGGAGGAGCCCGGCGGCGACGGGGCCCGGGACGGGCACTACGGTCTTGCCGGTGAGGCGCAGGGCCTGCTTGAACGGCACCGCGCCCATACCGGCGACGTTGAAGACGCCGATGGCGTCACCGTCGAGCGCGTGGACGATGGCGCTGACCATGTCGGTCTGGTGGATGAACTGCCACATCGGATCGAAGCCGAGGATGGACGCCAGGACCGGCTCCCGGAGGTAGCGGCTGATGGCGTTCTGGACGTTCGGCCCAATGACGTTGCACGGGCGCAGGATGACGGTCCGGAGCTGGCGATGGCGATACGACCACTGCACGGCGAGGTTATCGAGCTGGACGGCGTCGGCGAGCTCCGGGAAGTCGGTGCCAGAGCGGAGCGGTTCGTCCTCGTGGATAGGCGTGTGGTTCTCGGGGTGCGCGCCGTAGATGTGAAAGGTCGACAGCACCAGGACCCGCTCGACGTCGTACTTCAAGGCGAGCTCGAAGATCTTGCCGGAGCCCACGACGTTCAGGTCGAAGCGCTTTCCGACCGCCATCTTCAGATTGCCGACCCGGCCGAGGTGGAGGATGGCGCGCGGCTTGTGCCGACGGATGGCGTCTTCGATCCGGGTCTTGTTGTAGTTGGCCTGGATGTAGGGCAAGGACGGCGGGTGGTCGGGCGGCTGCGGGCGGTAATCGACGCCGAGGACGTCGTGGCCGCGCGCCTGCAACATGAGCGCGGTGTGGCGAGCGAGCCCCCCGGCTGCGCCGGTGACGATGAGACGGTCTCCCACGGCGGCTACCCGAACACGCTCTCGCGCCGGGCGAGGCGCGAGTCGATCATCGCCTGGACTTGGGCCTGCACCGCGTCGACTTTGCTCTGAATGACGTCGTCCTCGTCGTCGTAGGGGCCGTCGAAGACCATCGGCGTCCCGAAGTCGATCCAGAAACGCGTCGGGAGCGGGAGGTAGGCGAGGGGGCCAAGCAGCGGGAGGTGTGGCGGAACAGGAACATAGGGCATGCCAAGGCGCTTCGCGAGACCAGAGAGATTCACGACGCTCGGGATGGACTCCTCGGCGCCGACGACGGAGACGGGGACGATCGGGGTACGGGTCTGGAGCGCGAGACGCATGAAGCCGCGGCCGAAGGCTTCGAGGCGATAACGTTTTGCCCAGACCTTGCCGCTGCCACGCGCGCCCTCCGGGAAGACCAGGATGGCGTTGTCGGCCTCGAGGAGGTTTCGACAGTTGATGGGGTCGCCGACGACGACGCCGGAGCGGGAGAACGCGGCGTTCACGAAGGGGAGGGTGGGGAACCAGCGCTCGGCCATGGGGCGGACGAGGCGTGGCGGCGTAGCGCCGAGTAGGGTCTCGACGGCGACGACGAGGCCGTCGAAGGGGAGCTGGCCGGAGTGGTTCGGCACGATGAGGACGCGCCCGCGGGGGATGTTCTCGATGCCGCTCACGGTGGGGCGGAAGTACCGGGAGATCGTGCGCGCGACGCTGTAGAGGACGGCGGCCGTGTCCTTGTGGAAGCCCCACTGATCGTAGCCCAGCTCGTTCAGGTCGAGCGGGACCTCCTCAAGGGCGTGCGCGACCTCCGGGTCGACTGGCACCGAGCGCCAGAAGTCACTGCCCTTCGAGAGGGCACCGCCGTGTGCAACAGGCATCAGCTGGCCATGAGCGCGTCGATGGTGCGGTCGAAGTGGGCCGCAATCTCGGAGACGGGAGCGGTGCGAAGCTGATTGAGGTCAAAGACGGCCTTGGTCGCGCGATCGAACCTGAACCAGCTCGCCTTCTCCACCTCGAACTCCACCTCGAGGTTGGTGCCGAGGTACTGCACCGAGATGTTGACGTCGGTCACGCCGAACTGCTTCACGCGGTTCGCAGGGGGATGAAAGACACCCTTGAAGCTCTGGCCGAGGGGCGCGGGATCGAGTTCGGCGAGGCGGAAGTCGAGGTGACCGAGCGCGTCGCGGAGGCGCTCGATGTCCTTGTTTCGCATGCGGATCTCGCTCTTGGCCTCGATGTCCGAGCCCCACGCGATGTCCACGTAGCCGCGGATCTCCCAGTGTACGCGACGGCCCGATGGCGACGTGCCGGGTGGTACGCGAAGGCTAAAAGGCATGGGGACGACGTCACCCTTCTGGGTCTTCCAAGGGCCCTGCTTGATGAGCATGCGGTCCCAGACGTGCCCCTTCCGGGCGCCGTCGGCGTGGTGCTCGACGAGCTCGATGAAGATGTGGTCGATGGTCTCGTCGTCCATCGCGGTGTACTCGACGTAGCCGTCGAGGACTTCGCCGTTGGCGAAGGTGTCCTGCCGGAGCGCGATGAGGAAGACGCCGTTGTTGTTGGCGCCTTGAGAGCGGTATGGGAATTGGGCCGGGTTCGGCGCCGAACTGCCGCCGAGACCGACGCTGGTGGGGGCCGGCGCGAAGGAAGCCTGCTGAACAAGCGGCGCGTGAACCATGGTGTTCTGAGAGGGCTCGCGAGCCGCACCCCAGTCGAGGGTGAGAGGCGTCTGTCCGACGGCGAGGCTCACGCCCGGGGTGAGCTGGACCGGATCGGCGCCGATGCGCTGGCCGTTGACGAAGGTGCCGTTCGAAGAGCCGAGGTCGCGCACCCAGACGGTGTCGCCGTCAGCGCCAAGCTCGGCGTGGCGCCGCGACACGTTCGGATCCTGGACTTCGAGCTCACACTGAGCCGAACGCCCAATCGAGACGCGAGTACGGGGGGCGTAGAGAGCGACGGTGTCTCCAACGGTGGCGACGACGAGCAAGGGCTGCACGGAGACCTCCTGAGGCGATGGCACGGGGCACTGGGTGCCGTGCTAACGCCTTGCGGGGGATACGTCAACTCCGCGCGAGCTCGTTCGGGCTACTGTCCGAGCGCGGCGCGAATGGCGCCGTCGTGGACGCTCTTCTTGAAGCGCGCCCGAAAGCGCTCGGCGGCTCTGCTGGCGCCGACGGGATCGCCGTTCGCGGCGAGCGCAATGATCCGAAGGGCCTCGCGTTCCTCGACCAGCGCGCCGCGCGGGTGCGACGTGCGGTGTTCGGCGAGTAACGTGAGGGTCGTGCTCGGGTCGCCGGCACGGAGCGCCGTGCGCGCCTGGCTGAGGAGCTTCCGTTCGCCTTCGAGATCGAGCGGCGTGGCGGGACGCTTCACAGGCCGTGATGACGCCTCAGTGGCCGTCCCGGCCGTGGCTTCGAGTGGGAGACGGTCGAAGGCGCGCAGGGTGCCCGGTTCGGGGAGCTGCGCCACCGCGAGGGGCGCAGGCGGGGCCGACGCGACCGGTGGTGCGACGTGGGCCGTGCTCGGAAGGGACGAGGGGGGTGCGGAGGCGCCATCCGGGGCAGGCACGGGGGCCGGAGCGGAAGCGGGGGCGGCGCGTGGACCTGGACGCGCCGTCTGGGTCAGGCCGTCGGCGCGGCCGGGCGAGGTGGGCGCCTCGTCCTTCGACGTGAGCGCGGCCCAGCCCGCCGTACCGAGGCCCGCCGACAGGACGGCGGCAGAGATCCACTTGATGGCCGTCATTCCACCGAGGGCGGACGTCGCGGTCTTGATCGAGGTCGCGGTCGTGGCAGCTTTCGTGGCGGCGGCCGTCGTCCCGGTCGCCGCGCTCGCCAGCGACACGTCGAGACGGGCCGCGATGCGCGACATCATCTCGGGGGACGGTCCCGGCGCCGAGCGCTCTGCCGAGAGGAGCCGCTCGATGTCGGGGGAGAGAGGAGGGAGGTCGTCAGGAGCCATGGGTCTTCCTGGTCGAGGTCCGCGCAGGACCTCCGTCTTGAGGTGCATCGACGCCGTCTCGGCCCGCGCTGAGGCTGGGGGCCGCGGGTCTGGGCGTCTGCTGAGACCGGATCGCCGTCTCGAATTTGTTTCGGGCGAGACGGAGTCGGGAATAGGCGGTGTTGAGTGGGATCCCGAGCTCCGCGGCGATCTCCGGCATCGCGAAGCCGTCGAGGTCGTGCATGACGAGGACCACACGCTGGTCCATCGGAAGCAACGTGAGCGCGTCCTGCACTCGCTTTCGGTCCCGGGCGGCGTCGAGCGCCTCGTCCGTCGCCAAGCGCACGTTGCCGAAGCCGCCCGCGTCACCGCCGTCGAGGGTGCTGCTCCCCTCCAGCTCGTCGCTCGGCGTCTCCCGGCGGCGGTGGGCCCGTCGACGGTCGTCGGAGGCGACGCGATACGCGATGCCGGTCACCCACGGTCGCGCCGAGCGTGCCACGTCGAAGTCGACGAGACGGCGATGGACGACGATGAAGACCTCGTGAATGGCGTCCTCGATGTCGCGTTCGGGGACGCCCAGCCGACGCAGGGTCCGGAAGACGTGCTCGAATTGCTCTCGGTAGATGGTACCGAAGAGTTCGCGTCGTTCGCGGTCGCTCAGGGGGGCCGCGGGGGCCTTCGGGGCGTCATCGGTCATCTCGGCGGGGGACGATACTCCGAAGCGGGGGGCGATGTCCCCTTCGTCGGTCGGCGTCTCACGTCGTGGACACGAGGCATCGCCCTCGCGTCGAGGACCCGAGGGCGATGCCTCGTGTCGAGGACTCGAGGGCGACGCCTCGTGTCGAGGACGCGAGGGCGACGCCTCGTCTCGTGGTGTCGGGACGAGCCGCAGCGGGGCGGGTGCAGGCGTGGTGGCGCGAGACCCTATCCGAAGGTGGGCGATGGCGGCGGCGATAGTGAGCACGACCGGTATTGGCCGGGCGTGGCTGGGTCCGTCAGCGATGGCACGATGAGATTTCGAGGGAATGCAGTCACACCGGCTAGAGACGCCGACTATTGACGCCGACTATTGACGCCGACTGTTGAGGTCGACTGTTGAGGTCGACTGTTGAGGCCGACTGTTGACGCCCTCTACCGAGACTGGGACAACCCCGCCATGTCTACTCACTCGACGAACGCGATGTCGCCTTGGCACGTCCCCCTGAGCCCGCTCGTCCACCGACTGGTGGCGCTCGCGCTCGAAGAGGATCTGGCCCTCGGGGATCCGACGACGGAGGCGACGGTCTCGCCGTCACAACGGGGTGTCGGAACCATCCGCGCCAAAGCGGCGCTCGTGCTCGCCGGGACCGCCGTCGCACGTGCGGTGTGCGCCGCCGTCGACCCCACCATCGAGCTCACCCTGGCGCACCAGGATGGAGACCGGCTGGTCCCGGGCACCGTCATCGGGCAGGTGACTGGGCTCGTACGGTCGCTCCTGAAGGCGGAGCGGACGATCCTCAACTTCTTGCAGCGGCTCTCGGGCGTGGCCACCCTCACGGCGCGGTACGTCGCCGAGACGTCGGGGACTGAGGCCCGCATCGTCGACACCCGCAAGACAACGCCCGGCTGGCGCGTGCTCGAGAAAGCCGCCGTCATCGCCGGGGGTGGCCACAATCACCGCTTCTCGCTCGGCTCCGGCGTGCTCATCAAAGACAACCACGTCGACGCGGCCGGAGGCGTGCGGTCGGCCGTGCTCGCTGCCAAAGCCTCGGTGCCGCATCTTCTTGGAATCGAAGTGGAAGTTCGCGATCTCGCCGAGCTCGACGAGGCCATTGGGGCGGGTGCGCAGATCGTGCTGCTCGACAACATGCCCCTCGCGCAACTCACGGTCGCCGTGCGCCGGGCGAAAGCCGCCGGCGTCCTCACCGAGGCCTCCGGCGGCGTGAACCTCGACACCGTGCGCGGAATCGCCGAGACCGGCGTGGACCTCATCTCCGTCGGCGCGCTCACGCACTCGGCGACCGCGGTCGACATCAACCTCAAGGTCGTCCCGACGTGAGTGACGTCGTCCCGCCACCGGGCTGGGTGTACATGTCGCCGTCCCGCGAGGCGCTCGAGGGAGACGCTACGGTGGACGCGCCTGGTGCCCCGGTGGGCCCTTCGGCTGGAGGTCACACGCCGGTCGGCGACCGAATCTACAAGCGAGACGTCACCACCTCGACGATGGACGACGCGGCGCTCTGGCCCGGCGGGCTCCCGCACGGGACGTTCTTGGTCGCCGGCCGCCAGGAGGGCGGGCGTGGGCGAACGGGGCGGCCGTGGACGTCGCCGCCGGGTCACCTCTATGTGACGTGGAGCTGGTGGCTCCCGTGGCCCGGGGAGAGAGCGCCGTCGATTACGCTCGAAGCTGGGCTCGTGGCTCGCGACGTGGCGCTCGAGCTCCTCGATGGACTGCCCGCCGCCGACGACGTGGTGCTCAAGTGGCCGAACGATCTCTTGGTGCGGGGTCAGAAGCTCGCCGGCGTGCTCTGCGGCTGGGCCGGCGAGTGGGAGGGCGGCTGTCGGGTTCACGTCGGCCTGGGTCTCAACGTGGGAGCCGTGACGGACGACCTAGCGCCAGGGGCCATCTCGATACAGGCGCTCGGCGGAACCGGAGCCACCGTGGACGGTGCGCTCGATGCGCTCGTACGTAGCGCTTCGGCCCGCTTCGGCCGGTTGGTCGCTCGCGGCACGGTCGACCGCGACGCCTGGCTTCAAGCGAGCCGGATGGTGGGACGTCGCGTCCTGGCGTCGCCGCCGGGGCAGGCGCCGGTCGTGGGCGAGGTCGTCGGGCTCTCGGACCGGGGTGAGCTACAGCTCGTGCCGGAGGGACCTGGGCGTCTCGGGCGCGGCGTCCTGACGATCACGGCAGGCGACGTTCGATTACTGGCTGATTGAGGAGGCTGGCGGCGCCGCCGGACGCGGCGCGCTGGCGAGGAGACCCGATGGAGCAGCGACATAAGGGGGACGGCGACATGCTCCTCGTCGTCGACGTGGGCAATACCAACATCGTCCTCGGCGTCTACGACGGCACGACCCTGGTCCACCATTGGCGGCTGGAGACGCGGAAGTCGCGGACCTCCGATGAGTACGGTGTGCTCTTTCACCAGATGTGTGTGCTCGCGGAGATCGACCGTTCGCGGATCGGCCACATGATCCTCGCGTGCGTCGTACCTCCGCTCGTCGAATCCATGGTGCAGCTCGGGCGCCGCTATCTCGGACTTCAGAAGATCATGGTCGTCGGCCACGGCACCAAGACCGGGATGCCCATTCGCTACGAGAACCCGCGCGAGGTGGGTGCCGACCGCATCGTAAACGCCGTCGCGGCCTACGACCACGTGCAGCGGAAGTCGGCGGTCATCGTCTGTGACTTCGGCACGGCGACCACCTTCGATGTGGTCTCTCGGCAGGGCGAGTACCTCGGCGGCGCCATCGCCCCCGGCATCAACGTCTCGCTGGACGCCCTCTTTCACCAAGCGTCGAAGCTGCCCCGAATCGAACTGGTCCGTCCGCGCGAGGTCATCGGCAAGAACACGGTGGCGTCGATGCAGTCGGGGGTCGTCTACGGCTATGTCGGGCTTGTCGACGGGATCGTGGAGCGTATGATCGCCGAGCTCGGCACGGCGGGGCTCGGTGACGGTGGTGCACGCCCCATCGTCCTGGCCACAGGCGGGCTGGCTGCGCTCATCGGGGGCGAGAGCCGTGTCATCGACGAGGTGTTGCCCTTCCTCACGCTCGAAGGGCTGCGACTCTTGTGGGAGCGAAATCGATGAACATCGATGTGAACGAGACGGTGGAGACGAGGGTGGCTCCGCCGTCGCTCGGCGATGCGGTCCGGTCGCTGACGCCCATCATGGGCAACCGGCAGCGCCTCGATGGGGGGGCGATGTACGGCAACGCACCGAAGTCGGTCTGGGCCGCCTGGAGCCCGCCCGACGAGCAGAACCGCATCGCGCTCGCGTGTCGGGCTTTCCTCGTCACCGAGGGTGGCGTCGCGGGCGGCAGACCACGCCGGGTGCTCCTCGAGACGGGGATCGGCGCCTTCTTCGAACCGAAGCTGCGCGCCCGATTCGGCGTCGAGGAGCCCGACCACGTACTGCTGCGATCACTCGCGGCGGTCGGCGTCTCCCACGAGGACATCGACGTCGTCGTGCTGTCGCACCTCCACTTCGACCACGCGGGCGGGTTGCTCAGCACCTTCGAGGAAGGACAGGCGCCGTCACTGCTCTTCCCGAACGCGCTCGTGGTCGTGAGCGACGGCGCGTGGGCGCGCTCGAAGGCCCCCCACGTGCGTGACCGTGCGTCATTCATCCCCGCCTTGGGGCCACTCCTCGACGCGTCGGGTCGGCTACGTGTCGTACCCGATCCGGCCGCCTTCCGCGCCCTGATGGGACCGGGCTGGGACGCGCACATGTCCGAGGGACACACGCCGGGCCTGCTGCTGTCCGAGGTCGACACCTCCGCGGGGCCCGTGGTCTTCGGTGCCGACCTCATCCCCGGGATGGCGTGGGTGCACGCGCCGATCACCATGGGCTACGACCGATTCCCAGAGCGCCTCATCGACGAGAAGGTGGTGCTCCTCACGTCGCTGGCGGCGCGGCAAGGCGTTTTGGCCTTCACGCACGATCCTGCCGTGGCCTTCGGCCGGGTGCGGGTCGACTCGGGGCGCTTCTCCGCCGTCGCGAGCTAGGAGGCCGCTGTTTTTCGGACCGAGCAGGCCGAAGCGATTCCCTGTGAGAG
>JADMJS010000297.1 GCA_018780435.1 Myxococcales bacterium
GTGATCTCGTGACCTTCGGGATCGCGCCGGGCTTTCTCTACCTCGGGCTCACGACGCGGGATCCGCGTTATGCGGGCTTCTGGGCCGGCGAGACGATGCAGCTCCTGACCACGATCGCCTGCCTCTTCCTCGGGGTCATGGCCGCGCTCCGCCTCGCCAAGTTCAACGTGATGACCGAAGAGGTCGGCTCCAAGATCTTCCTCGGCGTCCCCACCACGTTGGTCGGCGGCCTCTCGGCGTCTTTCTACCTCACGGCGGAGAAGTACGGATTCCCGCCGGTGCTCGTGGCCATGGTGCCGGTGATGCTGGTGCTCTTCGGACTGTGGATGGTCTCGAACATCCCGCTCCCGAAGATGCGCGCCACGTCGAGCAAGGCTTACAACATCTTCATGGTCGGCAACGCGCTGGCGTCGTACGTGCTCATCGCGTTCCGGTTCATCCCCGAGATCCCCTTCCTCCAGTCCTTCCTCTACCTCGTCATCGGGACCGGGTACGCGCTCGTTTACATGAAGGACGAGTGGCAGCCCTTCACCCGCGCCGGTCGCGAGGCGGCCTGACGTGGCCGCCGAGTTCCCCGAGCTGCTCGCGCTCGTACAGCGGCTCGGCTTCGAGCGTCGCGCCGTCACGCTCAAGAGCGGGCGGTCCTCGAACGTCTACATCGACTGCCGAAACGTGTGCCTGCATCCCCGCGGCATCGTGCTGTGCGCCGACGCGCTCACGACGCTCCTGCGCCGGGGCGGGCCCGCGTTCGTCGCCGTGGCAGGGCCGTCTATTGGCGCGGACCCGCTCGTCAGCGGCATCGCTTATCGTAGTGAGCTCGACGGACAGCCCGTGCCCGCGCTCCTGGTGAGGCCCGAGCCCAAGGCTCACGGCACGGGTAACCGCGTGGAAGGGCTCAAGAACGTCCCACCAGGCAGCCCGGTCGCCGTCATCGAAGATGTCCTCACTAGCGGCGGCTCTGCGCTCTCGACGGTGCGTGCCTTGCGCGACGCCGGCCTGAACCCGGTCCGGGTGGTCGTGCTGGTCGACCGCGAAGAGGGGGGCCGCGCCGCCGTCGAAGCCGAGGGTCTCCACGTTGACGCCGTCCTCCTGAAGCGTGACATCGCGCCCGGGCTCGACGCGTGAGCGAGTCGCCGTGATGACGCTCGGCCCATGGCGTGAGGCGCTCCTCTCGGCGACGCTCGTCGTCCTAGCTCTCGGCTGTCGTCCGGGCGCCGTCGATCCACGTTCCAACGGCGTCCCCACGCGCCCCAATTACCGCTCCGTCCTAAGCGAGTGGACCCGCGACGGCGAGGCTTACTTGGCCCTCGGCGGCCGGCTCTTCGTCAGCGCCACGTGGCTGTCCCCGGCCTTCCTCCAGGCGCAGGTCGCCGCCCGCGCCGGCACCGAGGACTATTCGGTCGCCGAAGCGGACGCCGCCCAGCGGGACGCGCTGACGCCACGCAACGAAGTGGTCTTCGTGCTCGGCGTGAACACGCCGGAGTGGGGCTGGAACCACCTCGAAGCCCCCGAAGACACGGCCGTCTTTCGGCTACGCCTGCGCAACCTCCGGGATGGCGGCCACGGCGCCACCGCGCTCGAAGTCGCGCCGCTGAAGGTCGAGCGCCTCGAGACCCAGCCCAAGTTCGCGCTCCTCTACCCCTTCATCACGCCGCTGCACATCGGCTACCGGGTCGTGTTCCCCGAGAACGTCGGTGGCGTCTCTGTGGTCCCGGGCCCCGGCGGCGTCCTGCGCCTCGTGGTCGCCGGCCCCCCCGGCAGCGTGGCGCTCGACTGGGCCATTCGGGGATGACCGGCGGAACGCTGAGCAAGTGGACGCGATAGGACGGAGCTCATGGGTGTAATCGACGAAGGCGCCATTCGCCACGAGACGGAGCGGCCCGACGGCACCCGCCTCGCCGTCTTCGAGTCTGGGATTCATGACGCCGGCAGCGTGCTGCTCCTCGACGGCGTCGGCTGCGACGGCTTCATCTGGCGTTATCTCGCCCCCGCGCTCGCCACGCGAACGCGTGTCGTCCACCCCCACTACCGCGGTCACGGCGAATCCTCGTGGGCCGGCGGCGAGACCGGCGGCCGCTACCGACGTCACGCGGCGGACGGCTACGGCATCGACGTCCTCGCGGACGATAGCCTCGCCGTGATGGACGAGCTCGGCATCGACCGTGCCGTCCTCATCGGCCACTCGATGGGCGTGCAGGTCGCGCTCGAGATGGCCACCCGCGCCCCGGAGCGCGTCACCGGCATCGTCCTCGTCTGCGGCAGCTACGGCCGGCCCCTCGACACCGTGTACGACTCCGCGATGCTTGGGAAGGTGCTCCCCGCGGCGCGGATCATGGCCGAGCAGTTCCCCGAGGTGCTCTCCGGCGTCATGAAGCGCCTGCTCCCGACCGAGCTCGGCTGGTGGATGGCGCGCCTCCTCGAGGTCGACGGCCGGCTCGTGACGCGCGACGACATGCTCGCGTATCTCGGCCACATGGCGGCCATCGACCCGCGCATCTTCCTCGAGACGCTCGACGCCGCGGGGGAACACACCGCGGAGGCCGCGCTCCCGGGGCTCACCATGCCGTCGCTCGTGCTCGGCGGTGAACGCGACGGCTTTACGCCGTACTGGGTGTCCGAGGTGATGGCGCGCCGACTCGGGAACGCCGAGCTGCAGCTCCTGCGCGGCGGGACTCACACCGCGTCGCTCGAACACCGGGAGCTGGTGGAGCGGCTCGTGACCGACTTCCTCGACCGGCGCTGCCCGGGCGTGCTCGAGGCGCGCCCGGACACGGACGACACGCTCGCTCAGAAGCAGGCGTAGTAGCCGTTCACCTCGTCGAAGGCGCAGACGCCGTCGCAGCTCTGGCTCACGAGGGCACCGGCGTCGCAATACCAGAGCACCGCGCCGTCACACAGGCCCACCTCGTCGATGTCGCCGCACTCCGTCACGGGCGGCGGGAGGCAGTCGAAGTAGCCGAGGGCGCTCAAGGCGCAGCCATAGTCGCAGACTTGGCTCTGGAGGGCGCCGTCCTGGCAGAAGCTGAGCAGGTCGCCGTCGCAGAGGCCGAGCTCGTCGATGCCGGCGCACGGATCGACCGGGGGGCCCGGGTCGGGGAGGCACTCCGACAGGCCGGCACCCTCGTTCCAGCCGCAGCCGAAGGCGCAGGACTCGGTCACGAGCGCGGCGTTCTGACAGTAGGTGAGCACGTCGCCATCGCAGATCCCGGCCTCGTCGATCCCGAGACACGGGTCCACGGGCGGGCCCGGGTCGGGGAGGCACTCGCTGATCCCCGCGGCGTCGTTCCAGCCGCAGCCGAAAGCGCACACCTCGGTTACGAGCAGGGCGGCGTCCGTGCCGGCGTTCTGGCAGTAGTAGAGGACGTCCGCGTCGCAGACCCCGATGCCGTCGATACCGCCGCAGGGGTCCACTGGGACGACGGGCGAGAGGCAGTCGTGTTGGCCTGCAACGGCGTCCCAGGCGCAGCCCCACGCGCACTGCTCCTCGACCAGCGCGGTGCCGTCGCCCGCAGCCTGGCAGTAGAGCAAGGTGTCGCCTTCGCACGTCCCGAGGTGATCGATGTCGCCACAGGGGTCCACCGGGACGACGACGGCGCTGACGCAGTCGTTGTAGGCGGCCCCCGCGTTCCAGCCGCACGTGTCGTCGCAGGTGACCGTGGTGAGGACGCCGTTCTGGCAATAGGAGAGCACGTCGCCGCTGCAGATCCCGACCTCGTCGACATCGCCGCAGCCGTCGGTCATGGGCGGCAGATCCACGCAGTCATTGAAGTTTTGAGCGTCGTTCCAGCCGCAGGTACGCCCGGCCTCGCCGCAGTCGATGGACGCCAGCGTGCCCCCGTCGCACCAGTAGACGGTGTCGCCGTCGCACACGCCGACATTGTCGACATCGCCGCACGCGGACACGGGCGGTGTCGTGACGCAGCCCGCGTAGCCGGACCCATCGAGCGCGCAGGTGCCGCCGAGCGCGGCGCAGTCCGTCGTCTCGGGCCCCGCCGCGCCGCAGGTCACGAGCGCGTCACCGTCGCAGAGACCGGCCGTCGGCACGTCGTCACACGTGACCGCCGGCGCGACACAGTCGTACCAGCCCGCCGCCGAGTCGAAGCCGCAGACCCCGTTCTTGGTGCGACAGTCGACGCTGACGAGCGCCCCGTCGTTGCAGTAGGAGAGGACGAGGCCAGCACACTCGCCCACCTGGTCGACCGTGCCGCAATCGCCGCCGGTGGAGCCGCCACCGCCGCCACCGCCGCCACCGCCACCGCCACCGCCACCGCCGCGGGTACCCGGCCCCGAGGTCGCCGGCACCTGGCACTCGTACCAGGCGTTCTCGGCGTTCCAGCCGCACACGTTGCCGGCGTCGCCGCAAGTCTGAACGTAGGTCTGGCCGGCGTCGCAGTAGGTGAGCTGATTGTTGCTGCACTGGCCCATGATCTCTTGTGCCGTGCAGGTGGGGGAGGCCGGCGGGACACCGCCGCCGTAGGGGTTGCCGCCGCCGTAGTAGCCACCACCGGTGGGATAGTAGTCCCCGCCGGGGAGCGGGCCGGTGTCGACCGTGCAGCTCACCAGCACGAGCGCGGACGCGATCCAGCCGATGGGCGACAGCCACAAGAGTGATGTTGGAGCTTTTGAAGCAGGAGGAGAGAGGAGAACGGGGCGACGTTGGGCTCGTTCGGACATGGCGACCTCCACAGGTGTGGGCCGCCTGAGCGGGAATCG
>JADMJS010000579.1 GCA_018780435.1 Myxococcales bacterium
GCGCCTGCTCGACCAAGAGCACGTGTGACGATGGTAACGCCTGCACCGTCGACGCCTGTACGGCGGGTGGGGCCGGGTGCTCGAACACCTGGGACATCAACAAGCCGGGGTGTGGCGAGGTCATTTGTAAGCAGGACTCGGTGTGCCAGAACCTCGCGAAGATTCAGGATCCGAACTTCCCGAACGATCCGACCAAGAAGATTCGCGACTACTGTGTCGACGCCAAGTGCATCCTCGCGACCGAGACGTGCCAATTCACCCCGATCACCTGCACCGACGGCCTCGCCTGCACCTTCGACAAGTGCCTGAACGCGTCGAACACCTACGCGTGTCAGAACACGGCGAAGGACTGCAGCGACGGCAACGCCTGCACCTCGGACCTCTGCAACGCCACGACGGCCGCCTGTACCAACCCCGGCAAGGACTGCGACGACGGCAACAAGTGCACCGACGACCTGTGCAACACCGTGACGGGCGTCTGCTCGAACACGCTCAAGAACTGCTCCGACGGCAACGCGTGTACCGACGACGTGTGCCAGTCCACGACCGGCACCTGCCAGAGCGCGGCCAAGAGCTGCAACGACGGCCAGATCTGCACGGTCGACACCTGCAACGCCACGACGGGCGCGTGTGAGAACAAGGCGGCTTGCGACGACGGGAACGCCTGCACCACCGACGTGTGCAGTGGCACCGGCGCGTGCAGCAACACGGCCAAGATTTGTAGCGACGGCAAGAAGTGCACGGCGGACTCCTGCAACCCCGCGACCGGGGAGTGCGTCTACGCCGCCAACCCGTGCGATGACGGTGACCTCTGCACGACCGGCACCTGCTCGGAGACCAACGGCGCGTGCTCGTATGCGCCCACCAATTGCGACGACGGTAAGAAGTGCACGACCGACTCGTGCAAGACCGCCACGGGCTGCCAGAACGTCGCGAAGGTCTGTAACGACCAGAACCCCTGCACCACCGAGGTCTGTGATGAGACCACCGGCTTCTGCAAGACGACCATCTTGACCTGTGACGACGGCGACAACTGCACCGTCGATAGCTGTCTCGCCCAGGGAGGCTGCCTCAATACGTCGGTCGAGTGCGCCGATGGCAACCCGTGTACCACTGAGAAGTGCAACCTCTCGACCGGCCTCTGCGAGAACCCGGTCAAGAGCTGCAGCGACAACAACCCCTGCACGACCGATAGCTGCAACTCGCTTACGGGCGCTTGCGAGTACGCGCCGAAGACCTGCGAGGACAACGACTCGTGCACCGACAATCAGTGCAACATCGCTACCGGGGGCTGCACCTTCCCGGCGCGCTCGTGCTCGGACAACAACGCGTGCACGACCGACTCCTGCAACAAGGTGACCGGGTGCATCAACAACGTCATCACCTGCGACGACGGCGTGAAGTGCACGGTCGACACGTGCGCCCCCTCGACGGGTTGCAACTACGCTCAGAAGAACTGCAACGACGGATCGTCCTGCACGACGGAAGCGTGCAGTGCGGTCACCGGTGACTGCGTCTACAACAACGTGGTCTGCGACGACGGCAACATCTGCACGTCGGACTCCTGCAACCCGACGAAGGGCTGCGTCTTCGAAAAGAAGTGCGATGACAAGAGCGTCTGCACGGTCGACTCGTGCAACCCGACCACGGCGGCGTGTACCTTCACGTCGGCGCCTTGTGACGACGGGAACAAGTGCACTTTGAACCTCTGCGACGCGTCGCTCGGCTGCAGCTACCCGCCCGCGTGTACCGACGGTTCGCCGTGTACTCAGGACTTCTGCAACCCGGCCGTCGGTGCCGCGTCGTGTGCGTACATCCCGAAGGTTTGCGACGACGGCGATCCCTGCACCCTCGACACCTGCGACTTCGCGTCGGGTCTCTGCGAGGCGACCGTCTACGAGTGCACCGACTCGAACAAGTGCACCGTCGGCGTTTGCGCCGAGTCGACCGGAGCCTGCGACTTCGTGCCGAAGTGCGACGACGAGAACTCCTGCACCATCGACACTTGCGACATGGCGACGGGCAAGTGCACCAACGCGGCCGCGAACTGCAACGACTCGAACGCCTGTACGCGGGACCTCTGCAGCCCGCTCTCAGGTCAGTGTTACTTCGAGGTCATCGACTGCGACGACAACAACGCCTGCACGTCGGACTCCTGCAACATCAACATCGGCTGCGTCAATGTGAACGAGTCGGCCAAGTGCAAGGACGACAACATCTGCACGGCGGACTCCTGCGACCCGATTCAGGGGTGCAAGCTCACGCCGGTGGCTGGCTGCACGGTCCCTTGCGCCGTGAACGCGGACTGCGACGATAAGAACGCGTGTACGACCGGGGTATGCCAGAACGTGCCGGGCGTCGGGCTCCGCTGCCAGTTCACGAACATCACCTGCTCGGACGGCAACCTGTGCACGACGGACACCTGCCAACCGCTCAGTGGTTGCACCTTCGGGGAGAAGAACTGCTCGGACAACAACGAGTGCACCATCGATTCGTGCAACAGCACGAACGGGAACTGCACCTCGGCGTTCAACACCTGCGACGACAAGAACCCGTGCACGTCGGACACCTGCAACACCAAGACGGGCTGCGCGAACATCTACGCGTGCAACGACGCCAACGCCTGCACCACGGACACCTGTGACCCGGTCACGGGCTGTAAGTTCACGGCGAAGAACTGTTCTGACGGCAATCTCTGCACGCTCGACAGCTGCAACGTCGGCAGCGGCGTCTGTTCGAACCCGCCCAACACGTGCGACGACGGAAACCCCTGTACGGTGGGCACCTGTGACGCGCAGGACGGCTGCACCCAGGCGGCGAATCCGTGCAGTGACGGCGACCCGTGTACCATCGACGCGTGTACTGTCGCGACGGGTTGCACGCACTCGTCCTACTGCGAGGACGGCAACGCCTGTACCCTCGACGAGTGCGACGCGCTCCTCGCGTGTTCGCACACGCAGGTGCAGTGCGACGACAACAACCCCTGCACGCTCAATAGCTGTGTTCCGTCCACGGGCTGTTCGTTCGTGCAGAAGAACTGCAGCGACTCGAACCTCTGCACGGAGGACGGCTGCTCGACGGCGACCGGTCTCTGCACCCACACGCTGTCGACCTGCAACGACGCCAACGCCTGCACCACCGACTCGTGCGACCCGGCGACGGGCTGCAAGTACACGCCGATCGTAGTCGCCACGGAGTGCGACGACGATCTGCCGTGTACGCAGAATCTGTGTGACCCTGGTGTCGGCTGTGTGAACCCCAAGATCAGCCCCTGCACCATCGCGTGTCCTTCCGGGCTCGACGACGACTGCGACGACGGCGACGCCTGTACCGAGAGCAAGTGTAAGAACCTCGGTGGCGCGACCGGCTTCCGATGCTCCCAGGCGGCGCCGAACTGCAGCGACGGCAGCCCGTGCACCATCGACTTCTGCGACAACCAGCTCGGCTGTCAGAACAAGGCGGTCAACTGCAACGACGGGCTCAAGTGTACGCTCGACTACTGCAACGCCGCGACGGGCGTCTGCCAGTACCTCCCGCTCACGTGTGACGACCTCAATCCGTGCACGACCGATAGCTGCGATCCGCTGCTCGGCTGCATCAACACCTATGCGTGTAACGATGGTAACGCCTGCACGCTCGACATCTGCAACTCCGGCTCCGGCTGCGAGAACGTGCAGACCGTGACGTGTAACGACGGGCTCAACTGCACGGTCGACGTCTGCAACCCGGCCAACGGGTCTTGTGCGTTCACGCCGCGCGGGACCACAGAGTGCGTGGACGCGGACGCGTGCACCACGGACTTCTGTGACGAGGAAGACGGCTGCGTCTCGGTCGCGACTGCCTGCGACGACGGCTCGGCCTGTACGGTCGACTCTTGCGACTCGGGCCTCGGCTGCGTCTACGCCAACAAGTGCGACGACGGTGACGCTTGCACCGTGGACCTGTGCGACGCGGTCACGAAGGCGTGTAACTACGCGCCGAAGGACTGCGCCGATGTCCTCGCGAACACGACGAAGCCGAACCTCTGCACCATCGACACCTGCGATCAGGACGCTGGCTGCATCAACACGCCTCGGGATTGCTCGGATGGCACCGAGTGTACCGATGACGCCTGTGTCGCTCTCGACCAGGCTGGGGCTCCGCTCGGCGCGTGCGCGTCGACGGCCCGCAACTGCAACGACAACTCGGTGTGTACGCTCGACACCTGCGATGAGGTGCTGGGCTGCGTCTACACGAACATCGACCTGTCCGACAACGTCTACTGCACCCTCGACCAGTGCAACCCCGTCACGGGCAAGTTCCACACGCCGATCGTGAACTGCCCGCCCAACGGGCCCTTCTGTACGACGAACGGACAGTGCGACGACGCGAGCCTCTGCACCAACGACGCGTGCATCAGCGGCCGTTGCCGCAACGCCCTCGTGACCTGTGACGACGGCAACCCGTGCACGGAGAACACGTGTGCGGCGCCGGTCGGCTGCGTGTTCAACCAGAAGGTCTGCAACGACGGCAACTCGTGTACCCAGGATACGTGCAGCTCGACGGGGAGCTGCATCGCGGTACCGACGGTCTGCAATGACGGCAACCCGTGCACGAAGGACACGTGCGACACCGAAATCGCGGGTGGCTGCAAGTTCACCTTCAACTGCGATGACGGCAGCGCCTGCACCTTCGACATCTG